>CAYQGB010000203.1:0-7445 GCA_964416895.1 uncultured Calditrichaceae bacterium
GGTGAAAGAATACTGGATAGTGGATCCCATGGAAGACAGCATCGAGGTGTACGCTCTTCAGGAGGGGAAATTTAAACCGGTGGGTCAGGCGATCAAATCCGGCAGCGTTGCCTCGGAGTTGTTGAAGGGCTTTTCGGTAAACATCGAAAAAATCTTTTCCTGAGGTTGCTTTCAGGCCTGTAGTGCAGCCCGGATTTCTTCGGCCACCCGCGGTGTGGCCCCGGCGCGCTCATAGACCAATCCTCTGGCCGCATTCCCCAATTCTTTTCGGTACCTTTCTTCGGTAAAAACTTTCCGCAATCGCGCTTCGATCTCCCCGGCGTCATGCACTTCTGCTTCCGGGCAGCGCTCCTTCAGCCACTGGGCTTCCCGGGAGTTGGCATTCACCGGCCCGAAAAACACCGGGATACCGTACACCGCCGGCTCCAGGATGTTGTGCACGTTCTGCTTGAACCCCCCGCCCACATACGCCGCCTGCGCCGCGGCATACAGGTTGGCCAGTATGCCCACCCGATCAATGATGATCACCGGGGCAGCCGTATTCGGGGTCAACTCCGAGTAGCAGCAAACCGGCTGCGGTTCCCACTGTCGGCGGAGATGACCGATGTGCTCCGGGGTAGGCTCATGGGGACACAGAATCAGGCACAGGTCGGGGAAGGCTTCCCGGAGCGTTTTCAGCGCCGGGATGAGTTGCCGTTCATCCTCCGGCCAGATGCTCCCGGCCACAAACACCCGCCGCCCGGCCACCACCGCTTCCGGCAGCACCTTTTTGCGCTGCGACTCCCGGCTGCGCTGCACCACCTGATCGTACTTGGTATCCCCCACCACGGCAATGCGCGAACCCGGCGCCAGCTTCTCCAGCAGGGCCCGGTCGGCTTCCGAGATCGCCAGAATGCGGGTAAAGCGGCGATACACCGCCCGCTGAAAAAAGCGCATCAGCGGGTGCAATTGCCCCGAGGAAGCATACAGGGTGGCGTTGATCAGAAAACAGGGGATGCCCATCAAGCGGGCCATCCACACCTGATTGGCCCATACGTCATGCTTGGCAATGACCAGCGCCCGGGGCCGTAACAGCCGATACAGCCGATACATGGGTAGCCACCAGTCGATGGGAGTGTAAATAAACAGATCCACCGCCGGGCACTCCCCGGCATGTCGGTAGCCCGAAGGGGAAAAGAACATCACCACAATTTTGCAATGGGGGTCGGCGTCTTTTAAATGCCGCAGCAACGGTTTGATGTGCTCGAATTCTCCCAGAGAGGCGCAATGAAACAGAAATATCTCTCCGGAAGCGGGGGGATTTTTTCGGCAAAAGTTCCGCACCGCCCGGTGCCACCGGTAACGCCCCAACAGCCCTTCCCGATAGCGGGAATTGAACATCGCCACGATGTGCAGCCCGGCTACCAATAAGGGAATAATCAACAGGTTATAGATTCCGAACAACAGTGCCGTCACCAAAGGTTCCATCCCTGAAAGACCGGTTTCTCGTCTCCTCGCCGCTTCCCGGTTCGGCGCCCGCCAAACTTAATCACCGGGAAGAAGAAATTCAAACCACGGAGAAAATCCCTCGCCGGATTATCTTTTGTTGCAATTTGAAGCGTCGGATTGTATGTTTTTGCACCACGGCAAACGAATACGGAGCGCTTTTCCATGGCCGCCTCTTCTCGCAAGGTGATTTTTGCCGCCCTTACCGGAAACAGCCTTATTGCGGTGACCAAGTTTATTGCCGCCGGTATCACCGGTAGCTCTTCCATGCTCTCAGAGGGCATTCACTCCCTGGTGGATACGGGAAATCAGTTGTTGCTGCTGCTGGGGATGAAGCGGGCCCGGCGCCCTCCCGATGAACAGTTTCCCTTTGGCCGGGGGAAGGAAATTTACTTCTGGAGCTTTGTGGTGGCGATTCTCATCTTTGCGCTGGGAGCGGGGATTTCCGTTTACGAAGGGATTCACCACCTGCAACATCCCCGGGAGATGGAAAGCCCCCTGATCAATTACATCGTTCTGGGAGCGGCGATGATTTTTGAAGGCGCAGCCTGTTTTTTTGCCCTGAGGGAGTTCAACAAAGTTCGGGGGAATCTGGGATTCCTGGAAGCAATCCACCGGAGCAAAGATCCCACCATGTTCGTGGTGCTGTTCGAAGATGTGGCGGCCATGGCCGGGTTGGTGGTGGCTTTTCTGGGCGTCTTCCTCACCCAGTTTACCGGTCTGCTCTATTTCGACGGCACGGCTTCTATCATCATCGGGTTGATTCTGGCGGTGGCGGCCATCTGGCTGGCCTATGAAACCAAGGGCCTGCTCATCGGCGAGAGTGCCGATCCGGAATTGGTGCGCAGCATCCGGCAGATGGTGCAGGAGCACCCGGCCATCGAGCGGATCATCCACCTGTTCACCCTGCATATGGGGCCGGAGTTTGTGCTGGTCACCCTGACGGTGGATTTTACCGACAGCCTTGCGGCAGGAGAAGTGGAGCAAATCATCGGCGAACTGAACCGCCGGATCAAGGAAGCCCATCCGGTGGTTAAGCGAGTGTTTATTGAAGCGGAGTCCTGGCAACCCCGGGCGGCGGCGCAGGGGTGAGAAAAGGACATTCGTCGGAATTTAAAGATCGGGATCTCCGCTCATAACTTCGCCAGGAGCTTCGACCAGCATCCAGCATCCAGTATCAGTAAAAACAAGATATTATGACCCAAAAATCCCCACAAGATGATCTCTCTACTCCGGGCGCCACCCATCGGCTGACGCCCCGCCAGCAGGAAGCGCTGGCAACGGATCGCAACATCTCCGTTACCGCCGGAGCCGGATCGGGAAAAACCACCATCCTGGTGGAGCGCTACCTGAAGATCATCCTGGAAGAGCAGGTGGACATTCGCCAGGTGCTGGCCATTACCTTCACCGAAAAAGCCGCCGCGGAGATGATGGATCGGGTGGCGGAGGTCATCGACCGGCGCCTCCAGAGCACCCGCGATCCCCGGGAGCACGCCCGGATCATGGAACTGCGGGAACGGCTCAACTCGGCTCAGATTTCCACCATCCACTCCTTCTGCGCCCGGGTGCTCCGGGAATTCGCGGTGGCCTCGGGCACGGATCCGGATTTCGCCGTACTCAACGAATTCCAGCAAGAACTGCTCATCACCGAAACCCTGGATGACATCTTCTCCCGCCTGGATACCGGTTGGAGCGAACCGGAAGGCCCTGCGCTCCCGGAACCACCGGAAAATGAGTGGTCGATGGAGGAGTGGAAGGAGCTGCTCCGCCAGGTACCCCCCCACCTGCTGCGCCGAATCCTGGAAACCATGCTGGCCCACCCGTACGAGATGGAGCAGCTCCAGGAACATCTGGCAACCACTTCCGACGACCAGATACTCTCGGAGATGGAAGCGACTTTCTTCCGGGAACTGAAAAAACATCTCTCCCCGGAAGATTTCCTGAAGAGGATCATCCCTTGCCTGGAGGCATTGCATCGCAGCGACGTTTCCCGGGAGAAACTGAAAGAGAAGGGGCAGAATCTCTTCGCCGCCATCGAGGCCATCCTGTCTATGAAGCGGCATTTTCCCCGGGATCCGGAACTGTGGCAGCGGCTGATAAATCTGGCGAATCTGGCCAGCACCAATGAGGGACAGCCCTTCAAATCCCTGACCGGCCTGGGCACCAAAAAAGTTCTGGGTGAGGCCCACCCCCTGCTGCTGGAACTGAGCGAAGCGATGGCTCCTCTAAGCCGCTTTTGCGCCACCGTTTTCCCCGTGGCTCCCTCCCGTCTGGATGCCCTGCACCTGCAAGCCCTGCGAAAGGTGCTCTACCTGTATCAATTAACCCAGACGCACTACCGCCACCTGAAAGAAGAGCGGGGCGTGCTGGATTTCGACGATCTGCAACTGCTCACCCTGAAGCTCCTCCGGGAACATCCCCCGGTGCGGAACAAACTGCGCAATCGCTACCGCTACATCATGGTGGATGAGTTTCAGGACACCAACGCCCTGCAATGGGAGATCATCTCTCTGATAGGGACCCTCGAAGGGGAGCTTCAGGAAGATAAATTTTTCGTGGTGGGGGATCCCAAGCAGTCCATCTACGGTTTTCGCAACGCCGATGTTCGGGTGTTCCAGCGGGTAAAGCAAGCTTTTGCCGGAGCCATTTCTCCCCCGGAAGATTACGAAGGCAACGTCACCCTCACGGAGAGCTTTCGTTTTTTGCCCGGGCTGAACCGATTTATCAACCATCTATTCGGGCAAATTCTGTGTGAAGACCCGGAGAACGAATTCGAGGTGGGCTACGATCCTTTAGAAACCCGGCGCACGGTGGATGAAAGCAAGGCGCTGCATCTGGAACTGGCGGTTCTGGATCAGGAGGAGTTGAAGGAAAACGACCTGTCTCAGGAGGAGTACGTGGCCCAGGCCATTCGGCGGCTGTTAGAAGAGCCGGCAACGGTATATCGCCGCCACGTGGATGGGGAGGTGCCGGATACCATCCGCCCGGGGGACATCGCCATCCTCATTCCCCGGCGCACCCGGCTGCTGGAATTGGAAGCCACCCTGCGGCAGCATCAGATTCCCTTCAAGACCATCGGGGGGATCGGTTTCTATCAGCGGCAGGAGATTTTCGATGTGTATCACCTGCTGCGGTTTCTGGCCAACCCGGGGGACGATCTGGCCCTGGTGGCCCTGCTACGCTCCCCGCTGGTGGGCATCTCCGACATCAGCCTGTTCCACCTGTGGCAGGAGTCCGGGGATACCTTCTGGCAGAAGCTGCAAAACGCCTCCGATTTTTCCCGCTATCCCGAACCGGATGCCGCTTTCCTTCCCCTGATTCGCGATCAGTTACAGCACTGGGAACGGCGACGAGACCGGCTCTCCCTCTCTCGCCTGTTAGACGAAATTTTTTACGACAGCTTCTACCGGGCCACCCTGGCGGCGGAATGGAACGGGGAGCAACTGCTGGCCAATCTGGATAAGATCGTGGAAATGGCCCGGGATTACGAGCAGGGCGGGTTCATGGCGCTGGCGGATTTCATCGAATCCCTGCATCAGTTAATCGAACTGGATCCCCGGGAAGGAGAAGCCCAGGTAGCCCTAGAAGATACCGGCACGGTGAAGATCATGACCATCCATCAGGCCAAGGGGCTGGAATTTCCGGTGGTGTTCTGTCCCTACCTGCAGCAGATTCCCCGGGGGCGCGCCCAAAAGCACTGCTACGACGCCGATCTGGGAATCGCCTTTGCCCTGCGGAATCCGGAGAACGGGTATCGGGAGGAAAAGCCGTTCCTGTTTTATCAGATTGAACGGCGAAATCGGCACAAGGAGCTGGCCGAATTAAAGCGATTGTATTACGTGGGCGCCACCCGCGCCCGGGACAAGCTCTTTCTGGTGGGCACGCTGGGAAATAAACGCCACGCCACCGACAACTGCCTGGCCTGGACGCTGGAGGTGCTCAACCTGGCGCAAATGGAAGCGGGGGAGAATTCCCTTACCATCGCACCCGGCGTTACCCTGCAGGTGGTACGCCAGGTGCAGCCCCCCACCCTGACGACGCCCCCTTACCACAGCGTGGAAGCCAACCTTCGCCGCCTGGAAACGGCGTTGAAGGATGACACCCCTCCCCCGGTGAGCGTGCCGGCGCACCTCTACCCGGTGAAGGACACTCCCAAAGGAGTGGTGTTTTCCGCCACTCAGTTGCTAACCTACAAGGCCGATCCGGAGACCTATTTTCACCGCTACCATCTGGGCTTTTTTGAAAGCGACTATGAATTTGTCAAAACCCTCACCGATCCCGACAACATCAGCCTGCTGAAGGGAAAGATCATTCACAAGATTCTGGAAGACGGCCTTCCGGCTAATGAAAAAGCCCTTCAGGAGGCGCTGGAGCAGGCGTTCTTCCTGTATGAAGTGTTTGATGAGGAATTGCAGGAACAGTTGAGGGAGGAAGTTCCCGAGTTGTTGGGGCCTTTTTCCCAGAGCGAATTTGCCCATAGAATTTTCTCCGCTCCGGATTACCGAACGGAGATCACCCTGACCATGCGCCTGGGAGAGGACTATTTCACCGGCACCCTGGATCGGGTGTATGTGAATCCGGTGGGAGAATGGGAAGTGGCTGACTACAAGACCAACAACATCACCGCCGCAGAAGTGGAGCAGACCGGGCAGAAATACCTCATGCAGATGAAAGCCTATGCCATGCTGCTGGCCCAACTGGTGCCGGAACAATCCGCTTATCCGGTCACCCTCTACTTTCTCAAGCCCGGCAAAACCTTTGCCCGCACCTTTACCCCCGGGAATATTAGGGAGATTCAGAACGAGTTTCTGGAATTGATCCGGGAGATCAAACGTCTGTATCCCTTTGGAGAGGAGAGGGGTACTACCACCTGAGTCGCCTATCACCGCTTCATGGGAGTAGCAAATCCCACCCGCAACTGAAACCCCTGATTTTTGGTAGTGGTGGTTGGCGTGGACACGTTTTCAATTCGGGTTACCCCGATTTGATAAGCCGCTTCCAGCAAAAAATGATGTTTTATTCCCACCGGAATTTTCAATCCCGCCGCCAACAGGAGCCCGAAATCAACGGATTTGGTGATTTTTCGCATATCGGTATCTTTGGCCTCAACGGGTTCTCCGTTGATTTTGTCAAGGCCGAGTTTGGCCTTAAATAAAAGGCTGATCATCGGCCCCATCATGAAATAGAACCGGTTGGATTCCCTCCCGGGTATTATCTGAAGCGCAATGGGAACATCCACGTAGGTCAGTTTGACCGCCCCTTTGGCAGTAAAAGAGGTGCCGCCAGGGTCTGAAACAAATGCCTCATAGGAGGCTCCTTTTTGAGAGAACGTCGGGCGGACGTGTAGAGCAATACCGGGAGCCAGAGAGATGGTTGTGCCCAATCCCACAGCCAAGCCGGTTCGGGAACCGTAATTGACGCCCGGCTCATTGCTACTTAGCGTAGCCAAATTGATCCCCCCGAAAAATTCAGAAGTGGTTTGTCCCCCGGCGACAGAGATCCATAACAAAATTCCCAGAAGGCTGACGCGAAAGATATCCGCTTTCATGGAATCCCTCCTTGCGAAAATGGCCAACTATCCGATGATTTTTTCGGGAAACAGCCCTGTGGAAAGGATAGCTTCCACACCACAACGCTGCAAGCTTGGAAAAAGCTAACATCCGGAGATGAATTTTGCAAGAGGAGAACTGTAAAATTTCCAAGATAAATATTTTGGAATGCAGGTAAGAACGAGGGGGAATTGCGTTTGTTGGTACATCGGATTTCACGGTTTACCACAGAATTTTTTATGCCAAAAAATTTTGTAACTATCTCGACAATGTCACATTTCAGGAACAACCGTAGAGGTCGCCGCAACCGCAGGGAGAAAACTTTTTTAAACCGAGAGCGTTCGGTAGCTCTTTGTATCAGCTCGGCGTTCTTGCCCTCACCCTACCCCTCCCGCCCCGACAGCCCGAAAA
>CAYQGB010000204.1:0-7438 GCA_964416895.1 uncultured Calditrichaceae bacterium
CATGGTGGAATTCCTGATTTTCAATAGTATGCCGGAGAGTGAAGCGTCATGAAATTTTCGTACAACTGGCTGAAAGAATTTGTGGATGTGAACCTGTCCCCCCGGGAACTGGCGGAAGCGCTGACCATGGCCGGTTTCGAGGTGGAAGAAGTGGTGGAGCAGCGCCTGGACTACCCCAATGTGGTGGTGGGCAAGGTGCTCAAGGTGGAAAAACACCCCAACGCCGATAAGCTGACCGTGTGTCAGGTATCGGTGAACGGGGATCGCCCGTTGAACATCATCTGCGGGGCGCCCAATGTGGCCGAAGGGCAAACGGTGCCGGTGGCCCTGGTGGGCGCCGAACTTCCCAACGGGATGAAGATCCGCAAGGCGCGCATCCGGGGGGTAGAATCCGAAGGGATGATCTGCTCCGAGGAGGAACTGAATCTGGCCGAGAAATCGGAAGGCATCTGGGTGTTGCCCGAGGGGCTTCCCCTGGGGGCGCCGCTGGCGGAAGCGCTGGCCTTCCAGAGCGATGCCGTCCTCGACATCGGGCTGACCCCCAACCGCCCGGATGTGTTCTCGCACATCGGGCTGGCCCGGGAAGTGGCCGCGATTGCCGGAACTTCCCTGCATATCCCCGAGCCGAAATTCCCCGAGATCGACGAGCCGGTGACGGCGGTAACCTCGGTGGAAATCCGGTGCCCGGAAACCTGTCCCCGCTATGCCGCCCGGGTGATCCGCAACCTCACCGTGGGGCCCTCTCCGGAGTGGATGCAACGCCGTCTCATGGCGGCGGGAATGCGTCCCATTAACAATCTGGTAGATATTACCAACTACGTTATGCTGGAAACCGGCCAGCCCCTGCACGCTTTTGATTATCAGCGGCTGGCGGAGGGGCGCATTGTGGTGCGGGAATCTTCCCCCGGGGAGCGTTTCATCACCCTGGATGAAAACGAGCATGAACTGCAAGCGGGCACGGTGTTGATCTGCGATGCCGAAAAGCCGGTGGCCATCGGGGGCATCATGGGCGGGTTGAATTCGGAGGTTACCGGGGAAACCACCACCGTGCTGCTGGAAAGCGCTTATTTCGACCCGGAGAGCATTCGCCGGAGTGCCCGGTATCTGGGCATCAAAAGCGAGGCTTCTCAGCGGTTTGGCCGGGGCGCCGATCCCAACGGCGTGCTCCATGCCCAGGCCAGAGCCACTCAGTTGATGGTCGAGCTGGCCGGCGGGGAGGTCTATCGGGGGGTGGTGGATGAATATCCCCGGAAGATTTTCCCGGTGGAGGTGGAATTTCATCCGGAGCGGATCAACGCGCTCATCGGGGTGGATCTGAGCCGGGAAGAGATGATCGAACTGTTGAGGCGTATCCAGCTGGAGGTGAAAGCGGACAGGCTCATTGCCCCGACCTATCGCCCGGACTTGCGGCGCACCGCGGACATCGCCGAGGAAGTGGCCCGGCTGTACGGGTATGAGCGCATTCCTCTGTCGGAAAGCTCCCCGGTTCCGTACACGGCCGGCTTTAACCCCTTCGACGATTTTGTGGATGATCTGAAAGATGTGCTCATCGGCGTGGGGTTGCAGGAAGTGGTCACCAACAGCATGGTGAATGCCCGTACCTGGGAGCAGTTGACCGGAGAAACGCTCTACCCCATCCTGAACCCCATCAGTCAGGATATGGATGGGCTGCGCAACAGTTTGATTCCCAGCCTGCTGCGGGTGCTGCAATGGAACATCAACCGCCAGGTGCGGGATCTGGCCATCTTTGAAATCAACACCGTGTTCGGCCATCCCGGGAGTGTGGAACGGCAGCCCATCGAGGAGACCCGGCTGGGCATCGCCCTGACCGGTCTGCGGGACGGCGACCTGTGGTATGCTTCCCGGCAGGCGTATGATTTCTATGATATTAAAGGAATTGTGGAATATTTAACCCACAAAATTTCCCTTGACACATTGGAATTTATTCCGTATGATAATTTCGCCGTTGAAGAACAGGCGGTGAAAGTGGTTTTTGCCGGTAGAGAACTGGGATTTTTGGGAAGAGTTCGCCCTTCTCTACAACAGCACTTTGACATCGAAACTCCGGTCTTTGTGGCCGAATTGAAGGTGAAGGTTCTCCATGAACTTTCGCAGAGGTCGAAGCGCTATCGGGAGATTCCCCGCTATCCCTGGGTAGATCGGGATCTGGCTGTGGTAGTGGATCAGGCGGTGACGGCGGAGCAATTGTTAGAGGCGGTTCGAGCGCATGGCGGAAAACATCTGGTGAAAAGTTATATCTTTGATGTGTACACCGGAAAGCCCATAGAATCCGGTAAAAAAAGCGTCGGGATTCGGTTGATTTTTCAATCGCCCGAACGCACACTCACGGAAGAGGAAGTCAATCAGGCCACCGCAACGGTGTTGAAAGCGCTGGAACGGAAATTCGGCGCACATCTGCGTACATAGGGTAGCCATGTCGGATTCGTTACCGCCAACGTTTCGCATACTTTCGGAGAAAGTGCAGCAGCTATTGGATCGGATTGTCCATCTGGAGGGAGAAAACGCCCGATTGCTTCAGGAATTGAAAGAATTTCAGAACGGTAAATACCATCAGGAAGCGCAACAACGCATCGCCGAATTAGAGCAGGAAGTCCGTAAACTCAAGAAGGAAAACAAACTTCTTAAGGAGAGGGAACGGCTTATCAAAAACAAGGTAGAGCGTCTGGCAGTCAAACTGCAACGGTTGGAACTTTAGCTAATTTTTTTTGAGACCATAATCTCAGGGCGAGTGATGGATCAGAACAGGGACGCCAAACATTCCATTCAAGTACAAATTTTCGGGGCGGATTATTCGTTGAAGTCCGAAAAAGACCCCGAATATGTACGTCTGATCGCCCGGTATGTTGATGAAAAGATCACTCAGTTGGCCAAAAATACCAATGTAAAATCCCAGACCAAAATCGCTGTTCTGGTAGCGTTGAATATTGCCGATGAGTTGTTTCAACTGAAACAGCGATTTGAGCATTCGCTAAAGGCCCTTGAAAAAGTGGAACTGACCAGCAAAGAGTTGTGCCAAAGCGTTGATCATCATTTAAGTCGTTACGCTGAAGCGGAGGAATAAAATCCCCGCATTGGTTCGGATGTAGCGTTTGGGAAGAACCAACACCAATGTAATGGGAGTTTGACTCCAGGCGCCTAATGCAGGCCTTCCCCGGAGAAGGAAGCATGAATCGTCTGGGCGAACACCCACTGTGTCTAAGACGCGGTTCTTCTCCAAAGCCATTCGGCCATGCGGGGTTTTTATTTTTTATGGTCGAGTGAGTGGGGTGCTGTAGCGCCGCAGAGGCGAGTTTTTGCGAGGCCGGTCATATCGTCTGATCTCCTCCTGCGGCGCGCCACTCCGATCCCCAATCCCCAACGCCAATCGGCAGGGATGCCGAGAGGCTTTTGCATAACCCATAACCTTGCTGTAGGATGCTGTACGGCATCAGGAGGAGAGTTCAATGGACATGGGAATAGTCATCGTTGCCTTTGCCGGAGGCGCTCTGGTGGGCGCCCTGGTGCTATGGGTGGTGTTAAAAGGAACCTCGAATAAAGCTCTGCTGAGCGCCGGCGCTCAGGCAGAAAAAATTCTGGAAGAAGCCCGGAATGAGGCGGAGACGCTGAAAAAAGAAAAACTGCTGGAAGTGGAAGAAGAGATTTTCCAGCAGAAACAGATGCTGGAGGAGGAGACCGAACGGCGACAGGCGCGATTGCAGGAACTGGAAAAGCAACTGGATCAGCGGGAAATCGAAATCGATCGCCGGTCGGAGATGGTCAACAAGAAGGAGAGGGAGTTGCTGCTCCTGGAAGACCAGTTGCGAAACAAAGAGCGCTATGTCAAAGAGAAGACCGACGAGCTAAACGCCCTGGTGATGGAAGAAATCCGCAAGTTAGAGGAACTCTCCGGTTTGACCCGGGAAGAGGCCAAACAACTGCTGATTGCGGATATGAAGCAGGAGGCGGAAGCGGAAGGGGAGCGGATTGCCCAGAACATCATCGAGACGGCCCGGCTGGAGGCTCATCGGAAAGCCCGGGAAATTGTGGTGCAGGCCATTCAACAGATTGCCGCCGAGCAATCCGCCGAATCCACCGTTTCGGTGATTACCCTTCCCAACGACGACATGAAGGGGCGGATCATCGGTCGGGAGGGGCGCAACATCCGGGCGTTCGAGCTGGCCACGGGAGTGGATGTGATCATCGACGATACTCCGGAGATTGTGGTGCTCTCTTCCTACAATTCTTATCGTCGGGAGATTGCCCGCATCGCCATGGAAAAGCTGATTTCCGACGGCCGCATTCACCCTGCCCGCATTGAGGAGGTGGTGCAGAAGACTGCCGAGGAGATGAAGGAGTCGCTGCGGGAGATCGGGGAGCAGGCCCTGTTAGAGGCCGGCGTATTCGGGGTGTCTCCGGAACTGACCGAGTTGATCGGCAAGCTCAAGTATCGCACCTCCTACGGGCAGAATGTGTTGAGCCACAGCGTGGAGGTGGCCCATCTGTGCGGCATTATGGCTGCGGAACTGGGGCTGGAAGTGCCTCTGGCCAAGCGGGCGGGAATGCTCCATGACATTGGCAAGGCCCTGGACAGTTACACCGAGGCCAACCATGCCGAGCTGGGGGCGGAGTTGTTGCGGAAATATAATGAGAACCCGGTGGTGATCAACGCGGTGGAAGCGCACCACAACGAGCGGGAGGCCACCTCGCCCATCACCTTGCTGGTTGCCGCCGCCGATACCATCTCCGGCAGCCGCCCCGGCGCCCGACGGGAATCTCTGGAAAGCTTCATCAAGCGGATGCAGCAGTTAGAAGAGATTGCCGGGCAGTTCGAGGGAGTGGAAAAGGCCTACGCCATTCAGGCCGGTCGGGAGATTCGGGTAATTGTGGAAACCAACAAAGTAGATGATAATCGGGCGCGGGAACTGGCCCGGGAAATTGCCCGCACCATCCAGATGAACGTGGAATTTCCCGGCCAAATCAAAGTGACCGTCATTCGGGAATACCGGGCCTACGATTATGCCACCTGAGGGGGAATAAAACCGGGAGCAGCCCCGGAGAATAGGGAAGAAGAAGCCGATGCGAATCCTGTTTATCGCCGATATAGTGGGAGATGATGCGGTCAGTCTGGTGGGAGATCTGTTGCCCCGCATCCGCCAGAAGTACGGAATCGACTTTGTGATCGCCAACGCCGAGAATGTGGATAAGGGAAAAGGCATCACCGAACGGCAGATCCGCCGCCTGAAGGAAATGGGGGTGGATTGCCTGACTTCCGGAAATCACATCTGGGAGCGCCGGAAGCGGGAGGTGTTGGTCCACCATGCCGATTATTTGCTCCGCCCGTTGAACTATCCCGAAGGCAACCTCGGGCTTGGCTCCGGGGTGTTTGCCTCGGCCAAAGGCCCCAAAGTTGGGGTGATCAACCTTCAGGGGCGGAGCTTTATGTATTCCATCGACTGCCCCTTTCGGCTGGGGGAGAAGGAGAGCAAAAAGCTGCGCGCCCAGACGCCGATCATCTTCGTGGATTTTCACGCCGAAGCCACCGCCGAAAAGCAGGCCCTGGCCTGGCACCTGGACGGGAAGGTCTCCGCCATTGTGGGCACCCATACCCACGTGCAAACCGCCGATGAACGTATCCTCCCTAAAGGAACCGCCTACATTACCGATGCGGGGATGACCGGCCCGGTGAATTCCGTGATCGGAATGGAGATTGATAAGGCCATTGAGCGGTTTATGCTTCAGACCCATGTGTATTACGCCATGGCCAAAGGCGTCATCCGATTTAACGGGGTAGTGGTAGAGGTGGATGAGCAGACCGGAAACGCCACCGGCATCTTCCGGTTGAATTTTACCAAAGAAGAGTTTTCCCATGACAGCGACGATTCTTGACGGAAAAGCGGTGGCCGGGCGGATTCGGGAGGAGGTGGCCGCCGAGGTGAGCCGGTTGCAGGCGCAGGGGCAGGCCCCCGGCCTGGCGGTGATCCTGGTGGGCGAAGACCCGGCTTCCCGGGTGTATGTGCGCAATAAAGCCCGGGCCTGCGAGCAGGTGGGCATCCACTCCCTGACCCGGCACCTTCCGGAAGATATTCCCCAGGCCCACCTGCTGGAAGAAATCCACCGCCTGAATGAAGACCCCCGGTTTCACGGAATTCTGGTGCAATTGCCCCTGCCTTCCCACATCGATGCTCAGGCGGTCATCGAAGCCATCGATCCTCGCAAAGATGTGGACTGCTTTCACCCGTATAACGTGGGGCGGCTGATGATCGGAATGCCCCTCTTTCAACCGGCCACCCCCGCGGGCATTCTGGAGTTGCTCCGGCGGTATGACATCTCCTGCGCCGGGAAGCATGCGGTAATCCTGGGGCGAAGCAATATCGTGGGCAAGCCTCTGGCGAACCTGCTGGTGCAGAAGCATCCTTCTGCCAACGCGGTGGTGACCGTGGTGCACTCCGCCGCCGGAGATGTGGCGCGGTTTACCCGGGAGGCGGATATTCTGGTAGCCGCCATCGGTCGGGCGGAGTTCGTGACTGCGGAGATGGTCAAGCCCGGGGCGGTGGTGATCGATGTGGGGATCAACCGGGTGGACGCCCCTACCGAGAAGGGGTATCGTCTGGTAGGTGATGTGGCCTTTGAACAGGTGGCGGCGGTGGCCTCGGCGATTACGCCGGTACCCGGGGGCGTCGGCCCCATGACCATCGCCATGCTCCTGAAAAACACCCTCACCGCTTTTCGTTTACAGCAACCTTCTCGGAAATAGATATACCGAATCGAGACCGCTGCTCAACGTGATGCGTGAAACGTGATACGTGAGAGAAAAAGTTACGCATCACGTTTCACGAGGCGCAGCCAAAATCTCCAACTTCTTTATTTCCGAACATGAAACATAACCATAAGAAATTCGCGCATCACGCTCGGTGGCAAAAAACTTAACATTTCACACCCCTCAGAAACACAAATTTTCATCCTCAAACAGGTATATCACTATGGCCGACAGCCGCAAAGACCTGGGAAAATGGGGGGAAGAGGTGGCGGCGCAATTCCTTCAGCAGCAGGGGTTTACCATTTTGCAGCGAAATTTCCGCGCCGACCGGGGGGAGATCGACATCATCGCCCGGGAAGGAGAGGAAGTGGTATTTGTGGAAGTCAAAACCGGCAGCTCCAAAACCTACGGCCCGCCGGAGCAGTGGATCACCCGCTCCAAACAGCGGCAACTCTACAAAGTCGCCTCCCTGTTCATCGAGCAGAACCCGGATTTGCAGGTGGATTATCGGTTTGATGTGGTGGTCATCGATGGAGATCCCGGCGGCTACGAGATCCGCCACTACCGGAACGCCTTCTATCTGCTGTAGATGTAAGGGAAAATGTTGGGAGGGTTCGTAAAACGCAGCACCGCTTCTCCTTCCACCGCTCCTGCGCCCCTGACGCATCAGGCGCCTTAAGT
>CAYQGB010000205.1:0-7419 GCA_964416895.1 uncultured Calditrichaceae bacterium
TGCAGAAAAACCGAATTATGGCCGGTGCCGGAGGGAGTAATCGATGAATACTCTGGAGCAGGTTCAGCGATTTTTTACCGGGTGGAAGTTCCCCAGTTTGATGCTTTCCACCCTTTTTTTCTTTACCCTGCTGCTATTCAGCGTGTTGTTATTACCCCCTCCTGAGGGGGCTTTATCGCAGTTTGCCAACGACTTCCGGGTGTGGTGTTTCGGGTATGATCCGGCCACCGGTCAGGTGGAGTGGGCCTATGTAGTGATGTTCCTGATGCAGCCGCTATTGATCGCTCTGGTGATCCTGGCGGTCTGGTGGCGCCCCCTCAGGGAGATGACCGAGGCCGGCGTTATGGCCGTGGCCCCCTATGTGGGGGGAGGCCTGCTGATCGTGGTGCTGGCGGCGGCGGGACTTTCCCTGGTGGTCGGTAACGACCCTTCCGCCACCACTCCGGAAGGGAAGCTCCCCTTTCCGGCAGAACAGTTGCGCACGGCCATTCCGGTGAAGGATTTCCGTCTGGTGGATCAGGAAGGAGACAGCCTGCGCCTGTCTCAATTCCGGAACCGGGTGGTGATGCTCACCGCGGTGTATGCCCGTTGCGGGGCCACCTGCCCGCTGATTCTGGAACAAACCCGCCGGGCGCTGGCCCAGCTCTCTGAGGCCGAACAACAACACCTTACAGTGCTGGCCATCACTCTGGATCCCGCTCACGACACCCCGGAAACCCTCCGCCACCATCTCCGGAGATTGGGATTTACCACCCCGCCATTCCGTTTTCTCACCGGTTCCCCTCCGGAGGTGGAGGCGGTTCTGGATCGGCTGGGGTTTTCCCGGGAGGTGGACCCGGAAACCGGGGTTATCCGTCACGCCAATCTCTTTTTGCTCATTGATAAACAGGGGCGTCTGGCTTATCGCTTTTCCCTGGGGGAACAACAGGAGCGATGGCTAACGCAAGCGTTGAAACTGCTGATTACGGAGGAAATCTGATTCCCATGATCACCACCACGCGCGAATCCCGAACGCCGACCGGGTCGGTTCGATTAACAGACCTGTATCCCGAAGCGAGGATCGAAACCGTGGGCGATGCCCGGTCTCATCCGCCTTTGCGGGGAGAGCGGTTTTTGAAACGGTGCGAGGGGCTGTTCCTGCACCTCAATCGGCTGGTGGAGCGGTATCTGCCTTCGGCGGTGAATCCCTTTGCCCGGATGGGCGCGGTGGCCAATACGGCTTTTGCCATCTCGTTGATTTCGGGGATATTGCTGCTCTTCTGGTACAGCCCCAGCGTCAACCATGCCTACCAGTCGCTGGAAGCGCTGCGGGAGGGGTCTTTTCTGGGGCAGTTGATGCGCTCGTTGCATCGGTACAGTTCCGACGCCTGCCTGCTGTTTGTGGTGTTGCACGCCTTCCAGACTCTGTTTGCCCGGAAATTTGCCGGCCCCCGGTGGCTGGCCTGGGTGTCGGGAGTTTTCCTCGTCGGGGTGCTCTGGCTGGACGGCTGGCTGGGCTACTGGCTGGTATGGGACGAACGGGCCAAATACGTGGCCCTGGGCACCGCTAAACTGCTGGATGTGCTGCCCATTTTCGCCGATCCTCTCTCCCGCTCCTTCCTGACGCCGGACATGGTCAATTCCCTTCTGTTCTTTCTGGTGTTCTTTCTGCACATGCTCCTGCCGCTGGCGCTGGGAATTGCCCTGTGGATTCACATCATGCGCCTGCATAAATCGGTGTTTTTTACCGGAAAGCGGCTGACGCTGGTCATTACGCTCTCCCTGATCGTGGTGTCGATACTGCATCCGGCCACCTCGGCGGCTCCGGCGGACTTGCAACGCCTGCAGGCCGATTTTACCATCGATTATTTCTATCTGTTTCCCCTGTATCTTACTCAGCACCTGGAGGGCGGAGTGCTGTGGCTGATCACGCTGATCGCCACCGCGGTGGTTACAGCCGTTCCCTGGTGGCTGCCTCGACGAAAAACGAGTGTGCCCACGGTGTTGGAAGAACGTTGCAGCGGCTGTGAACAGTGCTTCAACGATTGCCCATACAACGCCATCACCATGATTCCCCGGGAGGGGCGAGTTGCCCTGAAATCCTTCATCGATCCCCGAAAATGCGTGGGCTGTGGCATCTGCGTGGGTTCCTGCGATCCGGCAGGAATCATCTACCCCGCTCTTCCGCCGCTGGCGGCCCGGCGATGGGTCAATCAGGCGGTGCAACATTCCCCGGAAGAAGCCCCGGCGGTGAATGTGGCCTTTGTGTGCGCCGAGTCGGCGGGAGGCGACCTGGCGGTGGACGCCGACGGCTTCAGCCCGGAGCTCCCGGACTATCGGGTGCTGCCGGTGCCCTGCGCCGGATGGGTACATCCCCTGCTGGTGGAACGGGCCATCCGCCGGGGCGCGCAGCGAGTGCTGATCGTGGGGTGTGGTTCGGATCCCTACTGCCGCAAAGGCCCGGCCTGGACCGAAGAACGCCTGGAGGGACGGCGCAAGCCGGCTTTTCGGCGAGAAAAGTTGAACGGCGCCCGGGTGGGTTTTCTTCAATTTAATCGCGCCGACCGGAAACGTTTCCTCGATGCGGCCAGGGCATTCGCCCGGGGAGAATCGCCGGAACCTTCCTCCATCTCCCGATGGCAGAAAATCGCCCTCGCCGCCATGCTTGTCATCGGCCTGAACACCATCACCGTGGCCCCTTCGGATGCCCCTTTCCTGGCCTCAGCATCTCCCGCCCCAGAACTGGTGGTGACCTTCCAGTTGCCGGGGCAGTTTGTGGAGCAACCCACGGCCTCCACCGGAGGACAGGAGGAACTGCTGCCCCATATGCGCAGCCCGGTCACCCTGGAACGGCGTCGGGTTCCCGTGCGCCTGCGGGTAACCGTGGATGGAAAAGAACTGTTGCGCAACGCCTACAAACCCGGCGGGCTGTTCAGCGACGGCACCAGTATCGCAGTGGAGCGACTGCCGATCCCCCCGGGCACCCATACCGTTGGGATCGACATCGGCAATACCCCCGATCCGGAGGAGTGGAACTTCCACGCCGAGCAGGTGCTGGAATTTACCGCGGGATATCGTCATGTGGTGCGGTTTGAGAAAGGAGTGGGCTTTCGGTGGTACTGAGAGAGATCGCAGGATGTTTGCATAAAGCCTCAAATTTGGGTACCTTTTGAAGTTTCTGATACGCTTCCTGAACCCCCGCCGGGTGGGGTGATGGGTGGCGTTTTCTCCCGGTTCATCCTCTCAGGCGGGAGTTCACGGTTAGTAGTAAAAAACCGGAACTTTGACTCCAAAATCCGGGGTTTTATCCTTAATGAATATAATCGCCGGTATCTGAGACTTTTGTTTGCTCAAGGTGTGGGAGAATTGCCGGAGAGTGAATAAGAGTCGGAGGAGGCCTGCGATGTGGGTTCGGGCGCGTTCCACCGAGGTGGCTGCCCCTTCCATCCCCCTTCATGAAATCCAGAAACTCTATGGCGGTTTTTATCTCACCGATCCGGTGGGGAATAACCGCGGGGAATTTTCCTCCCGGCGGCAACGGCGGCTGTATATCCCCCCTCTGATGGCGGGTTCCCCCGCCGATCTGGCCGTGGGAGAGCGCATCGCTTACGTGGAAGTGGAAGGCGGCCGGGAACAGGCCTATCCCGGCCTGCGGAATTTTATCTATTACCGCCGGGGAGATCAGGATGTGTTTATTTTTGATAATCACAACCACGCCTTTTTCTTCTGGCTGGCCGCCTATCAGGCAGGGAAAATTTCCTCCGGAAACTGGCTGGTACACATCGACCGCCACAGCGATATGTGGCCCCCGGCCCAACCACCGACATTTTCCCTGAACCGCCCACTGGATTTACGGCAGGTGTTTGAGTACACCAACCGGGTGCTAACCATTGCCACCTTTATCAAACCGGCCCTGCAACTGGGGCTGTTTACCGAAGTGGAATTGCTGAACGGGGTCTATCCTCCCACACTCCGGGCGGGGCAGGGATTTGTCCTGGATATCGACGTGGATATTTTCGCCGATGATCCCCCGGATTCACCGGCGTATCGGTTCAAAATGAACCGCTTCCGCCAGTATATGGCCTGCGCTTCCCTGGTGACCATTGCCACCAGTCCCGGATTTATCCCCCAGGCCCGGGCGGTTGCCGCGGTGCAACATCTGCTGAAAACCGAACCCGCAATGCGTCGGCGTTCCTTCCGCAAAAGCGCCTGATTTCCCGCCGGTTCAGGAACGTTTGCCTGAATAGCGCAGAAACCTGCCAACCGCCTCTTCCGGAATTTCATCCCGCCCTGTCTTCCTGAGGAATGCAGTATTGGTTTTTTACACAATCAAAAGCTATTCCTTTTCAATAGTAATTCTTAATTCTTCACGCAATTGTATTCCTGGTGCTTTTTGTATATGCTAAAACCTTTAATACGGTGTTTTCTATTGCACTTGAAAACGGTTAACGGCTTACGTGAGCGTACGGGAATGGGAACATGGCTTATTTAGTCCACCATCACCATCATCATAAAGTTCGCCCCCGCACAGATCGCCGGGATCAACAGGAGCCCCGGCTGTCCCGCATTGCCCTGGTGGGAGGGCCGAACGTCGGCAAAAGCGTGATTTTTGGGTATCTCACCGGTCAGTATGTTACCGTGGCCAATTATCCCGGAACCACGGTGGACATTTTTCAGGGACAGTTGAAAGTCGGGGAACAGAAGTACGAATTGATCGACACGCCCGGCACCAACAGCCTGATCCCCACCTCCGAGGATGAGCGGGTTACCCGGGACATCCTGCTGGAAGAAGAGACCGGCAGGGTGCTGCAGGTCGGCGATGCCAAAAATCTTTTCCGCACCCTGTATCTGACGGTACAGTTGATGGAACTCGGCCTGCCGGTGGTGCTGGATTTGAACATGATGGATGAGGCCAAAGCGGCGGGTATCGACATTGATGTAGCGGAGCTGGAACGGCTGCTGGGCATTCCGGTGAATCAATCCATCGCGGTGCGGAAAATCGGGCTGGATGGGCTGACGGAAACAGTCGCTCAGGCGAAGCCGCCGGAACCGCTGGTGCACTATTCACCGATTCTGGAGCAGGCCATTGCCGACATTCAGGAATACCTCCCGGATGGTTTGCCCTCGAAGCGGGCGGTAGCGGTGATGCTCCTCTCCGGAGAGGAGACCCTGCGGAACTGGCTTCACCGGCATCTCTCCCCGGAAGCGATTGTGGCAATCGGGGAAATCATCCACCGGGTGCATCAGGAACTGGGGGAAGATCCGGAAGTGGTCATCTCCCGCACCCGCATCGAGACGGTGAAGGAAATTCTCACCCGGGTTTTTCGCAAAAAGCAGGCCCGGGGCAACGGCATTGCCCGATTTCTGGAAACCTATTCGGTGCATCCTTTCTGGGGTGTTCCCATTTTGCTGCTGGTGCTGTACGGGATGTACGAGATCGTGGGCGTATTCGGCGCCGGCACGCTGGTGGATTTCATGGAAAATGTCATCTTCGGGCAATACATCAATCCGGCGGCGACCTGGCTGGTAGAGAAGGTGATCCCCCTGCCCCTGATCCGGGATTTTCTGGTGGGGGAATACGGAATGATCACCATGGCTCTGGCCTACGGTTTTGCCATTGTGCTGCCCATCGTGACCACCTTCTTTTTGATGTTCAGCCTGCTGGAAGATTCC
Organism: uncultured Calditrichaceae bacterium; assembly: GCA_964416895.1. GTDB lineage: Bacteria > Calditrichota > Calditrichia > RBG-13-44-9 > J075 > CAYQGB01. The sequence continues at coordinate 5,653 of CAYQGB010000205.1, forward strand.
GGCTACCTGCCCCGGCTGGCGGCCATGCTGAACCGGGCCTTCCGATTCATGGGGCTGAACGGCAAGGCGGTGCTCCCGATGGTGCTGGGCCTGGGCTGCGACACCATGGCCACCCTGACCACCCGCATTCTGGAGACCCGAAAGGAACGGCTGATAGTCACCCTGTTGCTGGCGCTGGGGGTGCCCTGCTCGGCCCAATTGGGCGTATTACTGGCAATGATCGCCACCCTGCCGATGATGGGAATCCTCATCTGGGTAGGCATTGTAGTAGGAGTGCTGGTTCTGGTGGGGTATCTGTCCAGCAAGCTCATGCCCGGCCAGCGCTCCGATTTCATCATCGAGCTGCCTCCTTTCCGCCGCCCTTCCCTGATGAACATTCTGTACAAAACCATTGCCCGGATCGAGTGGTACCTGAAGGAGGTTATCCCCCTGTTTGTTCTGGGCACGGCGATCCTGTTTGTATTCGACAAACTGGATATTCTGGGCATCATCCGGGATGTGGCCAGCCCTGTTGTGAAAGGGTGGCTGGGCTTGCCGGAACAAACCACCGATGCCTTCCTGATCGGCTTTTTGCGCCGGGATTACGGCGCGGCGGGTATTTTTACCCTCAGCAAAGCGGGCCTGCTCAGCCACAATCAGGTGCTGGTGAGCATGGTCGCCATCACCCTGTTTATGCCCTGCATCGCCAACCTGTTGATGATCGTAAAAGAGCAGGGCCTGAAGGTGGCGCTGAAGATGTCCGCGTTTATCGTGCCTTTCGCCCTGCTGGTGGCCGGGTTGTTGCACTGGGTTCTGGTACTCTCAGGGATCAATCTGTAATTCCGCGAGAAGGAAATTACCATGGAAATGAAACAATGTCCTCTGTGTGGATACAGGTATTTTGAGGGGCGGCACTCTCGCTGCAGTAGCTGTCCGCTGAATCACGGGTGCGAGATTACCTGCTGCCCCAACTGTGGTTATGAAATGCCCGGAGAGAGTTCTCTGGTGCGGTGGCTGAAGAAGTGGTCCCGGAAGGGGATTCCCCAAACCGGCATAAAACCCCACGGAGGTTAACGGTTCAATGCCCTCGAAAATGCTGATCGAAAAGGTGACCGAAGTGACCCATGCCCGAACGGATCATCTCCTCCGAACCATCTGGACGGCGCGGGAAGATGGTCGGGAGGATCTGGAATACATCCAGACCCTCATGGAATGCCCCGAGGTGAAGGAGTGTTTGCAGGAGCTGGCGGGGCAAGGGCTGGTGGAAATCCGGGGAGATCAGGTATCGCTCACCGCGCAGGGGGAATACCAGGCGGAAAAGATCATCCGCCGCCACCGGCTGGCGGAGCGCCTGTTTGCCGACGTATTCGATGCTCCGCAAAACACCTATGAGGAACTGGCCTGCAGCTTCGAGCACATCATCTCCCCTGAAGTTACCGAAAGCGTGTGTACCTTTCTGGGGCATCCCCGGGTATGTCCTCACAACCGCCCCATCCCTCCCGGAAAGTGTTGCCTCTCTCTCTCCACTCACCTGACTCCGGTGGTGCAGAATTTAACCCTCCTGCCCATTGGTGAGCGGGCCCGGGTGGTGTATATGTTGCCTTCTTATCAGAAGCGCTGGAAGCAGTTGCATCAGTACGGGCTGTATCCCGGCAATGAAATCAAACTGATCCAGAAGCAGCCCTCGTTTGTGGTGCAGATCGGGGAAACCACCCTGGCGCTGGATCCGGAGATCTGCCGGGAGATCTACGTGAAGCGGGTGAGTGAATAAGGAGATTTTTTCACCGG
>CAYQGB010000206.1:0-7379 GCA_964416895.1 uncultured Calditrichaceae bacterium
TGTTCGGGCAGGCGGGGGAGTCAGAGGCTACTGCTCCAGCTGCCTGGTCAGGGTCCGGGCCTGTTCGTTCTGGGGATCCAATTCCAGTACCCGTCTGGCTGCCTGACGGGCCTCCTCAATCCGGTCTAATCGGTAATAAGCATAGGCCATGCCCAGCCAGGTGGTAGGATGTTGTGGGGCAAGGTTGGCGGCTGTCTGAAAAGCCTTTAATGCGGATGGATATTGGCCCAGAAAGAAGTTGGTCAACCCATAGTAGAGAAAATAATCGGCGTTGGTGGAATCCAGTTCACAGGCTCTTTTAAAATCGGCAGCCGCCCGGGAATATTTTTCCCGGGAATAGTAAACAAAACCGCGATTAAACCAGGCCAAAGATCGAGTGGGGTCCAGTTTTAAACAGCGGGTATAGGCCTGAGTCGCCGTGGCATAATCTCCGGTCGCATCCAGGCAGCGGGCGTAATAAAACCACTTATCGGAATCCCCGGGATCCAGCTTGCAGGCCTTTTCAAACAGGGGAAGGGCCTTATCGTACTGTTTTTGAAGAAATACCACATATCCCCAGTTATACCAGTACAGAGCGTTTTCCGGATCTCGCTCGGTGGCTACCTGAAAGGCTTTTTCCGCCGATGGGTATTGCCCTGAACGCGTCAGGATCAGTCCCAATCGGTTCCAGTACCGGGGAGGCTCGGAATCCACTTCCAGCAAGCGCTCCATCAATCGGAGTGCTTCTTCATTTTCTCCGGCATTGTATGCGGCCACCACTGCATCGTATAAATAATCGGGATCTTTGGGATTGTATCGAAACGCCTGTACATGCGCTTTCCGGGCTTCGGCATACCGCTCGAGCTTATCAAACGTATTGCCAAGATTAGACCAGATGACCGCATCTTCCGGAGCATATTGCAAAGCCCGGCGATACCACTCCGCCGCGGTTTCATATTGCTCCAGTTTATAGTAACAATTCCCCATCCGGTTCAGGATATCGGCATCGGTAGAATCTTCGGCCAGGTAGTATTGATAATGTTCTGCCGCCTCCTGATAGCGACCGACCCGATACAGGGAAAGGGCTACCGCTTTTCGAGCGCGACGGTGCGTGGAATCCAACTCTATCGCTTTCAGAAAATAAGGTATGGACAAGGAATCCCGTTCCTTTTTCTGATAGCATTTTCCTGCCAGATAGTGGATCTCCGGGTTCAGGCTATCCAGTTGCACCGCCTGGCTTATCAGCACGTTAGTGCTATCGGGAAGACCACCCAGCGCCATTTCACCGGCCTGGGCCAGCCGGGCACAGGCCAGGTAGCGGCTTTTTGCCGTTCCGGAGGCGGCGCGTTCACTCAGGCGCTGGAAATATCCGGCGGCGTTTTGATAGTCGCGCCGCCGATCCGTGGAATCCCGACCGCTCAGGTCTCCCCGGGAAAGCAACAAATAGCCATACAAATACTCCCACGGCTCATCCCCCCGGTGTTTATCCTGTATGGCAAATGCTACCGCCCCCAACATGGCATCATAGTCGCTGTAAAAGTTCAGGCTGTCGCCATCTATCCACTCCAGCACGTCGTTCAGGGAAACCCGCCCTTCCTCAAAGCGTTGGAACAATCCGGCCTGAGAAGCCAGCCGACGGGCCGTTTCATACCCGCTCCATATTTCTATCGCCTTCCGATACTCCCGGGTAGCTCTCCGATATTTCCCTTCTAAATAGTAAATATCTCCCAGAGCCTTATACCCCCCGGCATTATACGGATTGGCCTGCCTGGCTGCTTTCAATTCTTTACCGGCAAGCTTTACATATTCTTTCCGGGTTTCCATATCCAGCGTATCCCGCAAAGCAAGAGCAATCAGAAAATTCCCATAGGAAAGCCTGGCTTCATACCAGTTCGGCAACCTTTGAGCAGCCTCTCGAGCATATTCCAGAGCTTTGCCACGTTGATCCAGATTCCAGTACGTCCAGCCCAGGTTCAGATACGTAATCCCACTCCAGGGATCCATCTGGAGCACCTTTTCATAATACCGAACGGCTTCCTGGAAGAACCGGGGGGTGCGCTGTGCATCCCATCCGGCAGTTCGGGCCTGCCAATACCCCATCTGATACAATAAATTACCGTATTCCAGATAGGCATAGGCAAAACCGGCATGGCGCCTGAACAGATGGGCAAAGAATAAACTGTCGGCGCGGAAACTCCGGCGGGTCTGATCCTCATAGATCGTAAAGCTTCCGTTATAAGCCACCCGGGGACTGACATTAATGGCGTGTTGACATTCTCGAATTCCTTTGGTGAGCAGACCCAATTGGGCATAGGCAAAGCCCCGCTCGTACCGGGCATCCGCGTAGTCGGGCATCAGTTGCAAGGCCTTGTCGGCCATGGTTAGAGCCTGCTGAGGTCGACCGGAACGTCGATACAGGCTGGACAGAACGGCATATATGAGAGCGGAACCGGGCACTTTTTCTCTGGCCTTCAAGAGCATTTGTTCTGCTTCTGCCAGGCGATCGGTTGCCATATAAACATGGGCCAGCTCTTCATAGGCCAAAACCGAGGACGAGTCCCGTTCAATGGCCTTTCTATACCAGAGTTCTTTCCGCTGCAAGCTATCGGACAGCAATGCCTTCAGGATATACCATTCCGATTCCACCAGCGGGTCCGGCTGAACCGAGGTTTTCATCAGACTGTCTATCCGGGCCAGTTCCTCCTGGGTGGTTGTTTTTTCTCCTTTGTACCACAGACTGAAGGCCAGGGCCAGGCGGCATTCGGGCAGGTTCGGCCCCAGAGAGACCGCTTTTTCCGCCGCTTTAAAGGAATTTTGCACATACTCATTTTCCCGTTTCACATCCCCCTGCCATCGGAACCAGTTGCTGGCCAGCCAGTAGGCCTGCGCCAGACCGGCATAGGCCAGCGGGTAAGTGGGATCCAGTTCAAGGGCCTGGCGAAAGCAACGGATGGCCTCTTCAAATCCCTTCAAACTCAGCCACTGATAATACCCCCTTCCCTTGAAATACAACTCATACGGAGTCGCCTCCTCAAGCGCCGCTTCGTCCCGATAGCCAAAAGGATTCAGCTCCAGCAACTCATAAATATTTCCCACGGCCCGGCGTACCGCTTCCTCCAGATCGGGACTCTGAGAAGCCAGCACCTCGCTGCCAATGGGAAAGCGCAAATATTCATTCTGTCGATTATCCCACAGGCGCTGTTCAACGATATAGGTGCGCCCCTCTTGCAGGTAACAGCGGGTTTCCAGGGCCAGATCTGCATTCAGTCGCTTGGCGGCATTTTCGGGGCCTTCTTCGGGGCTGAGGCGACTGGCCGGAAACACATACAACACCTCCGTTTGCCGGCGCAATTCTTTCAACAGAAGCTCCGCCACCTCCCGATCCAGTTCTCCGGAAACGGGGGGCATTCCCGGCGAGAAAGTGTTTGTTCCCGAAAGCGTATCCGTTACCGAAGCAGTGAGTGGGGAAGCGCGCATCGGTTCGATGGTTAGCAAGGCCATGGACAGGCGGGCCGGTTTGATCACAAACGCCACCGCCAGGAACATCAGGATGCCGATGCCCACATAGGAGCCAAACATATATTGCTGGCGCAGATTTCGGGCCGGGCGCTTCAACTCCCGCCAGAACAGCCATCCAACCACCAGAATGGAGATCAGGATAATCCCTTCAAACACCAGCTTCCAGTTGTACACAAACACGGCGATGGGCTGGATGATGCCCCCCAGCAGGGCCCCGTATCCCAGCGCCCCGGCGATTCCCGATACAAAAGCGGCCACCTCCAGAAACGCGATTACCTGACCGACGACCTCCAACCCGGACTGAACCCGTTTGGATTTCTTTTTACGGGAGGTTGCCATGAGTGAATCCGTAGTTGAGGTGAATGAAATTCCCTGGAATAGAGTTCACCCGCTCCCATCCCCCTGCTCCGCCCGGCACAGCCCATACCGCCTTGCTCCGGGAGAATGGGAGCGAGCGCGCTCATACAGGTAAAGTACCGGGGCAATTGCCTTTCTATGGAATTGGCAACCGCCCCCTTTCAATCAGTATTCCACAATGGAAATCCGCCCCAGATCCTGATACAAGTCGTTTCCGGAGCGAATCGTTCGGGTAAGGTTACGAAAACCCTTCCGTTTAACAAACAGGTTCAGATTCTGGTTACGAGGAACATTCGCCAGGAAGAAACCATCTTCATCGGTTTGATCTATCCTGTAGAAAAACTCTCCCTGCAACTTACGCCTCAAGTCCGGAGACAGAGACCCTTCGGTCACCTGAAGGGCGAGGATCTGTTGCACTTGCTCAAGGGTCAGGCCAAACGCCGCTGCCAGGGCTTCAGGGGGGGCTCCTCTTTTTGCCAGAGTCTGGATTTTCAGGACCGTCATAATGGTTTCTTCTTCCTGAATCAACTGTACAATCTGCTCCAGCGTTCGATCGCCGCGGAATATCAGCACCACCGCCTCGGGTATGGCACCGTTAGATTGCACCGCGTAAACTCTCCCACCTATAAACGTATGGGATTTTGCCGGATCGGGATTGTAATCGCTGCTCAACCACCGGGAATCGAGTTCGGGTACCCGGATGCCGTATTTCAACCTGGCCACGGCAAACGGCTCCACCGCCCAGGTCACCGGATGCAGATAACCAAAATCGAATCCTTTTTCCACCGGATTGGACACCCGGGTGGGAACCGCCACCAACCTCTTTTTATACAGGGTGCTTCCCCCGCTGTTGCCTCCCGCAATCGTCGCATCGGTCTTAATAGATCCATCTTCCGCATACCGGGAATCCTTGGTATATCCCAGAAATTGTCCGGCGGTGATGGTAACGGTGGAACCCCCCTTTCCCGGATACCCCAGGATGGTGAGTTCGCTGTTCAGCGGAATATCATAGGGATTTCCCAGATCCACATATTTGAAATTGGGAGATTGGATGGGTTGGCCGGTATCCAGATGGGCGATGATCTGCAGCAGACACATATCTTTAGCCTTGTTGACGGCGATAGGCCGGGCCAGATATTTGGGTTCCGGAGGCATCAGGGGATCTTTCCCCAACACATAGACCACCATATCCCGACTCGCCGGTACCAACTCAAGCAGCACATTTTTCTCAGAATCGTACTGATACTCTGAAACTGCATATACATGGTAATTGGTGAGGATCAGACCATCCTTACTGATAATCGTTCCCGATCCGACCGTTTGCTTTCCCAGGTACCGTTGTTTTCCAAGCGGTCCCTTATCCTTCAGTTGTCCATTCTGAACCACCGGTTGGGGATAAAGGTTGAGAACCAGTTCATAGCCCAATGCCACAAATGGGCTTAAGTCTTTCGGTGTTTCCTGGCTCCACAGGCTGCCGGCCATCCCCGATACCAAAGCCAGGACCAAAACGATGAATGTACAACGTTTCATTGCGACCTCCGTTTATTGAGTGATCCATTCCACTGAATTCAACAATGCTTCGTACTGCGAGGCCTGCTGCTGGAAATAAGCCGGTAGAGCCGTGTAGGTAAACACAAAGGTGCGCTCTCCAACCGGCACCACATCCGTATAGGCCCATAGCATTCGGGGCATGGCGTGGGGATCGTTTTCCTTCTCCACATAGCTATAGTGGAATCGGAGCCCGCTTTTGCCTCCCACGGTAATACGCTCCGCGCGCGTGGATTGCGGTTCCCGGGTATTGATGTAATCCAGGGCATTCATATTTTCCAGAGAGGTGGAAGCATGCAGCACCCTTACCTGAATATGAACCTCGCCGTCCTCCCGGGCATCGAACAGCACCTTCTGAGGCACCCCGGCCGCGGGAACAATATTTGCCGGAACCAGGGATTGGTTCAGTCGGGGAGCGTAGGTAAACCGAATCCCCGCATCCGGATCGGTGAATGCTGCATCCCGGGTGGCGCTTTCCTGTACTATTCCTCCCAACCCCAGGAATACTACGAACGCCACCGCCACCAGCCAATCCACCTGTATGGGCAGGGCTTTTTCCTCCCGAACCCCTGCGGCTTCCAGCTTCCGAATGCGCGTAAAAGCAACCCCTAACACCACTACGGCAAACACGAAGGTAAGCAATGCCGAAACCACCAGAGCATTTTGAAATCCCTGCAGAAACACAAATTCATTCAGCACGTGGTAAATGCCGATCAGCACCATTCCCACCAGTATGGCGGTGATGGAGGCCGTTTGCACATTGCTTCCGGAGAATTTGCTCTGCCCCACAAAATAGCCCACCAGCGCTCCCACGCTGGCATACACCAGGATGTTGGTGGTAGCGGTATAAGCGATGGCAAACAGGGTAAAATCCGGATGATGGGCCAGATAGTTCAGGCTCTGTACGAAGGCATATCCCGCTCCCACAAAAGCCCCGTACACCATTCCGTCTTCCGGCTCATCGAATTCCCGGGTGGGATAAAAGGCATACCGCACCACCAGATACACCAGAAAACTGGCCACACTGCCCACCACCAGAATGGATCCCAGCGCCAGAGAAGTTCCCGACCGATACAACCATTCTCCGGTGTGGAAAATTGTGTCCAGCAATGGGAGTCCCAGCAACGCTGCAGCTGCCATGCCGCCTACAAAGGCCGCCAGGGTAAAGGCCGCCGGCTCTGGTTCATTCCGATCCTGAAGGTAGAAAAACAGCGTCCACACCAGGCTGGGAACCAGCACCAGAATCACCAGGATGATATGCTTCCATATCCCCTCCATCGCTAACGATGTCTGGCTACCTACCAGATACAGCAGCGCCAGAAATAGCAACTGGAAGCCCACGTTCAACATCCCGGACCGGGTAAAATTGCGTGTCCGACTCATAGCTCCTCCTGTTAAGATTAAGTGTATCGATTACCTGTGCCTCCCCCCTATCGATCCCCTTTCCGTACTACTGTTTAAGAAAAAGATTTCGGGTAGGCGCCCCGGCCCATGGGGATGTTCCGAGTTCGCCGGGATGCAAACACAAGCACAGGTTTTAAACTGCGCAAACTACCCGGGCGCTTTATATGTAACAAACTCCCCCCACACCGATGCCTGCGGTTTTGAGGCCGAATTCATCGTTTTTTCCCAATCACGTTCTTTTGAGGCAGGCAATTATTCTGAGAGGCACCGGGAATTCTTGTTTCTCAAAAGGGATGCCAGAATGGAACGTGATTAAGTGAACGATTGAGTTTTATTTGTGACAACGTTAGGAAAATGCTACAAATCAGGCAAGCATTTTTTGAGAAAATTACCGGCGCCGAAAAATCCGCTGTCCGGGATTGAGGCGGAAAGACGAGCAAAAAGCGGAAAAGTATTGGTTTTTAGAAACACCGAATGCTTGATTTTTAACGACAGTTTATGACATGCCGGGGGGAAAATTCAACTATTGCAGCGAGGGATTCACCGCCCCGTTGCGGGGGAGGGACTTGAGG
>CAYQGB010000207.1:0-7340 GCA_964416895.1 uncultured Calditrichaceae bacterium
GATCGGGAATGTTCAGGTCGCCTTTGCCGATTCCCATGCGCACATCGTCTTTGTTCACTCCGTGGTAATCACTCCCCCCGGAGATGGCAAAATCATGCGCTTCGGCCAGTTTCAGCAATTCCTCAGTGTATTCCCGGGGCATGCCGGAGTAATACACCTCGAATCCGTCCAGTCCCAGCTCTTTCAGTTGCAGAATCTTCTCCCGGGCCTCGGAGAAGGTATCGTAGCGCATCAGATGGGGATGGGCCAGGATGGCCAGCCCCCGGCCTTCGTGGATCAGGCGAATGGCATCGGCTTCTTCCAGTTTAACTTTATCCATATAAGCCGGTTTTCCCTTCGCCAGATACCGGTCAAACGCCTCCTGAATCGAAGCCACCACCCCCTTTTTCAACAGAATCCGGGCCACGTGCGGCCGCCCGATGGAGCCTTCTCCGGCCTCTTCCAGCAATTCCTCCAGGGTTACCTCTATCCCCAATTCGTTCAGCTTGCGGATGATCTTTTCCGCCCGGAGATTCCGCTGGGTACGCAGGTAATCCAGGGTTTCCTTCAATTTGGAACTGGCCGGATCGATGAACAGCCCCAGGATGTGCATGTGCCCGTGGTTGGGCAATTTGGTATCCACGCTGATCTCCACTCCCGGCACCGCCGCGATGCCGTATTGCTTTCCCAATTCCACAAACTCAGGCACGCCATCCACGGTGTCGTGATCGGTTAAGGCAATGGCCGACAATCCCCGCGCCTGCGCTTCCCGGAACAGTTCTTCCGGGGTCATGCTGCCATCGGAATAGGTGCTGTGCATGTGTAAATCGATCATCCGGCAACCTCCTTTGCAGCAGACCCCGCTTGTTCGCCTACATTCAAATATCCATGCTGCTCCAGGTACTCCACTACCGTGCGGGCGTTCTCTTCCGGCGTGGCTCCGGAACCGGTGTTGACTACGATCTCCGGGCGCTCGGGGGGTTCGTAGGGATCGGAAATACCGGTGAAGTTGGGGATTTCTCCGGCCCGGGCTTTTTTATACAGCCCTTTGGGATCCCGCTGCTCGCAGATCTCCAGATCGCATTCCACGTAAATCTCGATAAACTCTCCCGGCTTCATAATCTCCCGCACCCGATCCCGATCCTTTCGGTAGGGGGAGATGAAGGCGGTCATTACCACCAGCCCGGCGTCCACGAACAGTTTGGCCACCTCCCCGATACGGCGGATGTTTTCCGCTCGATCCTCCGCCGAAAATCCCAGGTCTTTGTTCAATCCATGACGGATATTGTCGCCGTCCAGCACGTAGGTATGCACTCCCCGTTTGAACAGCATCTCCTGCACCGTCAGTGCCAGGGTGGATTTACCGCTACCGGACAGGCCGGTGAACCACAGGCAAACCCCTTTGTGTCCGTTCAATCGCTCCCGATCTTCTTTGGTAATGTTGCTGGGATGCCAGAAAATATTGGTCGCTTTCCGTTCCATCACTATTATTACTCCTTAGTTTCCAGAATACGATTCACGATTCCATTTCCACTTCCAGTTGTCGTTGATACCATTGAACGGTACGCTGTAACCCCTCCTCAAACAACACCGATGGCTCATAGTCCAGCACTTGTTTCATCCGATCAATATCGGCGTAGGAGTGCTTGATGTCTCCCGGACGGGGATCGGTGTAGATCGGCTCGATGTTTTTCCCCAATATCCGGTTGATCATGGCCACCAGTTCATTCAGATTGGTGCGTTGGTGCACCGCGCAGTTCATCACCACTCCCGGAGGGCAATCCACTTCCGTGGCCCGGATGTTGACTTCCACCACATTTTGCACATAGGTAAAATCCCGGCTCTGTTCCCCATCCCCGTATATGGTGGGTTGCCGATCCAGCAACATAGCCTTGATGAATTTGGGAATCACCGCGGAGTACTGGGAATCGGGATTCTGACGGGGGCCAAACACATTAAAATAGCGGAGGGATACGGTATGCAGCCGATAAATATCGGCAAATACCCGGCAATAGTTTTCCGCCGCTAACTTGGAGACCGCATAGGGCGACAACGGGTTCGGGGGCATATCTTCCTGCTTGGGGAGTTTCTCGCTATCTCCATATACGGAAGAGGAAGAGGCAAATACCACCCGCCGCACCCCCGCATCTCTGGCGGCGTGCAGCACATTCAGCGTGCCGGTCACATTCACATCATTGGAGGCCAGGGGATCCCGCACCGACCGGGGTACCGAGGGCAGCGCCCCCTGATGGAGAACAAACTCCACTTCTTCCATAGCCTCCCGCACCGTGTGGTAATAGCGCAGATCCCCTTCAATCAATTCAATCCGATCCAGAACTTCTTCCAGATTGCGCCGATCTCCGGTGGAAAAATTGTCCAGCACCCGTACGCGATGGCCGCGTTCCAGCAATCCCCGCACCAGATTGGAACCGATAAACCCGGCTCCGCCCGTTACCAGATACAAGCTCATCTTTAACCTCCGGTTGAATTTTCATCCCATAACAAGCTGTGGCACTTCGCTTTCCTCAATTTTGCGGATCAAATGCCGCTCCACCACAAAGCTCACCGATTGGTGGATACCGTCGATGAGGATTGCCACCCGGCTTTCGCCACGACTTTCCCGGAAGTGTCCCCGCACCCCGGCCAGAGGCCCGGCCACGATTTCCACCAGATCCCCTTCTTTCAAATACACCTCCGGAGTCAGGGAAACGCCGCTGGAAATCACCTGCTTCAACTGATCAATCTGCCAGTCGGGGATGCGCGCCGGAACCCCTCCAAAACTGACCAGCCGCACCACCCCCCGGGTCTGCAAGGCGTAAAAACGATCTTTCAGATCAATATTGATAAACACATAGCTATTAAACAGGGGCATCTCCACCCATTTCCGTCGATCTTTCCATTGCCGCAATTGCCGAACCAGCGGCAAAAACGCTTCCACCCGTTTTTCCACCAGTTGATCATACACTTTCTTCTCGTGCCTCGGACGGGTATAAATCGCATACCAGGCCATCGGGTTACCTCTTTTTTCGTTAGTGATACCTCTCTCCAATTGATTTTCTCATCCCATGAAAAACCGGTCCAGAACAGTTTGTCGGGGATCCGCGCGCAAGATCGGTCGGTACTCCGAGGGCAAATCTCCAATGACATAGAACCGGTAACCAGTTTGCCATGCGTTCAGAAGTCGCCAAGTATACAAGGCCGGATGTGGGCTTTTCGTGATATGCGCCATGGAAGCAGAACGGTGAATTTTAATAAAACTTTTGGTCAGGGAAAGATCATACCAGGGAGATGTCGATCACCAGGTCCCGCTCAATGTTGAACCGCTGTTCGATCTTCTTTTCCAGTTCAATGTTGTTGATCTTCTCAATCCGCAGGGTAAAGGTGGTACCGTCGGCCTCTTTGGAGAGAATCCGCCCTTCCACGTTCACCGTTCCTCGATGTTTTCGATCGTAATAAGCCACCAGCACCGGATCATCCACCTCCAGAGCGGAAAGCACTTCGGTCAGGGCGGCCACATCCCGCGCTTCCGCCAGTTCCTCATCATCCCGGCTTTCGAGGATCTCTTTGATGTCTCCGTCATCGTAGCGAAATTCGATCACTCCCCCACCCCGCCGGGCATACACCAGCGTTTTGTGGGAATGCCCCTCAATAATCTCCCGCTCCACGTTGATCACTTTGCCGGTGAAGCCCTCTTTACCGATGTCAATAATCTCCACGATGATGGGAATATCATCCACCGTGCCGTCGTAACCGATACGCAAAATCTCCACCACCTTCCCCACCCCGAACTGCTGCACCGCGCGCCGAACCGCTTCCGGAGGCATGGCCCCCGGGCGCAGGTGCACCGTTCCACTCTTGCGGCGAAACAGCTTCAAAAAGTGCCGCCGCAAATAAGGACCTTCTTCCCAACCACTGCCGGTGGGAGACACAAAAAACAGTTTTCCCCTCATTCCCTGCACCTCACTGGAACCTCGTGTAAATTATTCCCCCCGGTCGGGGCAAAAAATAGGTCTGTTTTCCCATCAAGGCAAAGTGATTTTCCCACGGTTACCGGATCATTTGATGGATGAACCGTACTATCGACGGGGTAACCGGGAAAATTACTGAAAAAGCAATTTGATCATCCCCGGAAGTCGGTTATCTTTTGTTACTTTAGACCAATCGACGGAAACGGCCATGCTTTTCTCCGTAACCCATACCGATGCCAGTTGCAAAGCCCGCACCGGCATGTTGACCACCGATCACGGGGCGGTGGAAACCCCCGCTTTTATGCCCGTGGGCACCATCGGCACGGTAAAAACGGTAACCCCTCAGGAGATGCGGGCATGTGGGGTGGACATCATGCTGGCCAATACTTATCATCTTTACCTCAAGCCGGGAACGGAGGTGCTCCGGGAATTCGGCGGGCTACATCGGTTTAACGGCTGGGATGGCCCCATCCTTACCGATAGCGGCGGTTTTCAGGTGTACAGCCTGGAAGAATTGAAAAATGTTCGGGAAGAAGGGGTGGAGTTCAAATCCCACTGGGATGGTTCCCGTCATCTGTTCACTCCGGAAAATGTGGTGGATATTCAGCGGGTCATCGGCTCGGACATCATGATGGTGCTGGATTACCTTACCGGCAACCCTTCTGATTTCCGGGTGGCGGAAATGGCCCATGAGCAGACCCTGCGATGGGCGGAGCGGGCCCGGGCGCATTTTCAGGAAACCGAACCGCTGTACGGCTTCCGCCAGTTCCAGTTCGGTATCATTCAGGGGGGAATCTATCCGGAGTTACGGGAACGCAGCATTGCCGGGCTACTCGCCATCGGCTTTGACGGCTACGCCATCGGAGGACTGGCCGTGGGAGAAGATGCCCAAACCCGCCGGCGGATCACCGATTTCTGCACCGATCGCCTGCCCCGGGAACTTCCCCGTTATCTTATGGGCGTGGGCAAACCCGATGATATTCTGGAGGCCATCGAGTTGGGAGTGGATTTGTTCGACTGCGTCATACCCACCCGCAATGCCCGCAACGGCACCGTATTCACCCGGCAGGGCAAAATCGGCCTGCGCAACGCCATCCATAAACTGGCCCAACACCCCATTGAAGAGGGGTGCGCCTGTTTCGCCTGCCGCCATTTCGCTCTGGGATACATCCATCATCTGTTTAAGATGAAAGAGATGCTGGGCATGCGTCTGGCTACCATCCACAATCTCTACTTCTACATGAAGCTGATGGAAGAGGCTCGCCGGGCCATCCGGGAGAATCGCTTTCTGGAATTTAAACAGGAATTCATGAAGCAGTACGGGGAGCCGGTGGAATCCTAACCTCGTTCCCCTCTTGTATCCCCCATACCAATTGCGTATATTGAGCCGCCATTTGAATCTAACATAAGGAGAACAGCTATCGTGAAGATCCTTTTGACCATACTTCAACAAGGGGGGCCGGGAGGCACCGGGGATTTTCTGGCCGGCATGCTGCCCTTTCTGCTCATTATCCTGGTGTTTTATTTCTTGTTGATTCGCCCTCAGGCCAAAAAGCAGAAAGAACACCAAAAGATGCTCCAATCGCTGCAACCCGGAGATGCGGTGGTCACTTCCGGGGGCATCCACGGAAAAATCGTTGCCTTCAAAGACGAAAAAACCCTGATCCTGAAAGTGGATGACAAGGTGAAGCTCACGGTGGATCGGAGCGCCATCTCGGGAGTGGTTCGCCCATCCAAACAGAAGGAAAAAGAGAAAGAAAGTGCCAACTAATCAAGGAAGCGAGCAAGAAAGCACCGGGTAGATTATGGCGGTTCTTCCCATCATCAAATTGGGGCATCCTTCTTTACGCAAGCGAGCGGAAGCGATCCCCCGAATTACCGACGAGGTAAAGGAACTGGCCCGGAATCTGATCGACACCATGCGGGCAAACGACGGCATCGGGCTGGCCGCGCCTCAGGTGAACGTTCTGCAACGCCTGTTTGTCATCGACCTGGAATTGGTGGATGAGCAGCTCTCCCCCAAAGCGTATGTGAATCCGGAGATCCTCTCCGCCGAAGGTTCCGCGACCATGGAAGAAGGCTGCCTGAGCATTCCCGAAGTGCGCTACGAGATTACCCGCCCGGCCACCATCCAGGTACGCTATCAAACCCTGGAAGGGGAAACTGTGGAAGAAACCCTTACCGATCTCGCCGCCCGGGTCTTCCAGCACGAACTGGATCATCTCAACGGGGTGCTGTTTATCGACTATCTCTCCCCCATCCAGCGTAAAATGATCGAACCTCAGTTGCAAAAGATACGAGAAGGTGTATCGTTCCGGTGAGCCTGCGCGTCGTGTTCATGGGGACGCCTGAATTTGCCCTCCCCACCCTGCAAAACATTCACCATTCAGCCCACACCATTGTCGGCATCGTCACCCAGCCGGATCGCCCCCGCGGGCGGGGACAAAAACTCTCCCCTCCCCCGGTAAAACGGTATGCCATAGAGCAGGGGCTATCTCCCGTGCTTCAACCGGAAAAGCTGAAAGATCCTGAATTTGTGACGCAACTTCAGGCGCTGGAGGCGGATGTGTTTGTGGTGGTGGCGTTTCGGATTTTGCCGGAAGTGGTATTTACCATGCCTCCCAAAGGTACCATCAATCTGCACCCTTCGCTGTTGCCCAAATATCGGGGAGCGGCTCCCATTCACTGGGCCATCATCAATGGAGAACAGACAACCGGAGTCACCACCATTTTCATCCGCAAAGAGATTGATGCCGGGAACATCCTCCTGCAACGAGAGGTACCCATCCATCCCGATGATACCGCGGGCACCCTTCACGACCGGCTGGCCCAAATCGGTGCCGATCTGGTGGTGGAAACGCTGGATGCCCTGGAAGCCGGCACCCTCTCCCCCCGCCCGCAGGACGAGTCCCTGGCGACTCCGGCTCCCAAACTCACCCGGGAGATATGCCACATCCGCTTTGATCAACCGGCCAGGCGGGTTCGGCAATGGATTCAGGGACTTTCCCCCATACCGGGGGGGTTTGCTTATCTGGAAGGAAAACTCCTGAAATTCTATCGCGCCCGGGTAATCTCCGAAGAACCCCAATCCGCCCCCCCGGGCAGCGTGATCAAAGCGGAAGGAGCCAACTTGTGGATTGCCTGTCATCCGGGCCTGGTGGCGATAACGGAAGTGCAACTGGAAGGGCGTAAGCGGCTTTCCACGGAAGCGTTCTTGCGCGGGCACCCGGTATCGGTGGGCACCATCCTTCGGTGATCATTATTACTCATTGCCAACACCTCTTCCCGACTTCTCCGAAATTTTCACCTCACTCCAATCCCAACATGCCCTTTCGCGCAGGCTGGCATCTGAAAGCAGGTTAGGGATTTTAAATTTCAAAGGGCAAAATGCTA
>CAYQGB010000208.1:0-7332 GCA_964416895.1 uncultured Calditrichaceae bacterium
TGCCGAGGCTGAAGATAAGGAAGAGCCTCGTAGAGGCTCCATTATTGTAGCCCGATGAGCCGCCCGGGAAGATAAAGAAGAGCCTCGTAGAGGCTCCATTATTGTAGCCAGACAAGCCGCCCAGAAACCCACTATCCTCAGGAGCTACAATAATTCAACTTCTACGAAGTTGAGGGCGGATGGGAATTTCAATCGGCATCAACATTTCACCGGCGTTGCCGAATTCCCTGACCGCAGTTCCCCGGAGAGTCTTCCGCCTACGGCCTTCGGCCTGCCCAGGGAACTCTGGCCGGGGCGACGCATTTAACAAACATTCCCTTTGGATATACCCGTTATGACTTAAAAAGCCGCGTTTACCTTTTTAAGGCTTTCATCTGTACTCTTTGCGCTTTCATCTTTCATCTTTAATCTTTATAATCCGGCCATTCCCTCACCTCAACGCAGGAGGAAACGCCATGGTGAATTCCCGTTTATCCCAATTTCGGAGATGGAGGGAACAACGCAGCCGACGGGTATTTGAGGTATCCCTGGCGCTGTCGCTATTGCTGGCCTGCGGGCTGTTTTACGCCTTCAAGCGATTTCCCCAACCGGAGCCGCGGGTGCCGCATCTTCCCTCCATGCCTCCCATCACCATCGATGAACTCCCCCCAATCGTCAAGGAAACCCCTCCACCGGCGCCCCGACGCCCCACGATAGACCCAATCTATGAAGCAGGGCAGGAGGAACTTCCCCCAGATCTGGAACTGCCCCTGGATTCCCCTTCGTTCGAGGACGAAAGCCTGAACGCACAGGAGGGAGATCCCATCTTTTCCAATGATGAAGTAGTCCGCCTACAAATGATTCCCCGGGTGGTGCGGCGGGTGAAGCCGGAATACCCACCCCTGGCCCGGCGGTTGCAATTGGAAGGACTGGTGGTGGTGAAGGTGCTGGTGGGCAAGCGCGGTGATGTTGAACGGGCCGAGGTGCTCAAATCCACCAACCCCATGTTTGAAAAAGCAGCCTTGAAAGCCGCTCGCCGGATGAAATTTACTCCCGGCATCTGGAACTCGCTACCCGTGCGGGTATGGATGATCGTGCCGTTCCGGTTTAAGCTGAAACAATGAAATTGATCCGGTAGTCGAGTTAACGAACAGAGGAGGAGGACGCCCCCATGATGACGCTCATCTGGACCATTCTGATCGGCTTTGTGGCCGGGGCGGTTGCCAAATGGCTGATGCCGGGCAAAGATCCCGGCGGTCTGGTGGTCACCACTCTGCTGGGCATCGGCGGGGCTTTTCTGGCCACCCTGCTGGGACAATTTCTGGGAATTTATCACTACGGCGAACGGGCCGGCTTCATCGGCGCGGTCATCGGCGCCGTGCTGATCCTGTGGATTTACCGGCGAATGAACCGGCGGCGATAATGAGTATTTTATTCCGTGAACGTGAGAATTCCTTCTGGCGCCGTGTCGTGCTCAATTCCACTGAATAAGGAGAGGGAAAGGGAATTTCGTATTTCGTATTGCGTATTGCGTAGTGCGTAGTGCGTATCGCGTAGCCGATCCATTACGCAATACGCACTACGCAATACGTTACCTCGTGCCTGGCACCGACTGGCATTGATGGTTTGACTCCCCGCTTGCGGAATTTTCAAATGTGGATGCGAAAAAGGCATAAACTTCTTGACTATGGATCGAACATCGGCGAAGCTTGTGGGTATGATCAAGGCGGTGATTTTTGACATGGATGGCTTGCTGATCGATTCAGAGCCAATGTGGCAACAGGCCGAGATGGCCCAGTTCGCCAAAGTGGGACTGGAACTGACCCCGGAGATGTGCACCCAGACCACCGGGATGCGCATCGACGAGGTAATTCAGCACTGGTACGAGCAGTTCCCCCTGAACAAACAGCCCCTTTCCCGGGAAGCGCTGAAACAGCATATCCTGGACGATGTGATCGACCGGATTCGCAAACACGGTAAACCCCGCCCCGGCGTGGGGTACATTCTGGATTTTTTTCGGGACATCGGGGTCAAAATGGCCCTGGCCTCCTCTTCCCACTATCGAGTTATCAACGCCGTGCTGGACGTGCTCCACATCGCCCATTACTTTCAGGTAATCCATTCCGCCGAGGAAGAACCGTACGGCAAACCCCATCCGGCGGTCTATTTGACCACTGCGGAAAAGCTAAACGTTTCCCCCGGGGAATGCCTGGCGTTTGAGGATTCCCTCAACGGGGTCATCGCCGCCAAAGCCGCCCGGATGCGCTGCGTGGTCGTCCCCCCTGAAGCGCACCTCCACGATCCCCGATTCGCCCTGGCCGATCTGGTGCTGGCTTCCCTCCGGGAATTCGACGAACTCCGCTGGGCGGAAATCAACGCACGACCTTAATCTCCGGAGCCATTGATGAACACAAAGAGCGATCAAATCCGACAGGCCTATGATCGCTGGGCCAGTATCTATGATACCAATGAAAACCCCACCCGGGACCTGGATGCGCAGGTGTTGCGAAGCCTTCCGGTGGATTTTCGGGACAAAACGGTGGTGGAAGCGGGATGCGGCACGGGAAAGCACACCGCCTGGCTGGCCGGAGTTGCCCGGGAAGTGGTGGCCTTCGACATTTCCCAAGCAATGATGGCCCGGGCTAAAGAGAAAGTCGTCGGGAAACCGGTGACCTTTCTGGTGCACGACCTCACCTCCCCCTGGCCTCTTCCCGACGCCTTTTGCGACATCGTTACCATCAACCTGGTGCTGGAGCATGTGGAAAAATTGAGTTTTGTTTTTGGGGAAGCATTTCGTATTCTACGCCCGGAGGGGGTGCTGTGCGTGGTGGAGTTGCATCCCCAGAAGCAGGCCAACGGCTCCAAAGCCCGCTTTGAAGATCCCGCCACCGGGGAACCGGTCATCCTTCCCACCTTCCCCCATACCGAAGCAGAATTTCGACAGGCGGGAAGAGAAGCCGGATTTAAGACGGTGGAAATACAGGATTGGTGGGACAACACGGAGGAAATCCCCCGCCTGCTTTCGGTGGTGTGCCGCAAAACCTGATCCGCACCCCTGTGTCCTGATTTTCCCGGAACCCTGATCCCCACAACGACGGAGGTTTTTTCCATGAACGCATCCTCCCCCCGAACTATTCTGCTGGCCGGTACCCACAAAGGGGCTTTTCTGTTTGTGAGCAATGAAAAACGAACCCAATGGGAATTGCAGGGGCCGTTTTTTCCCGGCCTGGATGTGAACGATTTCCGCTGTGATCTCCGGCAGGAACCTCCCCGGCTGCTGGCGGCGGTCAGCAGCTGGAAGGGGCATGGGGTGCATTGCAGTCGGGACCTGGGCCAAACCTGGGAAGCCCCCGAAGCTCCCCTGTTCTTCGATGATCACGATGCACCGATCAAGCGGTTGTGGGTGGTGGAACCGGGCGCTCCGGAAACGCCGGGGGTGCTTTATGCCGGCGTGGACCCGGCGGCGTTGATGAAATCAGAAGACGGAGGCAAAACCTGGCAGGAGGTGGGGGGATTGCTGAATCATCCCACCCGGGAGCGATGGCAGCCCGGGGGCGGCGGCATGATGGTGCACAGCATCTGTGTACATCCTTCTCAACCGCACAAAATCCACGTGGGAATTTCGGCGGCAGGGGTATTTTCCACCGGGGACGGCGGCGCCACCTGGGAGCCGCGCAATCGGGGAGTAAGGGCCGATTTTCAGGAAGAAAAATACCCCGAAGTGGGGCAATGCGTACACCATCTGGCGATGCATCCGGATCGACCGGAGGTGCTGTATCAACAGAATCATTGCGGGGTATATCGCAGCGATAACGAGGGCCGCGAGTGGGTGGATATCAGCGAGGGGCTTCCCTCCCGATTCGGCTTTCCCCTGCTCATCCATCCTCACGATCCGGATACCATTTACGTCATCCCCGAGCAGGGAGAAACCTATCGCGTGCCCATCGACACCGAATTTGCGGTATATCGCAGCCGCAATCGGGGCGAGACCTGGGAGAAACTGAATCGGGGGCTGCCCGGCCCCCATGCATATCTCAACGTGCTTCGGCAGGCCATGGCCGCCGACTCCGGCGACCCCTGCGGTATTTATGTAGCCACCAACACCGGGCAGATTTTTTACAGTCTGGATGAGGGCGATTCCTGGTCGCTGCTGGCCAACTGGTTGCCGCCGATTTATTCCCTCTCCGCCGCAATGATATAACCCGCCATCGGAGCAATCCGGTGTGTAATATTTACACTTTGGCGGATGAATATACTCCCCCGGGGTTGGCGTTTCCCATCCGCCCCACGTTTTGCCTCCCGGCGATTCCTCACTGTATCAGGAATTTCCCCTCTCCCCTTCAATTTGCCCTAACCCTTGTGAAATCAATCCCCTACTGACCGGCCTACCGCCGAATCCTCCATAATGAATCTTAACCCTCTCTCATACCCCCCCATTTTCCCCCGCTCCAACTATTAGAATTTTATAATATTTAGGAATTCGGGAATTCTGGCAAATCACTTGCTAAGCCATGTGGCTGTTCGTCCGCCACGGGCTGAGGGGGAAAAGGGCTAACTCCAGAGGACACTATTCCAATCACACATCAGGGAGAGGTATTATGGAAGCGGTCTTGCGCTGGATTCTGGTTCGAGAAGGGGATTCGTTCAAAACATTTCTGCGATGGCTGTATCTGGTGTCTTTTGCCCTGTATGGCTATTTCCTGATTGATGGATTGCCCTACTACCTCACGGCTTTACAAGAACGGCCTTATCATCCCCAATATGAAGATCTCCATCCGGGAGGCTTCCGGGGACAGGGGTTTGGGGTCATCGGAGCGGCGATGATGTGTTTCATGCTCCTGTACACCCTCCGGAAGCGCAGCCGCCGGATGCGCAATTGGGGAAAGCTAAAACACTGGCTGGATATCCATATTTACTTCGGAATTATGGGGCCGTTGTTCATCATCCTCCATGCTTCTTTCAAAGTTCACGGCCTGGTGGCGGTGGGATTCTGGTCCATGATCGCCGTGGCCCTGAGCGGGGTGGTGGGGCGATTTCTGTATCGGCAGATTCCCCGTACCGATGACGGTCGGCAGCTTCAGTTGCGGCAATTGATGGCCGCCGATGAGCGCTACAGCCGGCAACTTCAGGAGACGCTGGTACTCACCCCGGTAGAATTGGCCTGGCTGGATGATTTCATCGAGCGGGAAGCCCGAAAAAACGGAGGGCTGATGGCCTGGCTCTGGGAGGCAGCCCTGGAAGGAGTTCGTCGTCCCCTGCAACTGCGGCGACTACGGCGGTTGTTCAAGCGGGAGCTGTATCTCACCGAACCCCACCTTCATCGGGTGGTGCATCTGGCCTGGCGGCAGATTCACCTGCGGCGTCGTATGCAGCGGCTGGATAAAATCATCCGCTGGTTCAACTACTGGCATATCTTCCACAAGCCGTTCGCCATCGTGTTGTATGTGATCATGGTGATTCACATCGGGGTGGCCATCTGGCTGGGTTATACCTGGATTTTCTAAAGCTGTGGCGGCGGGTGAACAGAGGTCTGTTCTATGAAAAACGGCGCAATGGGTGCAGCGGGGATACGCTTGCTGTTCTGGTGGATGCTGATTCTGAGCACCGGGGCGGTTCGGGCACAGATTTCCCCCGGAGACCTGAGCCAACCTCATGCGGAACTGGAAGGGCTGAAGAACTGCACTAAATGCCACGAGACGGGGAAGAAGATTTCTCCTCCAAAGTGTCTGGAGTGCCATACCCTGTTGCAGGAGCGCATCCGGGCCGGATTGGGGTTGCACGCCCAACCGGATCACCGCCAGTGCGCCGATTGCCACAGCGACCACCACGGAAGGGATTTTGATATGGTGCACTGGGAAGGAGGGATGGAGAATTTCGATCACGATCTGGCCGGATACCCCCTGGAAGGCGCCCATGCCCGGGTGGAATGCCGGGATTGCCACCAGCCGAAATACATCCCCAATCCCGCGCCCCTGCGGGAAAAAAAGAAAGACCTCCGGCGCACCTTTCTGGGGCTGGATACCGACTGCCTGAGTTGCCACGTGGATGAGCACCGCCGGCAATTCATTGCCGCCTGCCTGGACTGCCACCACATGGCCGCCTGGAAACCGGCTCCCCGATTCGATCACGATAACACCAACTACCCTCTCACCGGAAAACACGCTCTGGTGGAGTGCATCCAGTGTCATCCGGTGATCACCGATAACCGCTTTCCGGAAGACAATAGTTTTCAGAAGTTTACCGGCATTGCCTTCGCCCGGTGTACCGACTGCCATGAGGATGTGCACCGAGGGCGATTGGGGCCGAACTGTGAATCCTGCCACCACACCGGAAGCTGGCGCATGGCCGAACCGGCGGCCTTTGACCACGACAAAACCCGCTATCCCCTCCGGGGCATGCATCGACGGGTCGCCTGCGAAAAATGCCATCCCCCGGGAAAGCCTCTCCGGGGATTGAAGTTCGCCCGGTGCATGGATTGCCATTCCGACTATCACCGGGGACAGTTTGCCCGGCGGGCTTCCCGGGGAAAGTGCGAAGAATGCCATACCGTGGCCGGATTTACGCCTTCCACATTTACCACCAAAGAGCATCGGGAAACGGATTTTCCCCTGGAAGGCGCCCATCTGGCGGTGCCCTGTTTTGCCTGCCACAAAGGCACTCCCGGAAGGCGATCCCGCAGCCGCCGCTCCATGCTGGAGGTCAATCGGTTTATCTTTGCCTCCATGAAGTGCCGGGATTGCCATAAAGACCCCCATTTCGGAGCGGTGGATAAGTTTGTGGCGCAGGGAGGATGCCGGTACTGCCACCGGGTGGAAAGCTGGCGCCAGAGCCGCTTTGACCATGACCAGACCCGCTTCGCCCTGGACGGACGCCATGGGGAAATCCGCTGCGTGGCCTGCCACAAACCCGAAACATTGCCCGGCGGAAAAAAACGCATCCGGTTCGACAGGAACGTTTCCCTGCTGTGCCAGAAATGCCACGAGGATGTGCATCGGGGGCAATTTGTGACCGCCACCCTGTTTGAGGGCCGCCTGCGCCCCCTCACCGATTGCGGTCGCTGCCACACCGCCCGGAACTGGAAGGCGGAACGATTCGATCACGATCGGGATTCTCTGTTCAAGTTAGAAGGCGCCCACGAGGAGGTGCCCTGCGGGGATTGCCATAAAACGGTAGAGCAGGAAGGGGTCGCGGTGGTGATATACAGGCCGATGAGCCGGGAATGCAAATCCTGTCACGGGGGCGAGGCGGTGGAGATAACTCAGTAATAGCCATGAAAGATGAAAGATCAAAGGTAACTGTTCAGGTACGCAGGCTGTAGCCATTTAGACTGAGAGGGTAAGTTCCATATTTCAG
>CAYQGB010000209.1:0-7308 GCA_964416895.1 uncultured Calditrichaceae bacterium
AAATTGGGGCTTTTTCCCCGGATGGTCCGGCCTGATGGTGGCGCTGATGTGTATCTCCGCATGGGCATTCGGCCAAACCGATTCCACTGCCGTACCCTGGGATACCGTGGTTGCCGAAATGCAGATCATCGAATCCTCCCGGCAACCGGATTCGCTGAAGAACACCCTCATGCAAGATCTGTTTCACCGGTATCACATCACCGCCGAGGCGTATGAGCATTTTTATCAGGACTTCCTTCGGCAACCGCCGGCGGAGCAACTGCGCTTTCTGGATCGGGTCAAATCTATTTTACAAGCCTTTCTTCGCCAAAAACAGGGCTTTCGCCAATCGCCCCCTCCCCCAACGCCGAAGACGCCTCCAAAACCTTCCTCTCCCAATCCCCCCTGATCACTCCATCTCCCGGAACAGTATAACCCCTCCTCCCGGTCAGAACAATACCCCATTTGGGGCATTTCGGAAAGGAATTCCTCCTAAAGCTTCTCCCATTCTATCCGATAGTAAACCCTTTTGCCAAAAATGAAGCTTCAACAGGGCAAAATCCTCCGCTTTCCCCGACTGTGCGTCTCCGCAGGCCAGTAAGCGTTTCCGGAGTTTGTAAAACCCAATACACAATTTTTTGACCGGTGACACCGTACCTCGTCAATCCGCCGATAAGTTAACCATCTATAAAG
This sequence comes from uncultured Calditrichaceae bacterium, assembly GCA_964416895.1. Classification (GTDB taxonomy): domain Bacteria; phylum Calditrichota; class Calditrichia; order RBG-13-44-9; family J075; genus CAYQGB01. The sequence goes on from CAYQGB010000209.1 coordinate 673, forward strand.
ACCGCATTATCGGTGATGGGCATTTTCCATAATTTCGGCAAACTTAAACACGTAGAGCAATATCATGTTACAATGGTTCCGCAAAGACCCTCCTCGCCCCACTCCCCCCAACGGTGGCGGTGATCTCCATCAGGCTTTAATCAAAAAATTGATCGAGTTTTTGAGCAGTCAAATTCCTTCTCCCAAAAAAGCCCGGGGAGTTCTGTCCCACATTTCCCGATTCATGGAACTGCCGCCGGATTATCAGGAAAAAGAACTGCCCGCCCTGTATCTCAAAATTGAGCAATTTCTGGTTCACCATGACCCCCAACAGAAACTGACCCCCTCCCAATTGCGAAAGACGGTGCGGTACCGCTACGAACCGCTGATGGAATTGCCCAATTTTAGCCTGATTTTCGAACCCTCCCCCAATCAGGAGTTTCTGCTGTGCCAGTTCTTTTTGAAAATTCTCATCCTGCATCTGGATGAACGGATGGATGAATCCCGACAGGCGTTTGTGGAGAATCTCGCCGAATGGATTTATCGGGTGCCCAATGTTCAGGAAAGCCCCTTTCCGGAGGCTCCCGAAATCCCCCAATCTCCCGACCCCCACCAGTGGATTGACTTTCTCAGCGATTTTTCCGCTGCCCTGTACAAGCACCTGGAAAGCGTTCTCCCTACAGAGGCCGTGAAAGAGCTTTACGAAAAGAGCTATCAGGAAATCGCCGAAATTTATCAGCCTCTGGAAACTTTCTCCGTAATTCTGCAACTCCTGCCGGAAAGTCTGCTGGATGGGGAAAAGCTGAACTTGCTGGATACAAAGCAGCTTCGCAAAATCCTGGGCTGGAAACTGGGGGAACTGCACCGCCTGAAAAATGACCTGAAACGCCATCGGGAAGAGACCCGGGAACTGCAAAATGAGTTGCAGGTGACTCAAAACACCGCCGTGGAGTCGGTAAAGCTCCTCCATGCCGTGTTGGGCGCGGTACAACAGGGGGTGGTTTCCACCGATAGTTCCGGGGAAATCATTCTGGTGAATCCTCAGATTTGCGAAATGTTCGGATATAGTGAAGAAGAACTGGTGGGCAAAAACATTCAGATTCTAATGCCGGAGAAATACCGGGAGCCCCATCGACAGGGGTTGGAGCGCTATCGGAAAACCCGGAAGTCCCGGGCTATTGGCCAGCGGCTGATCCTGGAAGGGCTGCGCAAGGACAATTCCATTTTTCCCCTGGAATTGTATCTCACCGAAACCCGGGTGGGAGACCGGACCATCTTTACCGCGGCCATGCGGAATATCTCTCAGGAGGTCAAGAAGGAAGAGGAACAGAAAAAAGCCACCGAGGAACTGCGGTTTGCCGAACGGCGATTCCGGCACCTGCTGGAGGTCACCGATAACATTGTGTTCACCCTCTCCCTGGACGGCACCTTTACCCACATCAATCCGGCCCTGACCCGGAGGACCGGCTGGGCTGCGGAAGAGTGGCTGAATCGCCCCTTCATCGAACTGGTACATCCGGAAAGCGCCACCGGGGTACTCAAACATTTTCAGCAGGTGATGAAAGGCCAAAAAGTCACCCTGGAGGAAGTGCATATCCGTACCCGGGAAGACGAGGCGCTGATTACTCGATTAAACCTGATTCCTCTGGAATTCGGGGGCAAGATCACCGGAGCGCTGGGGGTACTCCAGGACGAAACGGTGCGCCAAAAGGCCAGGCAGGCCCTCAAAGCCGGCGAAGCCCGCTACCGGACCTTTCTGGAGAATGCGCCGGTGGGCATCGCCATTGAGCAGGAAGGAAAAGTGGTGTTTGTGAACCCTGCGGCAGCCCGGATGCTGGAGCTTCCCGACCCCGGGGCCATGGTGGGGCGTTCCCTGACGGAATTGGCCGCCCCCGAAGGACGCCCGGCGTTTCGGGCAGCCATCTTAAACGTGTTGAAAGCCAATCAAAAACCGATCCGGAGAGAAGAAAAGTTTGTCACTCCTTCCGGTAAAGAAATTCTGGTAGAAGTGGTGACTCAAAAAACCATGTATAAAGGAAAGAAAGCGGTGCAGTTCTTCCTCCGGGATCTGACCGCGGTGGCGGAACTGCAATCCCTCCGACAGGTGGCCTCCGATCGGCTTCGGTTCCTGCTGGAAAACATTCCCCGGCCCGCCCTGCTCCAGGATTCGGAAGGATTCATTGTCGATGCCAATGCTGCCGCCGCCGAACTTCTGGGAACTGAACGATCCTCCCTGGTAGGGAAAGTGGTGTTGCAATTCATTCCTCGCCCCGAACGGGAAAAATTTACCGCTCAGATGGCCGACCTGTTGAACGGACGGCAGGAAACCGGCGAAATCGGTTTGGTGAACGCAACCGGTGAATCGATTCCCGTGGCCGTGCAGGCGCGGCGGATAGAGTTACCGGAAAAGCCCCTCCAACTGGTGCTTCTGGAAGACCTCCGCCCCCACAAAGCCCAGGAACAGGAACAAGAATCCCTGCAACAACGCCACGAAGAGCTTCGCCTCCGGGCGGAACAACTCCAGAACGAAGTGGCGACTCTACAGGAAAAACTGCGAGCGGTGGGACAGCTGGTTCCCGTGTGTGCTTCCTGCAAAAAAGTCCGCGATGACCAGGGATTCTGGCGACGCCTGGAAAGCTTTGTGGAAGATCCCGGCAACGCCGAACTTCTGTTCGGGATTTGCCCGGAATGCTCCGATCAGGCCCACTCCCGGGCGGTAACCAACAATGCCCGCACCGACACCCGCTGAAACCAGGCCCCTGACCGATTGGAAAAACCTCCCCATCACCCGGCACGAAACCGGCCGGAGGGAGTTTTTCTCCCACTGCTTGATTGTTAGAAGTACACAGCCTATATTTTTCGTCCAGGCGCTAAACCGAGGCAGTTTGTGAGCATCGATACCCGACAAATTGTACGCATCTCCAAAGCCCTGGGGGATGAAAACCGATTTCGGATCTTTCGCACCATCCTGGAGCGAGGAGAAATTTCCTGCAAGGAAATTACCGAGTTGTTTCCCCTCTCCCAGCCGACCATCTCCCATCATCTAAAAATCCTTACCGAAAGTGGATTGATTGCCATCCGCAAAGAAGGTCAGTGGAGTTTTTTTTCCATCAATTCCCGGACGGTGCAACAGTACCTGGATTCCCTGTCCGAGTTCGCCAGTATATAAAAAATTTTGACAACTATATTGATTTATTTCTATATTTAGATGTATCGTTTTTATAACCCCTATGGGATGGGTCGAAGTAAGGTTCTGAGTCCACTCAAACACGGAGGTCGGTATGCGTTACGTTCCCTTAATCGGTCGCATTCTGTATTCGCTGATTTTTATTCTCTCCGGATTTGGTCATTTTGCCAATCTGGGCCAGATGGCCGGATACGCAGCCTCGAAGGGGGTACCCCTGCCCCAGGTTGCGGTGATCGTCACCGGTATCATGATTTTGCTGGGAGGGATAAGCATTCTGGTGGGTTATAAGCCCAAAATCGGTTCGCTGCTGCTGCTCATTTTTCTGATTCCCACCTCTTTCATTATGCACAACTTCTGGGCGATTAGCGATCCCATGCAATCGCAAATCCAAATGATCATGTTTATGAAGAATCTGTCCATGGCCGGAGGGGCGCTGCTGATCTACTACTTTGGTACCGGGCCGATCGGTTTGGAAGGCCAGGAATAGGCAATTTCTCGCAGGCAATTTGCAACTTCGGGTAAACCACCTAACGCAAGGAGGCAAAACCATGGTGAAGATTGCTGTACTGGAAAACGGCCCCTGTGTTATTGAAACCGGCGGCCAATTTGTGGTCGTGCGAGATGGCAAAGAAGAGACGGTTCAGCAGAAAGCGGTGGCCCTGTGCCGCTGCGGCCAATCGGCCAACAAACCTTTCTGCGACGGCAGCCACAAAAAGGCCCACTTCCAAGCCAAAGCAGCGGAAATCCGGATCGATTAACCCCGACCCGTTCTGAAAAACAACCGGAATACAGGCAGCCCTCTCGAGTCCATCGGGAGGGCTGAAGTTTATCCTTCTCCTCCCCCGCCAATAAATTTTTTCCCCACCATAGGGAATTTGGGTTCTCGAGGTTATAATAGGGATGAAGGGGCATCCACCGGTGCTTTCCGGCGAGATGCTCATACCGTTGTTCCATTCCCCCGTAGCGCAGCCCGGCCTTAAAGGGCGCGTTCCCTGACTATCGCAGGAGGTTATCCATGAAATCCTTGATGTTTTTGGTGATCTATCCGGCGGCAATGCTGCTGTGGCTGGCAACTGTACCGGCGATGGGCCAGCAAGCTCCGGAGGCAACCGCTTCTCCCCGGCTGACCATCCCCATGATCATGCAGGATCCCGACCGGTGGATCGGCAGCCTTCCCCACGACATTCACTGGTCCGATGACGGGAAATGGGTGTACTTCCTGTGGAATCCGGACAATGCCGAGGAAGATTCCCTTTATGTGGTTTCTCGCAAAGGAGGAATTCCCCGTAAGGTCTCCCCGGAAGAACGAAAACAGTTGCCGTCTTTCCAGGGGGTTTGGAGTCGGGATTACACCCGTAAAGTGTATGAAAAAGATGGAGACATTTTTCTGCTCCACATCCGGAAAGGCGCCATTCGGCAGATCACCCGCACCACCGAAGGGGAATCTGATCCTGCGTTTACCCACGATGAGAAAGGGATCACCTTTCGCCGGGGCTACAACCTCTATCTGTGGAACGAAGCCGACGGCAGCATTGTGCAACTGACCGATTTTCGCAAAGGCCGCCGCCCTCCGGAACAGCAGGAACCGAAAACCGAGCACGAAAAATGGCTCAAGCGTCAGGAGCGGCGGCTGATCCGGGTGTTGCGAGAGCGGCTGGAAAAACAGGAATTGGCCCGGAAGCGGGCGAAAGCCACAAAACCGGATTATCCCCGGGAAATCTACCTTGAAGATCAGCAAGTGGAGGAAATTCGCCTCAGCCCGGATCGCCGGTTCATCACCTTCCGGCTGGAAAAGGACGCCCCCGATGCCAGGCGCACCCGGGTGCCCAACTACATCACCGAAACCGGCTTCACCGAAGAGCTGACCGCCCGCCCCAAAGTGGGCAGCCCCCAACCCACCTTCCGTTTCGGGATCTACGACACAGAAAAAGATACCGTGTATGATGTGGATATCCGGGATATTCCCGGCATTTACGATTCCCCGGAATTCCGGAAAGCGTATGCGCCTGCGGAAGAAGATTCCGCCGATTCCGGAAAGCATCCTTCTTCCAGAGACACCACCCGCACCCCCCGAAATGTGATCCTCTACGGCCCGTTCTGGTCGGAAAACGGGGAACACGCCCTGATGGTGGCCCGGGCCTGGGATAACAAGGATCGCTGGTTGCTGTTGTTAGATCCGGCCACAGGAAAGCTGACCCCGCTGGATCGCCAACATGATGAGGCCTGGGTGGGCGGACCGGGCATTTCCGGCTGGAACTTTTTTCCCGGCAACGTGGGCTGGATGCCCGACAACCGCCGGGTGTGGTTTCACTCCGAAGCATCCGGTTACTCCCACCTGTACACGGTGGATATTGTCACCGGAGAGAAACGCGCGCTCACCTCGGGGAAATTCGAGGTGCATCAGGCCTGGCTCTCCCGGAGCAAGCGTCACTGGTATCTGATCACCAACGAGGCGCATCCGGGAGAGCGGCATCTGTATCGTATGCCTCTGAATGGGGGCAGGCGCACCCGCATTACCACCCGGCCGGGAAATCATCAGGTCTATCTTTCCCCCGATGAAAAGGTCATCGCGGTTCGTTATTCCTACACCAATAAGCCCTGGCAACTGTATCTGATGGCAAACCAGCCCGGGGCGGCCATGCGGCAAATCACCGACGATCTCAAGCCGGAGTTCAAGGCCTATCCCTGGCGAGATCCGGAAATCGTCACCTTCACCGCCCGGGACGGCGCCACGGTGTATGCCCGGTTGTACCGTCCCGAAGAGCCTCAGCCGCAGGGGCCGGCGGTGATTTTCGTGCACGGCGCCGGCTATTTGCAAAATGCCCATCGCTGGTGGAGTTCCTACTTCCGGGAGTACATGTTCCACAATTTTCTGGTGGATCAGGGCTACACCGTGCTGGACATCGACTACCGGGGAAGCGCCGGGTATGGCCGGGACTGGCGCACGGCCATCTACCGTCACATGGGCGGCAAAGACCTTTCCGATCAGGTGGATGGCGCCCGGTTTCTGGTGGAACGGTATAACATCGATCCCCGGCGTATCGGCATTTACGGCGGCTCTTATGGCGGCTTCATCACTTTTATGGCCATGTTTACCGAGCCGGGGGTGTTTGCCTGCGGCGCAGCTTTACGCCCGGTCACCGATTGGAGCCACTACAATCATCCCTATACTTCCAACATTCTCAACGAACCGCAGTTAGATAGCCTGGCATATGTGCGCAGTTCGCCCATCTATTACGCCGAGGGGTTGCAGGGCGGACTGCTGATTTGCCACGGGATGATCGATACCAACGTGCACTTTCAGGATGTGGTACGGCTGGTGCAGCGATTGATCGAATTGGGGAAGGAAAACTGGGAGGTCGCCATTTACCCCCTGGAAGGCCACGGCTTTAAAGAACCCGGTAGCTGGACGGACGAATATCGCCGGGTGTATAAGTTGTTTCAGGAGTATCTGGAATGAAGAGGGATTT
>CAYQGB010000210.1:0-7307 GCA_964416895.1 uncultured Calditrichaceae bacterium
GAGCAGCTCATCGTGGAAAAATTAGAATATCCGCCGGCCAAACAGGCGGGCAAGATTTTTGAAAACGGCCTGGAAGCGGTACCGGAAGTGGTGCGCCTGCTCCGGGAAGAAGCGAAGGTGATTTAAATTGGTGAGTGGTGAGTGGTAAGTGGTGAGTGGTGAATGGTGAGTGGTGAGTGGTGAGTGGTGAGTGGTAGAGCAGGGATGCCGCCCCCGGGGCGTGGAATTCCTGCCTGTCAATACAAAGCTTGACGACAATCAGAGGAGAATCGAACATGTCCAGCATTCTGGTGATTACCGAGATTCACGGCGGAAAATACCGGTCGGTGAATAACGAGGTGTGCACCGCCGCCCGGCAACTGGGAGAAGCGCTGAACAAACCGGTGGCGGCGGTGATGGTGGGTTCCCGGGTGCAACCTTTTGTGGAAAAAGCCGGGGCCTACGGTATCGAACAGGTGTTGGCGGTGGAGGACGCCGCCCTGGAAAAATACAGCCCCGACGCCTATGCCGCAGTCATCGCCGAAGTGGCCCGACAGAAGGGCGCGGAGGTGATCCTGATGGGCGCCTCCTTCACGGGTAAGGATTTGATGGCCCGGGTGGCGCAGATTCTGGAAGTGCCCCTGGCCCAGGATTGCATCGCCTTCCGGGTGGACAACGGGCAGATTTTCTTCACCCGCCCCATGTATGCCGGGAAAGTTCGGGCAGAAGTGCGGGTGAATGCCTCGCCGGTCATGGCCACGCTGCGCCCCAAGGCCTTCACCCCGGCGGAGAAAGCGACCTCCCCCACGGTGGAGGCGGTCTCCGTGACCGTTCCCCAACCGCTGGCGGTGGTGGAAGCCATCGAAGAAAGCGCCGGAGAAAAGTTAGACGTTACCGAGGCGGATATTATCGTAAGCGGCGGCCGGGGGATGAAAGGGCCGGAGAACTGGCACATTCTGGAGGAACTGGCGGAAGTTCTGGGCGCTGCACTGGGCTGCTCCCGCCCGGTTTCCGATGAAGGCTGGCGCTCCCACGACGAGCACATCGGCCAGACCGGCAAAACCGTGGCCCCCGATCTGTACATCGCCTGCGGAATTTCCGGGGCCATCCAGCACATCGCCGGGATGTCCTCCTCCAAATACATTCTGGCCATCAACAAGGACCCGGAAGCGCCCATCTTCAAAGTGGCCGATTACGGCCTGGTGGGGGATCTGTTCCAGATCGTGCCCAGACTGACCGAGGAGATCAAAAAGCTCAAGGCCCGGGATTGAGTCAATCCGCTCAAGTCAACAGCGGGTCACGGATGGATATGGCCTTCTACCGGGGATTTTTCCACACCTGCGCGCACGCACTCCTGCCCCATCCCCGGAGGTAGCCGCCAATAACAAAAGAGGGAGATTCCCATGTTGCCGGGAATCTCCCTCAAACGACAGACAGAACATCAACAAACCACCTTCCCGAATATCTACTTCACCGAATGCATAACTCCCTTCATTAACATATAATGCCCGGGGAAGGTGCAGATATACGGATAATCCCCCGGAGGAGGAGCCACGAATTCGACTTCCACTTTCTGCCCCCCGGCGGCCAGGGGAGTATGAAATAGAATCCCATCGTTTTCAGGAATATACTGCTTGGCTTCGCCGGCAGAGATAGCCGCCGTGCCAATGGCCTGCACATCGGCGTCGGGCTTGAGGATAACCACATTGTGCTTTAATGCCGGAATCGTGGCCACATTGTCAAACACCAGCTTCACTTTCTGCCCGGCCTTCACCGTAAACTCCGTTTTATCATACCGGAGTTCATTTCCCACCGGCTTCAGCACCACCACCTGAGCTTTGGCTTTGGCATCTTCTGCCACCGCCCAATCGTACAGGCCCATAACGACTCCCACGGCCAACAATACCCACACCACCATCTTTCCGAATTTCATCCTTCTACCTCCGATGCGTTTGATGAAACGTACCCGGATTATTTGTGATAAGCTTTCATTCCTGCATTGGATTCTCTCAAAACCATTCGGTTACAATAAATTTGCCCGGACACCCAAACGCGGGCAAAATAAAAGCCTGATATGAGAGTGGTCGCTTTCCCGACACTCACATCGGCTGCTGGAAATCTGTCAAAAAACACCCCCATGTTTTCCCTGCCGTCATCGCCTGATCCCCCCTGTCGCCCCATCTCTCCTCCGATCCCCACCATTCCCTGATGAATACTGAGAAATATACCGATGCCCGGCTCATCTGTCCGGGCATCGGGGCAATCGGTGGAGATCAGGTTAAAGGAGCGCACAACCGATGGCAATTAGAATTCCAGTTGGAGTCGCCCAAAAATTTCGTTCACGGTGCTATCATCGGTACCCTGGAATACCACCTTGCCGGCGTCTCCCAGGTTCGCGATGGCTCCACCGAATTCAAAGTTCATATTTTTGCCCACCTTGGCGGTAAATTGAACCCCAAACTCGGTTCCAATATCCGAGCTGGTTTGATCCGCGCCAATGGCAACATCTTCATTGGACTGAAACCAGGCCGCCACTCCCTGAAAGGAAAACTTATCGCTTACGGGCACATCCAGCTTTGCCTGAACGGTGGTCAATCCAAATCCACCATTTCCCGGTTCCAATCCATAGTCGTTGACATCCGAGGGGCCATGGGGAGTAAAGATGTAGGTATAGGCCCAGTACCCTCCGGTTCCCAGGATACTGTGGACGGTCTGAAACCCCTGCCCATCTTTATCGCCGGATGAATATACTCCCAACACTCCCAGGTTGGCCTTGCCCAGCTTAGCCGAAGCTTCTACCCGGGCCAGCCACCCGCTGGAATTATCCACATCCACCGTATCCGGGCCGAATTTACCGGTGTTATACAGGAAGACCCCGTGCAATCCCACACTTTCACCGGCCTGCAGGTTGGCATGGGCGCCCACCCAGGTATGGGAGAGGTCAAACAGTGCGCCTCCGGCAACGACATTCCCATACGCTCCGTAAAAATGGGCGCCAACTTCGCCGCTTTCAAATTTCCCGGTGAGGTCTCCCACCAGAAAGTGTTCATCTTTGTCCTTAATATCGTTGTTGTTTCGGAAGGCCACCCCTTCCACCAGGCGCACATAAGCCAGCCGATAATCCACTTTATCGGATCCGCCGGTCCAGGCCACTCCGCCGATATTCAGATCCCAATCCGCAGAAAAGAGCATCTGATCCACTCCATCGTTGACGGGTAGAATACCGGCCATGATTTTGCTATTCTCTCCAGGAGCGAAATAAAGATACCCATAGCGAATGCCCCGGGCTTGCAGGCGGTTAAAGGCGTTTATGGCATAAGTCCCCCGGGGATCGCTGCTGGTCGGTGCACTGCCGCCCCAACCGCCGCGGAATTCAATCTGGATGAAACCGCCCACATTTGCTTCGGTTTGCACATCCACATTCAGACGCAACCGCTGGCGGAAAAAATCATACTGGTTCATCGAACCTAAATTGGAATTGTTGTACATCACCCGGTACTGAATGCCAAAGCCGATGTTCTTTCCCAATTTTTCCAGAGATTCCGCCTGTACCAGGGTAACGAGGCACACCACTGCACATGCGGCAACAGCCCAGAGCTTCCGTAAAAATTTTCCCATAATAGCCTCCTGCGCGTTAGAGTTAGCTCGGATTCACATGTGGGGGGAAGCACCCGTTCTGGAGACGGATTCTCCCCCCACCCTTGCAATATACAACTGTTACGCTCGTTCCTTGAAGCTCATCTTTTCGACCAGAGAGGGATTCTCACCGATCTTTTTGATGCTCGCCAGAGTACCTTTGTAGTAGGGAATTTTGGTATCCGGGTCCACATAATCGGTGATGATGTTACCGACCGGAGCATTGGGAAAGGCAAAGGCCATGAAGACTTCTCCCGGTCGTACTTCATCCGAGGTTACGGCAATGCCCCGGGTACTGCCGTAATCATTATAGAGCATGATCAAATCGCCATCCTTCAGCCCCAGTTCTTTCATATCCTTTGCATGGATGAACACCGGGGGCATGGGATAACGTTCACGGGTATAGGCCAGCCGCAGGGTGTGGTAGTTGGTCTGCCACATGTGGTTGATCCGCCCGTTGTTCACCCAATATTTATGGCGCCCTTCCATTTTCTGAATCTGTTCGGGCATGGGCGGTTGGGGAGTGGGCAGAAACCGGGCTTTCCCCGAAGGCGTGCCGAACTTGTAATCCGAGTACAGCAGCCGGGTTCCGATCAGCTTTCCATCCTTATATTCCTTGATGGGCAGCTGCACCCCGTTGTTGCCGGCCTGAGCCAGCCGCTCATATGTGGCCAGATGGCCGGTCGGCCCGCCTTGAGAATCGATCTCTTCCAGATGGGCGGAACGGAATCCATCGTTAAAGGCATCCTCTTCCGTCTTCCAGTCAAACCCGGAAAAGCGCTTCACCATTTCATTGGTAGCATCTTCGGGAGTGGGATGCAGGGTGTACAGATGGGAAGCCCGGGGAACCCCGTACTTCTGGTATTCCTGCTTGATGGCATTGGCAATGTCTGCGGCAATCAAACAGTCGGGTTTGGCGCTACCCGGCGGTTCCACCACTTTTTGCGACAACCGCAATCGGCGCTCGCCGTTCATGGAGGTTAAATTCATCTCCATGGTGGTGGCGGCGGGGAGCACCACATGGGCGGCTTCCATAGAGGGTTTGGGGTAGATGTCCACGTTCACCACGAACAACCCTTCCTCATACCGGGTGGCCTCGTAGATCTTGTCCGCCAGAAAATCCAGATCCGCCCCTTCGTAACGATCCAGTACCTTTTTCACCACATCGGAGCGACGCAGCATGGCCTCCCGATAGTTTTCGGCATCCAGAGTGGTGGTGAACGGATCGCAGCCCCAGATAAACATGACCTTATAATCACCTCGCTTCACATGCTCATCGATGACCGGCAGGTACTGGCGGCTGGGGCCGGGATACGGTGGACGGGCATACCCTTCCTGGTGTCCCCCGCCTCGAGAACAGCCGGTTCCCACCCGACCGATCGACTGGGTTAGCAAGGCCAGATTGACAATCGAGGCAATGCATTCGTAGTTCTTGATTCCCCAGATCACCCCTTTTTCATAGAGGATCCAGTTGCGGGGGCGATGTCCACTGGGTTTGGGCTTTGCCAACCATTCGGCGGCTTTCTTCAACTGGCTGACGGGAACCCCGGTAATCCGGGAACACTCTTTCAGAGAAAGCTTATTGGCCTTACGGGCTTCTTCAAAATTCTCCGTGTGTTTGCGGACAAACTCTTTGGCATGCCATCCTTTCTCGTAGATGTAGGTAAACAGCCCGTTCATCAGGGCGATATCCGTGCCCGGCTTGATCTGCAGGTGGAGCACATTCTCCTTACCGGCGATCTTTTCACAGGTCTTTACCGTCACGGTACGACGGGGATCGACGATGATAATTCTTCCCCGCCGGGCGGTCTCACCGGATTCAAACTCTTTCTTCTTGTTGGGCACAGACTCCCCGGAAAGATTCTTCTGGTAGTGATTGTAGAACAGATTGGTCTGGCATTCCACGGGGTTGGCGCCAATAATCAGCAGGGTGTCGGCCAATTCCGAGTCATAATAACTGCTGTTCAATTCCCCCACCCCCATTTCCCGGGAGGCATGCACTTCCGAATTGTACGCCGGGCGGTTATGAATCCGGGCCGACTCGGTACCGATGGCTTTGAAAAACAGCTTTCCGGTGCCCCAGGTATTTTCAAAACCACCGCCCCCGCCGCCGTGATCAAAGGTGGTCATGGCAATATCGTTAGGATTATCATTGTCCAGCACCCGCTTGACCACTTTGGCAATCAGAGTGGTGGCCTCTTCCCAGGAGGTTTCATACAGCTTCCGGCCACGATAGACCATCGGTTCCTTCAAACGGTCGCGGGTATCTCCGGTGGCGGTAAACAAGGTGCTGGCCAATAAACCGCCCCGCACCGAATTCAAGCCCCCGTTTACTTCGCAATCGTGATCCGGAATAACCATCACATGGTACTTGCGGCCGTTTTCTTCCACCACGTTGACCATATTGGGAGAAGCCCAGGTACCGTAAGTTCCCTGGGGCCTGGATAAATCCAATCCCAGAGCGTTTTCCGAAGGCTTTTTTCCTCCCTCTTTTCCATAGGGCCATTTGTAGGCTTTGTATCCACAGCCCACGATGCAAAATTCACAGGTTACATACTTCACTTCCGCATCCTTTGGAGGGATGGGAACTCTATCGGTCAGTTTTACTGCCATGCTCAAGCCTCCTTCCATTACGTGGTTGTTACAGAGTTATTTGAGACGCGGGGTTCTGAACACCCCGGATGATCGGTCGGGCCGATTGGGGGGGTTAAAGCAGGTTGGCCACTCGTCCAAAGATCAGTCCATCGACCCCGACGGCATATACATCCTGACCTCGGACTTCCAGTTCAATACGAGGAAGGCGAGTCGTAGCCTGCCCACAGATTTCCTGGGCGTTTTTCTCCGCATCGAAGCGGGAGAAATGGCAGGGACACTCAAAGAGCATCTCCTTGGGTTTGAACACTACCGGACATCCCTTATGGGTGCACAGGATGCTATATGCCACCACGCCGGCATCCGGCACATATATCGCCAGACAGGGAGAAGCTGGATCCGGATAGTTGAAGGCGAACTGACCGGCACGTTTGATCTCCTCAAACGAGGCGACCTTTTGCCCCGGATAAGGGGTATACGTGCTGCCGGGCAATTTAGGCCGCGCAACCCCGGTGTTTAAGGGAGCCACGGCCAATGCGGCCAACAAACCGGCAGACTTCTTGAGAAAATCTCGTCTGGTACTGGGCATAGACCTTTCCTCCTATCGTTTGAATTTATGGGTGTCGAATAGGCCTCTCAACTTCTATGCCAAACAAGAGTATTCCTTGTGAATTCGGTCATATACCTATCACGCCTCAAACTATCCCGGAAAATCTGGTCAATTTTTGACCAGCAAAGATCAACATTTGACCAATAATGCCCTGTAGCAGGGAATTGGCCGGCTCGACCGGAAGTGTTCTTTAATGTCTGGGAAAAGAGAGGTTAAAGGGAAACCAAAAGTCGAACGGGATTCTCCTCTCAACTATTCGCTTTCCAACCCGGTTGCCCGGGAGGGTAAGATTTTGTTCGCAGTTAGAACAATCTATCTAACGGCCAGATTTTACAAAGGGTTGAACATCGGCCATCCCGACAGGCATTGGGGGAAATTTGCCTTATCAACTCCGGGGAGCTATATTGTTGGGGTCAACAGGATGGGGGTGGCTTTTCCGTCATTTATCGGTGAGATCGAGTAAACCGGGAAACGATAGTTCGGGTTGTGG
>CAYQGB010000211.1:0-1569 GCA_964416895.1 uncultured Calditrichaceae bacterium
TAAAATTGTGGATTTCGATCCGGGTAAACATGGTAAAGTTCCTTAAAATGGGATAACCCCGTCAATTTGATTCTGTTATTTGCGTTGCCCCCTGGATGATCTGCACGCTGGCGCTGGCCCCGATACGGGTGGCGCCGGCCTCGATCATCTTCAGGGCATCCTCGTAGCTGCGGATACCGCCGGAAGCCTTCACCCCCATGCCGCTTTCCCGCACCACGCTGGCCATCAGCGCCACGTCGTGAGTGGTGGCGCCGCCGGGCCCAAACCCGGTGGAGGTCTTCACAAAGTGCGCCCGGGCCCGTTTGGCGGTCTCGCAGGCGATGATCTTCTCCTCATCGGTCAACAGCGCGGTCTCGATGATCACCTTGCAGATGGCGTTGCCATCCAGGCAGGCTTCCACCACCGAGCGGATGTCCCGATACAGCAGATCCAGATTGCGATCCTTCAGCGCCCCGATGTTGATTACCATGTCAATCTCCCGGGCCCCGTCGCGAACGGCCTGCCGGGTTTCCAGAGCCTTAATCTGAGGGGTATGGGTGCCCAGAGGAAATCCCACCACACTGCATACCTTGACCTCGGAGCCGCGCAACATCCGGGCGGCCAGGGCCACATAGGTGGGATTTACACACACAGAAGCGAACCCATAATGCCGGGCATCTTCACACAGTTTTTCGATGTCCTTGCTGGAAGCATCCGGCTTTAGCAGGGTATGGTCGATGTATTTGGCCAGGTCGCCGGGCACCCCCTGCCCCCCGGCGCGATAGGTAATCCGGCTGGCGCCCATGTGGATAAACTGGCGCACCGTGTCGGAGGCTTTCTCCGCGCAATGTCCTCCGCAATCGCCTCCACAGCAGGAACAGGCGCAGGCCAATCCCCCGAAGGGCATCCCCCGGGCCCGCAGGATTTCGGTGATCTGTTCGGCGATCTGTTCCAGTTCCGAGGTGGTCAAATCACTCATGGATTCCCTCACTCCGGTTTGAGACCGGGATTTCCGGGGATTCTCCCCGCCGCATAACTCCCGTTCGATCTGCATAATTTGCCCCACCCGGCGGCGATGGCGTGGCTCGGTGCACTCGGTGGTCAGCCACACATCCACAATCTGTTTGGCCGTCTCCACGTCGATCATTCGCCCGCCCAGGGTGAGGAGGTTGGCGTCGTTGTGTTCCCGGCTGTTGACGGCGGTCTTCACATCGTAGCACATGGCCGCCCGGATGCCGGGCACTTTATTGGCCGCCATGCAGGAGCCGATCCCCGCCCCATCCACCATGATCCCCCGCTGACACTCCCCGGAAGCCACCTTCCGGGCCACCTTGTAAGCAAACAGGGGATAATCCACCGACACCGGCTTGTAGGTGCCCACATCCTCCACCACATATCCCTGCCGCTGGAGATGGGCCTTGAGCTGTTCCTTCAATTCAAAACCGCCATGATCGGCGCCAATGGCAATGGTGCGGATGGTGGAAGAGCGTGTCGGCGGCATATTAATGGCGGATTTTCAAGAGGTTAACCAATGTTTCCAAACAAGTGGGAATTTTAACCATCGGGGGGGAGTTTTGCAAGGGGTTATTC
>CAYQGB010000211.1:1669-7285 GCA_964416895.1 uncultured Calditrichaceae bacterium
CCGCTACATTAACTTTCCACCAACGCGATGAATACTTCCTGCATACTTTTCTTGCCGTATCGGCTCTTCATCGCTCCGGGGGGATCCACGGCGATCACCTGCCCCTCCCGCATGATGGACACCCGATGACAGTACTCCGCCTCATCCATGAAGTGGGTGGTCACGAATACGGTTTTGCCCTGGGCGGCGGTCTGGTGAATGAGATCCCAGAAACCCCGCCGGGCCTCCGGATCCACCCCCGAGGTGGGTTCATCCAGAAACAGTACCGGGGGATCGTGCAGCAGGGCGCAGCCCAGCGCCAGCCGCTGTTTGAATCCCAGAGGCAACTCCCGGGTGAGTTGATCCTCCAGCCCGCTCAATCCCACCCGGGAAAAAAGCTCCTCCCGGCGCTGCTGAATCTGGCGACGGGACAGCCCATAAATTCCCCCGTAGAATTCGATATTCTCCGAAATGGTCAGGTCTTCGTACAGGGAAAACCGCTGGCTCATATACCCGATGCGCCGCTTGATTTCCTCCGCCTGATCATAGACATCAAAGCCGACTACCCTGGCCTTCCCTTCGGTGGGGCGCAGCAGGCCGCAGAGCATCCGGATCAGGGTGGTTTTGCCGGCCCCGTTGGCCCCGAGGAAACCGAAAATCTCCCCCTCGTACACCTCGATGCTCACCCGATCCACGGCGGTAAAGTGGCCGAAACGTTTGGTCAGTTCCTCGGTTTTCACCGCCACCGGTCGATGGTTCATGGGATTTCCCTCATGGCTTCCAGGAACACGTCTTCCACGGTCGGCTCCTGCGGCTGCCAGGATTGCAGATTGCCGCCGGTGGCCTCCCGCCATCGATGCCAATCCCCCTCACCCGGCGGAGTAGTGAAGCTGACGTGCAGGGCATCTCCGAACAGCTGGATGCTGTGCACTTCCGGAAGCGTTTCAAAGAAATCCCGCAGGCGGTGCAACTCCCGCCCGGTGAGCCGGAACAGAGGGTGAGGATACCCGGCCTTCAACGCTGCCGGCACATCCAGCGCCACCACTTTCCCCTGAAAACACAGGGCCACCCGGTCGCACAGATCGGCCTCCTCCATGTAGGCGGTGGAAACCAGGATGGTGGTGCCCTGCTGCTGAATCTCCCGCAAAATTTCCCAGAACTCCTGTCGGGAGACGGGATCCACTCCGTAGGTCGGTTCATCTAACACCAGTATCCGGGGGGTGTGGATCAAAGCGCAGGAAAGGGCTAATTTTTGCTTCATACCTCCCGAGAGGGCCTGAGCCTGCCGATCCCGGAACGGGCCCAATCGGGAAAAGCGATACAACTGCTCCATGCGTTTCCGGCGTTCCCCTTCCGGCACCTGAAACAGGTCGGCGAAAAACCTCAGATTTTGCTCCACGGTTAAGTCCGGATACAACGAAAACCGCTGGGGCATATATCCCAGAATGGCCCGCACCCGGGCAACCTCCCGGGTTACATCCATCCCCGCCACCCGCACGGTACCTTCATCGGGCAGCAGCAGGGTGCAGATGATCCGCATGAGGGTGGTTTTCCCGGCGCCATCGGGGCCGATCAAGCCGAACAGTTCTCCCTCCTGCACCGACAGGGAAACTCCTCGTAGCGCTTCCGTCTCACCAAACCGTTTGTGCAAGTTATCCACTTCGATGGGATGCATGAATCTCGATGCCGGTTTGCTGAATTTTGAATTCCGGTCGGAGATGCCGAGCTTTGGCTCCCGAAGACTGTCGGAACAAGATCGTGGGACCTTCGCCTGTCGCCGGTCACGGCTGATCGTTCACCATGGGATTATGGAACTCCGCACGACATCCGCCAAATTGTTCCGGGGCACGTTGTAGGTGGCCAATCTACATAATCAGGGGATTATATGACAGGCAAGATGCCTGTCCTACTCACCCATCACCACCTCCACCGGCATGCCGTGTTTAAGGATGCCCTGGGAGTTCTCTACCCCCACTTTCACGGCATACACCAGAGTGCTGCGGGTTTCCGGGGTCAGGATGGTTTTGGGGGTAAACTCCGCCTTGGGACTGATCCAGCGAATGGTTCCGGTGAGGGTTTGATCCATTCCATCCACCCGCACCTGTACCTGCTGCCCGATGCGAATGTGGGGCAGCGTCTTCTCGGAGACGTAAATTTTCATCTCCACCCGACTCAGATTGAGAAGCTGCACGATGGCGCTCATGGGAGGAACCGCCTCGCCCACTTCAAAATATTTCTCGGCCACAATGCCGGCCATGGGGGCCACAATCACTGCATCGCGAATCTTTTTTTCCACCGTATTCAACCGGGCCCGTAATTGCTCTCGCCGGGCTTCGATGGCGCTCAGGTTTTGCCGGGCTTTGGCTACTGCCGCTTCTGCCTGCTGAAGTTGATTGGTCAGATCATCCAGGGTTTGCCGGGGGGCGGAGTTTTTTTCCACCAGCGCCTGCAACCGCCGATGCCGGGTGCGCAGATAGGCCAGGTTGCTTTCCGCCTGCGTCAGGGTGGTGCGGGCGACTTCCTCCTGAACGGTCAATTCTTTTAGCCCCGCCAGCAGTTGCCGCCGCTGATAGGAGAGTTCCAGCGTGTCGATCACCGCCAGGGTATCCCCCTCGGCTACCGGCTGGCCGGTCTGCACCGGCAGGGCGATGATCCGCCCCGGCGTGAGGGCCGGCACCTCCACGGTAGTGCCTTCCACCGTGGCCGTATACACATTCTTGTGATCGTTTCCGCCACATCCCACTGCCAGCAGCAGCGCCAGAACGATCCATCTCCGGCTTCGCCTCACCTTCTTCCTCCTCATGGCATCGCTCCAATTTCGCCCACGGCATACGCCAGTTGTAACTTCTGCTGGAACCATTGAATATAGTGTTGTTGCAGCAACAACTCCGCTCCGGTCAGCGCCTTCTCCGCCGTGCTCACATCCAGGGGCGTGGCCTGCCCCTGGTTGTATCGTTCCCGGGTGATCCGATACCGCTCCCGTTCCTGTTGCACCAGTCGCCGCTGCAACCGAATTTGCTCTCCGGTGGTTTGCAATAGCTGGTAGGCTTCCGTGACCTGCCGGCGCACCTGCTGCACCAGTTGCTGCTCCTGCAACCCCAGCCGGTGATATTCCAGCTCCGCCTGCTCCACCCGGCGGCGATCCCGTTTCCAGTTCCAGATTTCCCATTGCAGGGAAACCCCCACGGTGTAGTAATCCATCCACTGCTTGCGGAAGAAATCCACCCCCGGTCGGGCATAATGGTAGGCGGCCCGGGCGTAAATCTGCGGGAAATAGGCGGATCGCAGGGCTTTTCCCCGGAAAAGCTGCACCCGACGCACCGCCGCCACCTGCTGCAACTCCGGACGCTTCTGAATTGCCCGCTCCAGATAGGACTCCAGGGGAGAAAGGGTGGTCTCCACCGTATCCACCACCATGCGCTCGATGGTCAAGGGAGCATCGGTGTTCAGCAAATGGCGGAAGCGGGTTAGCAGCACCCGATGGAGATTTTGCAATTGCCGCAACTGGCTGATCAGTTGCAGTTTTCGGTTGGCCGCCTCCAGCGTGTCGAAGGCCGCCGCCTGTTCCGCCAGGAAGAAATTGCGCACCCGCTGCCGGTGGGCCTCCGCCCGCTGAATGGCCTGCTCCAGCACCGCCTGTTGCAGCAAATTCTGCTGAATCTCATAATATAGCTGCCCCACCTGAAGCAAGAGTTGATGCTTCACCACCGCCGCCTGAATCTCCGCCGCCTGTCGTTGCTCCCGGGCGGCCCGCACCAGATTGCGAATGCGGAAACCGGTAAAAACCGGCTGGGTTACCCCGATGGAGAGGTCGTACTGATCTTTTACCCCCGCTTCGATGGGTTCCAGGCCGGGAAGGGACAGGGGAATTTCCAGGCGGGCCACTTCCGAAACGTGACTATAGGCGGCGTTGATGGAAAACGTGGGCAGGTACCGGCTGCGCTGAATCTGCCATTCTCGATGCGCCTGTGCCAGAGCGTCTTGCTGTTGTTGCAGGGTAAGATTATTTCGTAGAGCGATCTGCCAGGCTTCCGGCAATGTCAGCGGCGATTGCCCCCACAGCAATAAGGGGATCAGCAAAATTCCCGGTATCCCGTTCCTGATCATGGTAGCCTTCAGCAATGGTTCGTGTGAGCCGGTTTTTCTCCTCTTTCGGCGGCTTCCCCTGTTGCCGGCAGCGCCCCGCCATCGTTGATGGGGTGGGCAATAGAGTTCAACAATCTCTTCTGTGGGAAGGATTTTTTCAAGGGATTTTTGAGATTTTCCATTGCCGCATCATCACGTGCCATCTGAGAATTTCGTAGCCCCCCTCGGCTGTGCACCCCCATCGGCGTGAGATGATAAATTGCGTATTGCATAATGGGTCGGTTACGGATACACTATCCGCAGGAACACCACTCCCCAATACCCCAATAACCCAATACCCTAAAATACCCCAATACCCGATCCCCAAATCCTCAGTATCCCAATGTAAGGCCGCTTACGGCAAACCGGTGGCGTTTCTCGAAACTTTTCTAATAGGAGGAGTATCGGAGAAACCACAAAACCGGCTCTGGTGTTGAGTGGATGTTTTGACCGTGGAAATGGGATACTCCCGAGGCGTAAAAGTTGCTTTTTGATCACCGCTTAAGTCATTTTACTGAATGCAGTTATTTCATCTTTCATCTTTGATCTTTCATCTTTAATGAGTATAACATCGGAGAGACAATGAGGAAATCCGGATATGTAATGCTTTGGGGAACAGGCCTCCTTCTGGGAGCGATGATGCTACTGACCTGCACCAATCCCCTTGACGGCCCCCGGGCGGAGGTTGAACGCCAGAACGGGCGGGTGTTTATCGTGGACAACACCGGCAAGCGATGGGATGTGACCCACGCGGAGCAAAAATACGGGATGAAAGCGGAAGATTTTCAGTTCGGGCTGGGGCCTTTCGCCATTCCTCCCATTCGCAATCCCCGATTCATTTCTCCGGGAGACGATGAGTACCCCTTTCCCGATCAAACCTTTCTGGTGATCGGATTTGCCCTGAACGGCGAGGCCCGGGCTTATCCCATCTCCGTGCTCACCCGCCACGAAATCGTGGATGAGCGCTTCGACAGCACCTTCGTGGCGGTGGCCTACTGACCGCTGGTGGAATTGGCTGCCGTGTACAGCCGGGAAATTGACGGGCAGATGCTTACTCTCAGTTCCAGCGGATGGACTTATCGGGATACCTTTGTGCTGTTCGATTACGAGACGGAGAGCTTATGGTATCACCTGCCGGGCACCAACGGATTGACCTGCATCAGCGGAGCCTTTGCCGACCGGATGCTACCGGAGTTGCCCTCCGCCTTCACCCGCTGGAGCACCTGGGTGAAAGATCATCCGCAGTCGAAATTTTTGAAATATCCGTGAAGTAGTGCATCCCGGCAGAGATAGTCCGTCACTCTTCGACAGGCTCAGAGTGACGGGATGATAAAGTCACGCTGAGCCTGTCGAAGCGTGATCAACGGCGGAAAATTTCCGCCGGGATGCAGTAGCTACAGTTACATAGGCTGTAGCTGTTCAGTGTGTAGGTTCAATGGTTCAGGTCCTGCCGCGCGGTGGGATTGGAACGGGGAGAGCGTGCCCACTCGTCAGGTTCACCCCGCCCGGCGG
>CAYQGB010000212.1:0-7238 GCA_964416895.1 uncultured Calditrichaceae bacterium
CAGGGAAGCTGAAAATCTGTCGCACCGGCGGTGGATCGGGCAGTGGCGGCGGAAAATACGGCAAAAGGAAGAAAAATTCCCCGGAGAAGCAATTGCCAATGTGGCAAGCGAAAAGGTCTCTCGGAAAGTGGGTAGGTTTGTATGTCTTTTAATTACAAAAGGTTATGAAGAATGGCACATCGGTTGCTAAAAGGCCCGGTGGAAATCACAAAAACCCCAAAACCGAAAGGAGGTGAGTCTCATGGTATTTCGAAGTTGGCAAGTGGATCCCTGGCGTGAGTTTGAACGGCTGCAACGGGAAATGAATCGGCTGTTTGATAGCTTTACCGGCAGCCGACGGCGAGTGTATCCGGCGGTGAATATCTATTCCAATCAGGATGGCGTGGTCGTGACTGCGGAATTGCCCGGCTATGATCCCAAAGATGTGGATATTTCCGTGTTGGGCGAAGTGTTAACCCTGCGCGGCGTTCGTAAGCCGGTCGAACTCGGTCAGGAGGATAAGTTCCATCGGCAGGAACGTTCCCACGGCGAATTTGAACGCAGCATCCGGTTGCCCTTTGCCGTGGATGCGGATAAGGTGCAGGCGGAGTTCAAAAACGGGGTGCTGAACATCGTGCTGCCGCGAGCGGAAGCGGATAAGCCCAAAAAGATTCACATCAAAACCAATTAATCCCCCAACGGAGAAAAATCAGAGCGGGTGAAGAAAGGAGGTGAAATTTATGGCCGTCGATAAAACCACCGTCCAGAAACGAGAAGCCGAAACCGTAGGCTCTGTGGAACGCACTCGCAATACCCGGGTGTTTCTGCCGCCGGTAGACATCTATGAAACCCATGATGACATCGTGTTGCTGGCGGATATGCCCGGTGTGAACAAAGATGCCATCGACATTACCCTGGAGCAGAATGTGCTGACGATCCGGGCGAAAGCCGAACCGCAGGTTCCCGAAGGCTACGAGCTGGCGTACGCCGAATATGAGGTGGGCGATTACGAACGCTCCTTTACCCTGGATGAAACCGTGGATCAGGAGCGGATTGAGGCCAGCTATCAGAACGGAGTGTTGCAACTGCGACTGCCCAAAGCGGAACCGGCCAAGCCCAAAAAGATCGAAGTGAAAGTGGCCTGATGTTCTAACCCCTCCGGGGAGAGAGGTTCTCGGAGGGGATGGAACTCTCCCTTCAACCGTCGTGGGCAGGAAGTGCGTCCGGCGACGGTTGAGGGGAGGGAAATGAGAAATGAGCCGGGAATAAGACCGGGAAACAAAAGCGATCGTCCATAATAAAACAGAACAGTTAAAGAAAGGAGGTGACGGATATGGCCATTCGGGATTTGCTGCCTCGTAATTGGTTGGGTAAGCGTCAGGTGCCGGTCCGTCGCGAAGAAGCCTTCGATCCTTTCCTGGCTCTGCGGCGGGAAATGGATCGGCTGTTTGATCGTTTCTACAACGAGTTTGGCCTGACCCGCTGGGATGAAGGATGGGGCGAAGTCTTCCCCCGGGTGGATGTGAAAGAAACCGACCGGGAAGTCGTGGTCACGGCGGAATTGCCGGGGATCGACGAGAAGGATCTCGACATCAGCGTCTCCGATGACGTGCTGACCCTGCGGGGTGAAAAACGTGAAGAGCGCGAAGAACGGGAGGGCAACTTCTATCGCATGGAGCGTTCTTACGGCACGTTCCATCGGGACATCGCCCTGCCCTGCGAAGTGGATCCGGATAAAGTGGAAGCGGTGTATCGCAAGGGCGTATTGACCATCCACCTGCCCAAGAAGGAAGAATCCCGGCGTCGGGCCAAACGGATCGCCATCAAGACTTCATGATGACCTCCGGAATGGTGACCCCGGTGCATGTCTGCGGATGTGCACCGGGGATTTTTTTGCCCTAACCTGACAAATTTGTATGTCGTATGTTTTTGCGACTGGTCTGGCATAGATTATCCTTTGGCAAAGATCACGATTCTGCGTGAAGCGTAAAACTCTGAAATTTTACATTGATCAGAAACGCGGGATTTTATCCCTCAACGAGGATAATGGAAAATTTTCTCTTTTGTGGAAACAATTTGCTATCCGGCAGTATTTTCAGGAGGTGACAGAGACGATGGACTGAAACCGTGAATCTCGAACCCCGAAAGGAGAGCCGATGATCTGGCACAATGCCCGGAAATATACAGGGAGTTGGGAGGATGGTGTAGGTACGTGGACAGGCTTTCGTCTCTGGATCGTGGGGGCAGCCTTGCTGTTGGGGCTGGCCTTCACGGTTCCTCTCTCCGCTCAGTATTTTGGCCGCAATAAAGTTCAATATGAGGATTTTGATTTTCGGGTGCTGGAAACGCAGCATTTCCAGATTTATTTTTACACCGCCGAGTCCCTGGCAGTAAAAGATCCCGCCCTGATGCTGGAACGCTGGTATTCCCGACTGCAATCCGTCCTGGATCATAAGCTTTCCCGAAAAAATCCCCTGGTGCTGTATGCCAACCACGCCGACTTTCAGCAGAACAATATCATCGGGGGATTGATCAGCGAGGGTACCGGGGGGGTTACCGAGGGATTGCAGAATCGCATCGTGCTGCCCCTGACCGGCCTGTATGCCGACAACGATCATGTGCTGGGCCACGAGCTGGTGCACGCCTTTCAGTACGACATTGCCCGAACCAAAGGAAAGGGCATCGGGGCCATGGCCCGCCTGCCCCTGTGGTTTGTGGAAGGGATGGCGGAATATTTTTCCGTGGGGCGGGAGGATGCCAACACGGCCATGTGGCTGCGAGACGCCGTGTTGCACAAGGACATGCCCACTCTGGAAAAGCTGAGCTATGATCCCCGGTATTTTCCCTACCGTTTTGGGCAGGCGGTGTGGGCCTATGTGGGAGGCCGCTGGGGCGATGACCGCATCGTACGGTTGTTTAAAGCCGCGGTGCAGACCGATCCCGATTCCGCTTTCGTCACCGTGATGGGAATCTCCCCGGATTCCCTCTCAGCCATGTGGATCCGGGAGGTTACCCGGCATTATGAGAAACAGCTGGAAGGGCGCACGCTTCCCCGGGAAGTGGGGCGGCGTCTGCTGGCGCCCGATGTTGGCGCCGGAGAGATGAACGTCTCCCCCGAACTCAGCCCCGACGGCCGCTACGTGGCCTTTCTTTCCGAGAAGAGCCTGTTTACCATTGATCTGTATCTGGCAGATGCCCATACCGGCAAAGTGCTGGCGAAGTTGGCCAGTTCTGAGTCCGATCGCCACTTTGATGCCATCCGCTTTATTCGGTCGGCGGGGAGCTGGTCGCCGGATGGAAAGCAGTTCGCCTTTGTGGTATATCGGCGGGGGAACAATGCCATCATCATCGTGGATGTGAATACCCGCAAGATCACCCGGCGGGTAGAAATTCCCGGCGTGGATGCCATTGAGGATGTGGCCTGGTCGCCGGATGGGCAATACCTGGCAGTGGCGGGAACTCACGGGGGCATCAGTGACCTGTTTCTGTACCATCTGAACGACGGGAAAGTGCGCCGGCTGACCGATGACCGCTACGGGGAACTGCAACCGGCCTGGTCGCCGGATGGAAAGCGGCTGGCCTTTGTCACCGATCGAGGGCCGCAAACGGATCTGGAAAAGCTCACCTACGGCCCCATGCAGATCGCTCTGCTGGATGTTTCCACCGGAAAGATAGAGCGCCTGCCCCTGTTTCCTCTGGGCAAGCATATCAATCCTCAGTTTTCCCCGGATGGAAAAAGCCTGTACTTTGTGGCCAATCCCGACGGCTTCAGCGATTTGTACCGATACGACTTCGAGGAGGGGCGCATTTATCGGCTCACCCGGGTGGCCACCGGTATCAGCGGGATTACCGCCCTCTCGCCCTGCCTGACGGTGGCGCGGCAGACCGGGGAGATGATTGTCACCGTTTTTGAGAAGCGCCGATATATCGGGTATGCCCTGTCTCCGGAACAGCTAACCGGAGAGCCGGTGGAACCCGCCATGCTTACCCGTTCCAATGCGGCGCTGCTGCCTCCGGAACCGCCGACCGCCGAAAAACAACTGGTGATGCATTACCTTCGTCCTGCCGCATCTCCGGTACCGCCGGATACCGCTTTCCGGGTCAATCCGTACAAGCCCTCCTTCAAGCTGGCCTATGCCGGGCAGGGGTATATCGGAGTTTCGGCGGATCGGTTCGGCACTGCCCTGGGCGGAGGGGTCAACCTGCTCTTCGCCGATGTGCTGAACAACCACCTGATCAGCGTGGGGTTGCAACTGAACGGTTCCTTTAAAGATGCCGGGGGGCAGTTGATTTATCTGAATCGCAAAAAGCGATTTAATTGGGGAGCCGCCCTCAGCCGAATTCCCTACCGGGTGGAGCAGGCCTTTGTCGGTGTTGAAGAGGTGCGGTTGCCGGATGGCTCACTTGCCTTTGCCCAAGTCACCACTTTTATTCGCCAGCGGGTGTTCAATGACCGACTGCTGGCGATGGGAGAATATCCCCTGTCCACCAATCGCCGGGTGGAAGGCGCGGTGGGATTCAATCGCATCAGTTTTGACAACGAAATTGAAACGATCACCACCTTTGCCGGGCAGACCCTTGCTCGGGAGGTTCACAGTCTTCCGGCGCCGGAAGCGATTAATCTGTTTCAGGCTTCCATCGGCTACGTGGGGGATTATTCCTACTTCGGATTTACCTCGCCCATCAAAGGCAGCCGCTACCGGTTCGACATCGAAGGCTCCCTGGGCACGCTGGATTTTGCCACCGTCATCGCCGATTATCGCCAGTACTTCTTTTTCAATCCTTTTACCCTGGCCTTCCGGGGGCTGCACTTCGGGCGGTATTTCAAAGATGCCGAAAACGAACGCCTGACACCTCTGTTTCTGGGATACGAGACGCTGGTGCGGGGGTATTCCATCGGCTCGTTTGAGGGGAAGGATTGCTCTTCCACCGATGATCCCCAGGCCTGTCCCGAATATGACCGTCTGATCGGTTCCCGTATTGCCGTGTTCAATGCCGAGTTGCGGGTGCCTCTACTGGGCACGGAGCGGTTTGGGCTGGTCAATTTCCCCGTGCTGCCCACGGAGCTGGCTCTGTTTTTTGACGCCGGGGCGGCCTGGACCTCCAAAGAGGGAGTTAAGCTGAAATTCGTGCGGGAATCCGTGGAGCGGGTGCCGGTGTTCAGCGCCGGCGTGGCCCTGCGGTTCAACGTGTTTGGTTTCCTGATTCCTCAGGTGTATTACGCCATTCCCTTTCAGCGCCCCGCCCGCAAAAACGGCTTGTGGGGCTTTGTGCTGGCCGTGGGCTGGTGATGAGGTATCGTATTTTGTATTGCGTATTTCGTATTGCGTATTGCGTATTGGGTGGGGAAATATTTACGAAATACGCATTACGCAATACGCAATACGCAGTTGATCACGTTTTACATATCCCCGGCAAATCGGGGTCGTCGCATCACGATAAGCTTGTTCATTTCCCGTGCTTACCTGTAGTACCGCGTATGAGAAACAGACTCGAACGAATGGGAACGAAAGGAGGAGAAAATGAACACACGAACGGGTCTTTCGGCAATTGGGTTGCTTCTGATCGGTATCATCGTCGGAGCATTGATCTTTTCTCAACTGCATGAATCCACGCAACCGGTGGCATACAGCGCCCCGGAAGCGGCGCCCAACGACGCCGGCAGCGGAGACGGCGAGTCCCACCCGGCGGATCGCCCGTTGAATACGCTTCGGGACCTGAACCGCGCCTTTGTGGAGATCGCCAAAAAGGTCAACCCCACCGTGGTGACCGTATTCACCGAAAAGGTGTACAAAGTACGCGGTTTTGGGGGGCCGTTTTTCTCCAATCCCTTTGAAGATTTCTTCCGGGAATTTTTCGGGCAACCCTATCCCCGGCGTCGCCAGCCGGAGGAACGGGAGTTCCGGCAGCAGGGGCTGGGTTCCGGGGTCATCGTTAGCCAGGACGGCTACATCCTGACCAACAATCATGTGGTGGCCGGTGCCGACACTATTTATGTGCGGCTGATGGATGAACGCACCCTGTCGGCCAAAGTCATCGGCACCGATCCCAAAACCGACATCGCCCTGCTGAAGGTGGAAGCCGACAATCTCCCGGCCATCAAGTTAGGCGATAGCGATAAACTGGAGGTGGGCGAGTGGGTGCTGGCCATCGGTAGCCCCATGAGTCCCAATCTGGCCCACTCGGTGACCGCCGGGATCGTCAGCGCCAAAGGGCGATCCAACGTGGGGCTGGCCGATTACGAGGATTTCATCCAGACCGATGCGGCCATCAACCCCGGTAATTCCGGCGGCGCCCTGATCAATCTGGATGGGGAACTGGTGGGCATCAACACCGCCATCGCCACCCGCAGTGGGGGCTTTCAGGGCATCGGCTTTGCCGTGCCGGTGAACATGGCCAAATTCGTTATGGAGTCCTTGATCAAGCACGGCAAGGTCATTCGGGGCTGGCTGGGCGTGTATATTCAGGACATCACGCCTCAGATCGCTAAAGCGATGGACTTGCCTTCCACCGAGGGCGTGCTGGTGGCTCAGGTACAGGAAGACAGCCCGGCGGATAAGGCCGGTCTTAAGGAAGGGGATGTGCTCATCGAACTGAACGGCAAGCGGATTAAGAACTCCAGTCAGTTGCGCAACGATGTGGCCGCCACGCCTCCGGGAACAGAAGTGGAATTGAAGATCCTCCGGGATGGGCGGGAGAAAACCGTGGAAGTGAAGCTGGGCACGCTGGAGCCGGAGCGGCTTTCTCCGGAGCTGGAGAGTGAAGTAGAAGACTTGCTGGGCTTTTCCGTGGCGCCGTTCACCGAGGAGCGAGCCGAGCGCTACCAGTTGCCCCGGGACCTCAAGGGAGTGGTCATCATCAACGTGAACCCCAGGAGCAATGCCTATCGCGCCGGCTTGCGGGAAGGGGATTTGATCACCGACCTGAACCGCAAGAAGGTCAACGATATGGCCACTTTCCGGGAGTTGATCTCCGATCTCAAGAAAGGCGATACCATCTTCCTGCGGATAGTGCGCAAGGATCGGAGCTTTTTTGTGGCCTACACGCTGTAACTTCTTCTGAGCATCGCGCATTCGGTAAGTGGGAAGCCCTGGTGAATCCCGTGTTTGCCGGGGCTTCTTTCTGGATTCTCGATACCGGAAGCCGGCAATCCGGTATGGGCGAGGGGTGGCTACACAAAACTTCGGCGTGAAACGTGACGGAAAATTCTCACGCATCCCGCATCACGTTTCACGAGGAATTCACCGGATCAAAATCGT
>CAYQGB010000213.1:0-7234 GCA_964416895.1 uncultured Calditrichaceae bacterium
GCGGTGGAAGGAAGAGAAGGCGCTCCTGCGCCTACCTATTCTTCCACCTAACCTTACAAGAATTTCTGAAACAGACCACTTAGGAAGTGCCTTTGGCCCATTTCCGGGGAATAACGCCCCGGCGGGGCGTAGATACAATAGCCCGGGGCAACACCCCGGGAAAGAGCCCCACTCTGGGTTTTCTCCCCAAATCAGGCGATCTCAATGGATAAGATTCAGATATTCAGCAACATACCGGTGGGTTCAGTTAATCCCATATTTCTTAAGCTTGGACATGAACGTGCTGCGATGAATCCCTAACTTTTTGGCCGTGCGGAGCTTGTTATGGTTGTTTTCCGCCAGGGCCTTGAGGATAATCTGCTTTTCGTATTCATCCACCAGCTCGTTCAAAGGCCGATCGGTTTTGATGGGCATGCTGGGTACGGAGTTGGTCTGCATAATCTCTTCCGGAAAATCCTCCACTCCCAGAATTTCCTTCTGACTGAGGATGATGGTTCGCTCCACGATATTGATCAGTTGCCGCACATTCCCGGGCCAGGGATAGGCCTGCAACCGTCGCATGGCTTCCTCATCCACCGCCTTGACGTTCTTATTGAACTCCTTGTTGAATCGAGAAATGAAATGGGCCACGATCAGGGGAATGTCCTCCGCCCGTTCCCGCAGCGGGGGCACATGGAGGGTAATCACGTTCAACCGATAGTAGAGGTCTTCCCGGAATTTCCCTTCTTTGATCAGGTCTTCCAGGTTCTGGTTGGTCGCGGCGATCACCCGCACATCCACTTTGATGGTTTCGGTGCCGCCGACCCGTTCAAACTCCCGCTCCTGGAGTACCCGCAGCAGCTTGACCTGCAGAGCCGGGGAAATGTCCCCGATCTCATCCAGGAAGATGGTGCCGCCGTGGGCCATTTCAAACCGGCCGGGTTTGTCTTTAAAGGCCCCGGTAAACGCCCCTTTGACGTGCCCAAACAGTTCGCTTTCCAGAAGGGTTTCTGCCAGTGCCCCGCAGTTGACTTTTACGAAGTCCTTGCCGGCCCGGGGAGAGTAGTAGTGGATGGCGTTGGCGATCAACTCTTTGCCCGTACCGCTCTCGCCGGTGATCAGAACCGTGGAAGGCGTGGGCGCCACGGTTCGCACCATGTCGAACAACTTTTGCATCTGGGGCGTGCGCCCGATGATGTTGTCGAAGCTGTACTTCTCCTTCAGTTCCCGAAGCAGTTGCTGATTCTCCCGAATCAGATGCTTGGTTCGGGCGAGATTGGAGACTTTGGTTAAAATTTCATCCAGATGGATGGGTTTCAGGATATAGTCATGGGCGCCCTTCTTCATGGCCTCTACCGCCGTCTCGATGGTGCCATGGGCAGTAACCACGATAACCGAAATATGGGGAAACCGTCGCCGAACCTCCTGGAGCAATTCCATGCCGTCCATGTTGGGCATGAGCAGATCCGAAATCAGGATATCCGGCTCCTCG
Source organism: uncultured Calditrichaceae bacterium (assembly GCA_964416895.1). GTDB lineage: Bacteria > Calditrichota > Calditrichia > RBG-13-44-9 > J075 > CAYQGB01. The sequence continues at coordinate 1,472 of CAYQGB010000213.1, forward strand.
TTTTCAATGACGTTCAACGCCTCAATCCCATCATGGGCGGTAAACGTTTCGTAACCCTTGCGGCGGAAGATCTCTTGCATAAGCGTCAGGGCGTCATGTTCGTCATCCACGATCAGTAACCGGGTCTTCAAAGCCAATACCTCCGCATTTTACTCCTGATAAAAAGCCTTTCGTGTCTCTTCGTTTGTGTTCTGGAAAAGGATTATGCCTATCAAGATCAAAGATGAAAGATTAATGATGAAACTCACGGTTCGGTTGTTTTTTTACCGGTTTGAAATTTCCCGGCACAGTTTCCCTCCGGGATGTACATGCTTAACCGTGATCAAGGGAATGTTACCCCAGTATGTAAATATTTTTCCATCATACTCGTTCCCAACCTCCTGTTTGGGAACGAGATAAGAACCGAAACTCTGTTTCGGAGGCATCAAGCGGGGAACCCATGAAAGAACGAAACGGAGTTTCGCTGCATTTACTCGTTCCCAAAGGGACTTTGGGAACGAGTGGTTGAACCCTTTCAACGGTTCTGAGCGAAGGTATTTCACCCCATTGCCAGCGTCAGACGCCGGGAAGCAGTAACAGAAAATTTTGAACTCAAATAAAAATGACCGAACCATGAGATGAAAGATTAAAGATGAAATAACTGCGTTTATTAAAAGGATTTAATCAGCGATCCCAAACCGACTTTCACGCCTTGAGGACATGATTTATTGCTATGGGCGCGATTTTCCGGAAGGGTTATCCTTTTTCCTTTTACGGGGCCGGGAGGAAGAACGGGTGTCGGTGGTTTCTCCGGTGGCAAGGCTTTTAACGCCTACTACCGGAAACTGAAGTTTCAATACCCCCTGGCCGCGGGAAGATGTTTCCACAAAAATCTTCCCTTCATAGTTGGAGAAAATGGTATAGATCAAAGCCACATCCAGCACCGAATAGCGGTTGTTGGGCCGAAAATCCTGGGAGAGGTTGAAAGTGTCTGCGGTTAACTCGCTTTCTCCCAGGTGAAACTGGATTTCCAGACAGGATTCGGCGGTAAAGGATTTCAGCAGGTGGCATCGGATGGGCGTGGCGTCCTCCGAATTGGTGGTGGCCTCGATCAGCCGGAACAGGTATAGAAAGGCATCCTCAAATTGGGCCTGATTGCCATGCACCTGCACCTCGGCCTCGCCCTGCTGATAGTGCAGGGTATACTGCTTGCGAAACCGGTCCCGGTGCTGTTGGAGAAATTTTTTCAGGAATTCCACCGGCGCCAGCACCTGAGGAACGCTTCCTTCCTTGCTCTGATTAAACTGCTGCATCTGGGAAACGGTGTGGGAGATCCGCTCGATCTGGCGCTGAATAATTTCCAGTGACCGGGTGTGCTCCTTTTCCTGAAGCTCCTGCTGAAGCAACTGAAAATGTCCCGAGAGGATGTTCACCGGATTGTGCACTTCGTGGGCCAGGGCGTTGGCCAGATACTGAATCAACTTCAACCGCTCCTGGCGCATCAACTGAACGAAGAGTTCATTCTGGAAGGTATAGTTCTCCATCAGCAGGATAATCCCTTCCACGTAGCCGCCGGGGGAGTACAGAAAGTTGGCGGAGATGTTAACATCAAAGTTGTTGCTTTTTAAAGGCTTTAGCGTAACTCTGTATCCCCGAATTTTCTTTCCCAGAGTTAACTGGTGATACACATAGTGCAATACCCGGTAGCCGTCGTCGATAAACGAATGCAACGTCTGTCCGATCAAACTCGATGCCTTTGCCCCCATGAAGTGCTGGAATCGGAGGTTGCAATACTGGATTTCGTAATTCTGATTGACCACCACGATGGCCTCATCGGAGGCATCCAGCAGGTTCTGGTAAAAGATGCGCGCTTCCTGATGCCGGGTTTGGAGTTCCTGCACTTCTTCTCGAAGATTGAGAATGGCGGAAGCTTGCAGGAGGGTGGCTTCGATCATTTCGATAGAAGCGTCACCGGGGAGGTACACGTCGAATCCCTTGTTTATTAAGGCCAGCGTGTGGGGGAGTTGCTGAGGCTCGGAAAGGAGAATGCTGTACACCTGCAGATGCTCTGAACGAAGCCGATGAAAGTGCACCAATTCCTGCTCGGTGATCAAGCGTTGAGGAACGAACAAAATATCCAGCGGTTGACCGGCGCAGGCGGAATAGGCCTGATGCAGGGAGGGGTATCCCCGGGTCTGGAATCCCAACCGCCGGAGATGCTCCTCCATCTGCTGCCGCCGATCCTCCCGGTCATCGATCAGCAGAATGGTGCGGGTTTTGGTGAATTTCAAAGGATTGGAAAGCTGCATCGGGTTTTGAGCCGCCTTGCTTGCCTGTGGAATATCGCTGCAGTTGCGCCCGGCATCAGGATCGATGGCGCGGAGAATGGGGTATCGAAATTCCGCCGGTTATGCGTCTTCTACGACGATGGGATTGCAGTCACCAGAAAGAACAGGTATCCGGTAGCGTTGGATTCCGGACTTATACTGTCGAAAACTTCGACACCTTGCAGTATATCGACACCCACAGAAAAAACTTTTGGATTTTTTGGGAAAAACTCGGAGGGCCTTACCCGCTCAGTTCTTTCAAACGTTTCCGCAGGAACTGCCATACCGCATCCAGCTTGTTGGGGTCTTTGGCGCCGGCGGTAGCCAGATGAGGCCGGCCTCCGCCCCCACCCCCGGCAATTTTGGCGGCATCCCGTACCAGATCCCCCGCTTTGATGTGCTGCTCCTTAATGAGATCGTCGGTGACGGCGCAGACAAAATTCAGCCGCCCGTTGCTGCGATTGACGAAAAAGCCCACCGTGCGGCTGGCCTTCTGCCGCAGCCGATCCCCCAGTTGCTTCAGCAAATCCACTTCGGTGTCTTCAAATTCGGCAGTTACCAGAGCGATGGTGCCCACCTGCTCGGCTTTTTCCATTAGCTCATCGACCTGTTGGAGGATCTGCCGGGTCTTGAGGCGTTGCAACTCCTTTTCTCGCTCTTTTAGCTGTTCCTGCAATTCCCTGACCCGGTGGGGCAACTCCTCGATGGGAGCATTGACCATCTGGGAGATCGCCTGAGTGGCCCGGCGCATCTTCTGAATGTATTCCACCGCCCGGGGGCCGGTAAGAGCCTCGATTCGCCGCACTCCACTGGCGATGCTGGTCTCCTGGGTGATCACAAACACTCCGATTTCCCCGGTGCGCTTCACGTGGCAGCCGCCGCATAGCTCCATGCTCACAACATCGTTGCCATCGGGCGCGATGATGGAGACCACCCGCACCACATCGCCGTATTTTTCCCCGAACAGGGCCATGGCACCCTCCCGCCGGGCGGTTTCAAAATCCTTGTATTCGTAACGCACTTCCAGATTTTGCTGAATCTGATGGTTGATGATGCGCTCGATTGCTTCCAGTTCTTCCGGCTCCACTTTTTTGAAATGGGTGAAGTCGAACCGCAAATAATCCGGGTGCACCAGCGATCCCGCCTGCCGCACGTGATCGCCCAGTACCCGACGCAGCGCCGCATGCAGCAGATGGGTGGCGGTGTGGTTATAGGTGGTGGGAATGCGCTTCTCCCGATCCACGATGGCTTTGACCCGGGGCCGGGTGATTTCCACCGGGCCGTCCGCTTCACAGATGCTTACGGAGAAGTCCCCCTCCTTCCGGGTATCGATCACCTTCAGTTCAAACCCCTCGCCGACGATCCGGCCCTGATCGCCCACCTGGCCGCCGGCCTCGGCGTAGAAGGGCGTGCGGCTCAGCACCACCCGGTAATGCCCGTTGCTGCGGGCGATCTTGTGAATGGTGGTTTCCACCTCCGTCTCTTCGTAACCCACAAACTCCTGCTTTTCCGCCGGGGAAAGCACCTGCCACTCTTCCGCTTCGGTGACCTGCATGACAAATTTCCCGGCCTTGCGGGCGCGCTCTCGCTGTTTTTCCATCTCCTGCTCGAAGCCGGCCTCATCCACGGTCATGCCCTGCTCTTCGGCCATGATTCGGGTGAGATCCACCGGAAAACCAAAGGTGTCATACAGGCGGAAAGCTTCCTCGCCGGGAATGACCTTTTGCCCCTGCTGTTTCAGTTTTTCCACGATGGAGTGGAAGATTTCCAGCCCCCGATCCAGGGTCTTGTTGAAATTCTCCTCTTCCGCCCGGATCACTTCCATCACGTGATCCTGCTTTTCCACTACCTCGGGAAAGGCTTCCCCGTTGATGGCAACCACCGTGGGCACCACCCGATAGATGAACGGCTCGTGCATGTTCAATTTACGCCCATAACGGGCCGCCCGGCGCAAAATCCGGCGCAGCACATACCCTCGCCCTTCGTTGGAGGGCAGCGCCCCATCGGTGATGGCAAAGGTGAGCATGCGGATGTGATCGGCGATGACCTTGAAGGCCACCTGCTGATCGGGGGTGGCGTTTCCGAATTCCATGCCCACAATTTCCCCGATGGTGTTCAAAATGGGCCGGAAGATATCCGTGGCGTAATTGGAATCGACTCCCTGAAGCACCCGCACGATGCGCTCGAATCCCATGCCCGTGTCCACGTGCTTATCCGGCAGGGGTTGAAGTTTACCATCCGGTTTGCGATTGAACTGGATGAACACCAGGTTCCAGATTTCCATGACCCGGGGATCGTCGGCGTTGACCAGATGAGCACCGGAAAGGTCCGGGGTCAGGTCGATGTGGATTTCCGAGCAGGGGCCGCAGGGGCCGGTATCGCCCATTTCCCAGAAGTTATCCTTTTTGCCGAACCGGAACACATGATCGGGGGAAATGTCGGTCACCTCTTTCCACAGCCGTTCCGCTTCCTCATCCGGTTCCAGCCCCTCTTCGGGATCGCCGCCGAAGACCGTGGCATACAGCCGCTCTTTGGGGAGTTTCCATACTTCGGTGAGCAATTCCCAGGCCCATTGAATGGCCTCTTTCTTGAAATAGTCCCCGAAAGACCAGTTGCCCAGCATCTCGAAGTAGGTGTGATGGTACTCGTCGTGCCCCACTTCTTCCAGATCGTTGTGCTTGCCGCTTACCCGGATGCACTTCTGGGAGTTGACCGCTCGTTTGTACGGGCGGGTTCCCGTGCCTAAAAACACGTCTTTGAACTGGTTCATTCCCGCATTGGTGAACAGCAGGGTGGGATCGTCCTGGGGCACCACCGGAGAACTGGGCACAAACGTGTGATCGTATTTCTTGAAGAAATCAATGAATTCCTGTCGAATTTCTTTTGACGGTTTCACAATACCTCCCGCATGCGTTTACTGAAACTCTGGTTAGCCTTTGATAATTCGGAATGTACCCTCCGTAAGAGGTGAGGCGTGCGCCATAGCTCTCATTTTTCCTTTTGCAGATTATAATCCGCTCAGAGTCGAAATATCTTCATTATCTAAATTCATTCAAAAAATTTAGACAATTCGGGAAGGTTTCACAAGAGATTTGACAGGAGTTGGGGGGGATACTCGTGCTCTTTCAAGGTTTGGATGACGGGTTGAATTCATAAAGAGATTCTTCGGGCTGCCGCTTCGACACCACTCCTGTGAATGAAATTAGTGTTTTGAAGCCGCAGCTTTTAACATAAAGCCGGTTCTTCCCCGGCGGCAGCCCTCAGAATGACAATGGGAACCCGTCACGTTAAACTTGAAAGAACACTCGTTACAGGGCAACGGTGGGGGGGCTCGTGGGGGTAAAATTTTCGAGGCTGCTGCTGCCGTACGTAAAGCGTGATGCCCCGCCCCGGCCCCGCCCAGGCGGGGTGAACCTAAGCGTTTGCCTACAATTCTCTCGTTGCAAAAGGTTGTATA
>CAYQGB010000214.1:0-7233 GCA_964416895.1 uncultured Calditrichaceae bacterium
CCCATGTTTCGCTTCGCCGATCCGGAATACCTGTTGTTGCTGTTGCTGCTTCCTTTGCTGGTGTTGTATTATTGGCGCAGGGGAGCCCGTATTCGCGGCCAGATGAAATATTCTACCCTGCGGCACGTCAAGCGCATTCCGGCTTCTCTGCGGCAGATCGGCTACCGGTATCTGTACTGGTTGCGCATCGCCACGCTGGCGCTGTTGATTCTGGGATTGGCCCGGCCTCAATCCGGTACCCGGCAGCAGGAGGTTATCACCGAGGGGATTGACATCATGCTGGTGCTGGATGTGAGCAGCTCCATGCTGGCGGAGGATTTTAAGCCCAAGAACCGCATCGAGGCGGCTAAAGCGGTGGCGGCGGAGTTCATCTCCGGACGCCGGAACGATCCCATCGGGCTGGTAATCTTTGCCGGAGAAGCCTTTACCCAGTGCCCGCTTACCCTGGATTACGGGGTACTGCTGCAAATCCTGGAAAAAGTGCAGGTGGCCCCCCGGGAATGGGACGGCACGGCCATCGGGAACGGAATTGCCACGGCAGTGGCCCGGCTGAAAAACGGCAAGGCCAAAAGCAAGGTGATTATCCTGCTCACCGATGGGGAGAACAATGCCGGAGAGATCGATCCCATCACCGCGGCGCAGGTGGCTCAAACGTTTGATATTCGTATCTACACCATCGGAGCCGGTACCCGGGGCACGGCCATGTATCCGTTTGATGACCCCATCTTCGGGCGGCAGTATCGCCCGGTGCGGGTGGAAATCGATGAGGAGTTGCTCACCCGCATCGCCGAGATTACCGGAGGGCGATACTTCCGGGCTACCGATACTGCCAAGCTGCGAAGAATCTATCAGGAAATCGGAGAATTGGAAAAAACCAAGATCGAAGTCAAAGAGTTTACCCGATACACGGAATTGTTCGTCTATTACGCCGGCTTCGGATTGTTGTTGCTGATTCTGGAGGTGGTGCTGCGCAACACCGCGTTTCGTAAACTCCCGTAGTAGGACAGGCATCCTGCCTGTCTTTGAATGACAGGCTGGATGCCTGTCCTACGTTCGTTGAAAACCGACATTTGAAAATCCTATGGTACGCTTTGCCAATCCCCAATTCTTTCATCTATACTGGCTGGTGCCGGTGCTGATTCTCTTTTTTGTGTGGGTATTTCGGTACAAGAGGCGCCTGCTTCGGCGGCTGGGCGATGAGCAGTTGATCGCTCGATTGACCGCCGGGGTCAGCCGGGCCAAACAGATCTGGAAGGCAATATTGATCCTGCTGGCTTTTTCCCTCCTGGTGCTGGCGCTGGCCGATCCCCAGATCGGCACCCGCTTGGAAGAGGTGAAACGAGAGGGAATCGACATCTTTATCGCCCTGGATGTGTCCAAAAGCATGCTGGCGGAGGATGTGGCCCCCAACCGTCTGGAACGGGCCAAGCACGAAATCGCCTCATTTATTGACCGGTTGCAGGGAGATCGGGTGGGGCTGATCGTCTTCTCCGGGCTGGCCTTCGTGCAGTGCCCCCTCACCCTGGATTACAGCGCCGCCAAGCTGTTCCTGGATGACGTGGAAGTGGGCATGGTGCCGGTGCCGGGCACGGCCATCTCCGAAGCCATCAAAACGGCCATGAATTCCTTTGTCAACAAAGAGTTGAAGCACAAAGTGCTGATCCTGATTACCGATGGGGAAGATCACGAAGGGGATCCGGTGGAGACGGCCAAAGAAGCCGCCAAACAGGGCATTGTAATCTATACCATCGGTATCGGTTCGCCCCAGGGAGCGCCCATTCCGGAGTATGATCGGTACGGTCGCCGGATCGGGTTTAAGAAAGATCGCAACGGGCAGGTGATTACCACCCGGCTGGATGTAACCACCCTGGAAGACATCGCTTTCGAGACCGACGGGAAGTTCTACATCTCCACCACCGGCAACACCGAACTGGATAAGATTTATGAAGAGATCAGCGGGATGGAAAAGAAGGAGCTGGCTTCGCGAGAATTCACCCAGTTTGAAGACCGGTTCCAGATTTTTCTGCTGCTTGCCCTGGTAGTGCTGGTGCTGGAAGCCCTGTTGAGCGAGCGGCGCTCCATCCGGCGCATCCGTCAATTCGTTCCCGAAGCAGAACAAAAGGCGGCATGATGCCAGAAACCGGTTGTGGTGAAATGCAAACATTGAGCACATCTGTGATGAGAAATCGCCCTCTTAACCGTCCTCGATGCGGCGGGGAAAAGTTGAGGCGCATCTATCTAATAATAGGGGTAATCGCCCTGGTTCTGGGGGTGTTTCTCCCGGTATCCGCATGGGCCGAGGTGAACCGCTCCAAGCTAAACAAGGGGCTGGAGGCGTATCGTCAGGAGCAGTGGGACGAGGCGTTGAACTATTTTCAGGATGCCCTGTTAGATGATCCGGAAAATCCTCTCCTGCATTTTAACGTGGGAGCGGTGCTATATAAAAAGGAAAAGTACGAAGAGGCCCTGCAATCCTTCCAGAAGGCCCTGGCCACCGAGGATGTGCAGTTGCAGGAGAAGGCTTACTACAACATCGGCAACACGTATTACCGGATGCAGAAATACAAAGAAGCGGTGGAGGCCTACATCAAAGCCCTGGAACTGGATCCCACCGATGGAGATGCCAAATACAATCTGGAGCTGGTGCGGGCAAAATTAAAAGAGATGGCCGAAAAACAGCCCCAACAGAATCAACCGCAGCAGGAGCAAATCGAACCTTCGGAGTATGCCAAACAGTTGAAAAAGCAGGCCGAGGCGCTGGTCGCCCAGCGGCAGTATCATGCCGCCTATGACCTGATGCAAAAGGGGCTGCAGGTGGATCCCACCGTGGCTGCTTTTCAGGGATTTATCGACCGGCTGAAAAACGTTGTCGCCATAGAGGATTCGGTGAAGATATGAAAACCCTCCCCATTACCCTGTTTTTGCTTTTCGGGGGGCTGCTCTGGGCCCAGAGCGCCGATGACTACTACCATTTCGGCGCTCAGTTTTACATCGGCGGAAAATACCAGAACGCTCTGGAAGAAGTGGATCGAGGGTTAAAACTCGATCCTACCCATCCCAAATTGCGGGCGTTGCTGGAAAAGATTAAGGAAGACCTGGAGCGTCAGCAACAGCAGCAACAGCAGCAACAGCAGCAACAGCAGCAACAGGGGGAACAGGAACAGCAGCCTCTGGCGCAGGAAGACCGGCAACAGGAGGAGCAAGATCAGCAGGATCAACAGGAGGAGCAACAGCAGCAGGCTGCCGCCGAACCGCAACAGCCGGATCAGGAGCAGCAACAGCAGCAGGAGCAGCAGGCCGCGGAGATGAAGGAACCCAAAGAGATGTCCAGAGAAGACGCCGAACGCATCCTGCAAGCGCTGTTGAATAAGGAGAAGGAGAACAAGGAACTGCGCCGCCCCCGCATCCGCACCCAGCGGAAGGTGGAAAAAGACTGGTGATTCTGGATGCTGGATTCTCGATTCTGGATGCTGGATTTTCGATTCTGGATGCTGGATTCTCGATTCTGGATGCTGGTTTGTTCTCGTTCCAATTCCACCCGGCGGAATGGGACGAGATAATAGTCGAAACTCAGTTTCGAGCCTTATCCTGTTGCTATCCCGACCGGTCGGGATAGCAACGAGTAGGCCTTGAAGAGCACTTGCGCTATACAGAAACCCGCATCGAGCATTCAGAATCTTCGGCTGTAAAGGTTGCGTAAACTGGTTAGCGCAGTCCAGGCCAATGAATTTGGTAAGAACATATACTCATCAGGGGTTAAAAGTTGCTTTTTGAGAACCACTTAAGTCCTTTATAAATAATGATGTTATTTAATCTTTAATTTTTCGTCTTTAATCTTTACCGGGTATGAAATATGAACAGAACCTTTCATCTGGAACTTTCGGTGTTGGTTGCCTTTCTTCTGGCGGGAGTTTTGGGGCCTCTAACAGCGAAGGATATTCAGATTACCGCTTCGGTGGATCGCAATCCGGTGGGAGTGGGGGAGCAGTTTGTGTATCAGGTGGAGGTTACCGGCGCTACCCAGAGCCTGCCGGAACCGGCCTTGCCGGATCTTTCCGCCTTTACGGTGATCTCCGGCCCCAACGTTTCTACCAGCTTTCAGATTGTCAACGGAGCGGTCAGCAGCAGCAAGACGTTCAGCTTTGTGCTGCTTCCCCGGCGGGAAGGGAAATTCCGCCTGGGGCCGGCCACGGTGGAATACAAAGGGCGCACCTATCGCTCCAACGACATCGTGCTGATCGTAACCAAAGAAAGCCCCCGGGTTCGGCAACGGCAAAAGGGGAATCGCCGCACCGCCGCCCCCCGACTATTTTTAAAAGTAACCCCCACCCGCAAAACCGTGTATGTGAACCAGCAGGTGGATGTGAGTTATAAAGTTTATTTCCGGGGCAATGTGCGCAACTTCGACTATGTGAAATTGCCGGAAACGGTGGGCTTCTGGGTGGAGGAATACAAAATTCCCCAGAACATCCCCATTTCCCAGGAAATTGTAAACGGGGTGGCTTACAACGTGGCCGAAGTCAAAAAGATGGCCCTGTTTCCCTCGCGGCCGGGGGAATTAACGGTTTCTCCCCTTCAGGTGCGCCTGGATGTGGTGGAGCAGCGCCGTCGCCGGGATCCTTTCGATCTGGGGGATTTCTTCGACAGCCCCTTTGGCCGAACCGTGCGGCGGGTGCTCACCAGCGATCCGGTGACCATTGTCGCCAAACCGCTCCCGGAACAGGGGCGACCGGCCAACTTCTCCGGCCTGGTGGGAAGCTTCCGGATGTTCTCCGAAATCGACAAAACCGAAGTCCCCGCCAACGAAGCCATCTCCCTGAAAATCCGCATCACCGGCAGCGGCAACATCAAATCCCTGAAAGAGCTTCCCATTAATTTTCCCGCTTCCTTTGAGGTGTTCGATCCCAAAGTGGTGGATACCATCAATCGGGAGCAGGGACGCCTGACCGCCTCGCGGGATCTGGAGTATGTGGTGATCCCCCGCTCTCCCGGAGAATATCGGATTCCCCCGCTGGAGATTGCCTATTTCGATCCCGCGGTGGAACAGTACCGCATTCTGAGAACTCCGGAGTATCGCATTCATGTGACCGAACCGAAAGGCGCGGGAACCCTGGCCGGGGGATACATCCCCCGTTCCGAAGTAACCCTGCTGGGCAAGGATATTCATTTTATTAAGGAAGATCGCCTGTCGCTGAAACCCATCGGGCGGCAGCCCTATCAAAGCACCTGGTTTATGGTGGCGATGATTTTGCCCCTGTTGATGGTGGGGGTGGCTTACGGATTGCGCAATTATCAGGAGAAGATGGCCACCAATGTGGAATATGCGCGCAAGCGCAAGGCCTTCGGGCAGGCCCGCCGCCGGTTGAAAGCAGCCCGGCAACTGCTCAAGCAGCAAAAACTGGCCGAGTTCTACGGCGAAGTTTCCCGCAGCCTGATCGGATTCGTGGCCGACAAAACCAATCGCCCGGCGGCAGGATTGCTCCGGGAAGATGTGGAGAAACTGCTCCGCCGGCAGGGTGTGGATGAACCCCTCATCCAGGAGTACTTGAAATATCTGGATGAAGCCGATTTTCGCCGGTTCGCTCCGGCGCAGGCCGATACCGCCACGGCCCAGCAGTTCTATCAGGGTGCGGAAGAAGTGCTGGTAAAACTGGGGAAATATCTGTAAAGCCTGTAAACAGGCTTCCAGCCTGTTAGCCGTAAAGCCTGTAAACAGGCTTCCAGCCTGTTAGCCGTGAAGCCTGTAAACAGGCTTCCAGCCTGTTAGCGCCCGACAACTCTACACAACCTCAGGGCGAACGGTCGGCCGCACCGTTTATGGGAAACAGGAGCAAAACAGACAGAAAACTCAACGGGTGCCGATGAAGCCAAGACGGATGCGACACATTGTAAGTGTTCTGGTTTTGCTAATAGCAGTCTCCTTGTGGGCACAGAGCGGCGCCTCATACTATTTCCAGCAGGGAAATCAGGCCTATCGAAACGGCCGGTACGAAGTCGCCCTGGATTGGTACCGCAAAATCATCGACGCCGGATACGAAAGCCCGGAACTGTATTACAACATGGGCAATTGCTACTTCAAGCTAAATCGTATTGGTCCGGCCATCCTGTATTACGAAAAAGCCCGCAGGCTCAAGCCGGATGATCCGGAGATCCGGTTCAATTTACAACTGGCCAACTCCCGGGTGATTGACCGGATCGAACTCCCCCCGCAGTTTTTCCTGTTTCAGTGGTGGGAGGCGGTGAAACACTTCTTTACCATCTCCCAATTAACCACCCTGACCGCGGTCAGCTATGTGCTCACCATGACCCTGCTGACCCTGTATCTGTTTCTACGCTATCATCATTGGCGCCGCTGGTTGATCGGGTTGCTGATTGTGACCACCGTGAGCACGGTGACCTTCAGCGGGCTGCTGGTGCTCAATGTTCACGAACAACGGAATCGCATCGAGGGGGTGGTGCTCTCGCCCTCGGTTACCGTTCGCAGCGCTCCCGATGAAAACAGCACCGATGTATTTGTGCTCCACGAAGGGGTCAAGCTGCGCCTGGATGAGCAGCGGGGCGAGTGGGTGAAGATCAGCCTTCCCGACGGCAAAAGCGGCTGGATGCGACAGGAACACCTGGGTCTGATTTGAATCAATCCCTGTATTATTACCTGACATCTGAAAATTATGAACTCCAGCATGAGGCGCTAATGAAACGGAGAAACGGGGAATCGGAGATTGAAGAGATGACATAGATTTGAAGTAACTATTCAGCAAAGCCAATAACTCCCTGTCACACTGAGCTTGTCGAAGTGTGAGAGGGCTGGGTCATACTTCGATCACCGACTGCGTCGGGATGTAAACACAAGCTCAGTATGACCCGGCACAAAGCAGACAATGCTCTGGAAGCAACCTGAATAGTTACGGATGCTGGTGTTCCTTCAAGTTTAACGTGACGGGTTTCCATTGTCATTCTGAGGGCTGCCGCCGAGGAAGTGCCGGCTTTATTAAAAGCGGCGGTTTCAGAAACACCGATCTCATTTGCAGGAGTGGTGTCAAGGCGGCAGCCCGAAGAATCTCTTTATGAATTCAACCTGTCATCCAAACCTTGAAAGAGCAATAGTAACGATTTGAAAATTGGCGTAACTATTCAGCAAGACCAATAACTCCCTGTCACACTGAGCCTGCCTGCCCCGACGCAGTCGGTGGTCGAAGTGTGACAGGGCCAGGTCATACTTCGATCACCGACTGC
>CAYQGB010000215.1:0-7223 GCA_964416895.1 uncultured Calditrichaceae bacterium
TACTCGAATTGGAGCTTCATCGTCGCCCGGTAGAGATATTGGTTCCGGAAGAAACCAACCCCGATGCCCCGCTGCTGATTCTGGCTCACGGCGCCGGTAACGATATGCATTCACCCTTCCTCAGCACTATCGCCGATCATCTACAGGAAGAAGGCATCCAGGTGGTGCGATTCAACTTTCCCTACAAGGTTCGGGGCAAAAAAGTCCCCGATCGCTCGGAAGTGCTGGAAGATTCCTGGCGAGCGGTGATTGAGTGGGTGCAGGAGAATTTGGCCTTCTCCGGGCTGTATATCGGAGGAAAAAGCATGGGAGGGCGCATCGCGGCCATGATCGCCGCCGACGTCTCCGATCTCAAGGGACTGGTGTTCCTGGGATATCCCTTGCATCCTCCGGGAAAGTTTCAGGAAATCCGGGACATTTTTCTGTATCCCCTGGAAGTGCCCATGTTGTTTATCCAGGGTACCCGGGATGCTTTTGCCCGGATGGACCTGCTGCAGGAGACCCTGAACCGCCTCCGGGATCGAGCCACTCTGCACTGGATTGAAGGGGGGGATCACTCCTACCGCGTGCTGGTGCGCAGCGGGCGACACTATCCGGAAATATTGAAGAACGTCGGCCACCTGGTGGCCGGGTGGATTCGGAGCGTTCAAAAGGCCCCGGCCAGCGAAACCGCATAGCCTGGTGGAAACCAGAACCATGCCCCACCCGGCGGAGGCGAAAACGGTATTCTATGCCGTGCTGAACATGGGATTGGGCCATGCCGCCCGTAGCCTTCCGCTCCTCCGGGAATTCGCCGCCCGGGGCTGGCGGGTGCTGGTGGGCAGTAACGGCCGGGCGCAACAGTTTCTCCGGCGGGAACTCCCTCAGGCGACTTTTATCACCACCCCCGATTACAGAATCCGCTATACTCGCAGCCGATGGCTCTGGCCCCGTCTGCTGGTGCAGTTTCCCTCTCTATTGCGAGGGATTGCCCGGGAGCGGCGTCTTTGTAAATGGGTGGTGCAACAATATGCCCCGGATGTGATCCTCAGCGATCACTGCTATGGGATGTACGACCCCCAGGTGCCGTCGTTTTTTCTCTCGCATCAAATCTATTTTCATCTGCCCGGCCTGCTTTCCGGGCTGGAACCCTGGGTGGCGCAGTTCAACTTTTATTTCCATCGCCGGTATCGGGGGGTGATCATTCCCGATTTGCCGGATACGGATGGAGGGCTGCTGAGCGGACGGTTGAGCCGTCTGCCCCGGAGGAAAGAGCGGTACCGGTATGTGGGCCTGCTGTCCAGCATTTCCCGTATGGATATGGCCGAAGATGTCGATCTATTCATTTCCGTTTCCGGCCCGGAGCCTCAGCGTACCGTGCTGGAACAGCGGGTGCTGGATCAGGTGGAGGCGCTTCCGGGGAAAAAAGCGGTGGCCCTGGGGCGCAGCGAGTCCACCGCGGTGGTGAAACAATCGGATGATCTGGTGGTATATGCACATTTGCCCCGCCGGGAAATGGCCGCCCTGATGAACCGGTCACGCATGATCGTCTCCCGACCGGGATATTCGACGTTGATGGAACTGGCCGAACTGGGAAAACCGGCCCTGTTTATTCCCACGCCGGGGCAAACCGAACAGCAGTATCTGGCCCGACGAGCACAGGAGAAAGGATGGTTCCATTTCGTAAATCAATCGGCGCTCAATCTTCGGCGCGATCTGGAGGAAGCGAAAAAATATCCGGGGCTTCCCCGGTTGCCGGGCACCCCTCAAACGGTGGAAAAGATTTTTCGAGCACTGGAGCAGGCCACAGCGGAGAAGCGCATCCCATGGACAAACGCTACCAATGGTTAAAGGACAACTGGTCTCGCCTGCTCATCTGGGGCTATAGCGCTTTTATCATGTTTATTGCCCTGACCCCGTTTCAATTCGCCCGGGATCCCCATCGAATTATCAAGAATTTTCATCGAATCGAGTGGGTGCCGTACATCTTAAAAGGGGATTTTTATTCCGGCTCCGATATCCTTCTCAACATTCTAATCTTTGTGCCTCTGGGCATGTTTCTGGCAGCCCATCGTGCCCGGCAGGTGTCCCGCCGGTTTGGCCTGTGGGATTGGCTGGTAGTGGTACTTCCCGGCCTGGGACTGAGCCTGCTGGTGGAATTCCTCCAGAATTTCACCTACAATCGCATTTCCACCATGTCCGATACTTTCAACAACTTCCTGGGAACCGCCATCGGGGCGGTGGTGATCGATCGGATTTATCTTCAGTTTGGAAATCATGTAAAGCGGTTCCTGGAAACTCTGTTTTCCCGCAAGCCGGAGATGATCATGGCGGCGATGCTGTTGTGCCTGATTGGGCTGGTGACCCTGGCGCCGTATAATTTTGAGGTCAGCGTGGAAAAGCTGGTGGATCGGCTCCAGGCTTTCCTGGGGAATCCCTTCGCCACGGGACCGGAATTCCCCGCCGAGGCGATGCTGACGGTGCTGCTATATGCCGCTTTCAGCTACTACTTTATCCGGGGAGTGTGGCTGTATTTTCCCGGTGGGCGCCGCCCGGGGATTCTGATCGGGGTGGTGGCTTTTTGCGCGCTGACGGCCCTGGCCCTGGAACTCTCCCAATTCACCCTCCGGGATCGGCGGCGTTCCCTGCTGGATCCCCTGCTGGCCTGGTGGGGCATCGCCGTGGGCGCGGCCATCGCCCTGGCGCAGATGAAACGGCTGGCCTCCCGCCCGGAGCTTTCCCGCAGCCTGTGGCACCGGATGGAGTACCTGATCCGCACCAACCAGCAGTTTTTGAACGGGCTGGGCGTAACCTATTTCCTCTTTTTTGCCGCTTTTGCTTTTTTGCCCCTGGGGATCCAGTGGGACACCACCCGCCTGGGAACCAAGTGGGAATTCTTTTACCATCCCTATCAGTGGATGTTTGTGGCCAAAGAAAATCGGCTGGTTATCGTGCTGGACTGGCTGGAAATCGGCCTGCTGTTTTTCGCCCAGGGATTTTTTGTGGCCAACTGGATAAACCGGTATGGCGCAGGGGAAAATCCTCGCTCCCGGGTATGGGGCATCACCGGTCTGATGTTAACGTTGGCAATTGGAGCACGGTTCTTTATATTTACCCAGGCCCCACACTGGACCCAGCTCCTTGCCGGGGGAGTGGGCATCTGGTGGGGAATCGTATTCGAGGAATTCTTTGATTTCATTTTCACCAGGCATCCTTATGATGAAACCATCCCTGTTCGTCCGCCGGTCGGCTAAGGCGTCGGGAATCTGGCTCCTGACCGGTCTTCTCCTTTTCGGAACGCTATCCTGCGGCGGTTCCCGGCGAACACCGGTACCTCAACGAGATCCCCGAAAGGCATCCTACTTCTATTATGAGGCCACCCGAGATATTGAGCAGGGGCTGTTTGTTTCCGCTCTGGCAAAGTTGGATTCGGCTATTTTATACAAGCCGGGGGTGGCCAGCTATTATCAGGTACGGGGGTGGCTGCTGGAACAGTTAGGCCAACCGGATTCGGCAATTGCCGCCTATCAAACCTGCCTGCGGTACCGAAGCAACTATCCCAAAGTTCTGGTGCGATTGGGGGAGTTGTACATGAGCAAGGGGATCTATGATCAGGCGGCTTTTTATCTCCGAAAGGGGGTGCAGGCCTATCCCGATTCGGCCCGGATTTATCTGCTGCTGGGGCAGGCGTACATAAAGCAGGGGAAGTTCCGGCTGGCGCTGGATTATTTGCGCGATTACCGGAAAATACGACCTTCGCCGGAAACGGAATTCTGGAAGTGGCTGGGGATGGCCTATGTTCAGGCAGAGCGGTATCCCGAGGCGGTTGAGGCCCTGGAGCAATATGTGGCCGAAACGCCGGATGACCCGGAAGCCCTGAAAACCCTGGCCCTGGCCGAGTTTACCCTGAAGCGATATGATCAGGCGATCTCCTATTTGAATCGGGCCGGCCAGCTTCTCCCCAACGACGGGGAGGTGTATCTCTATCGGGCGCGCTATTTCCGGATTATGAACAAGCCCGATGTGGCCGTGGAGCAATTGAAGTTAGGGTTGCTGCGGGATAGCACCAATGTGGATATTCTGTTTGAACTGGGAGTGGTGGAATATGAACACGGGAATTACCCTCAGAGTGAGGGCTACTTTCATCGGGTGATCGAACTGGTCCCTCAATACTGGAAGGCGTATCGGTATCTCGGCTTTCTGGCCGAACGGGCGGGGGATCTTGAGCAGGCCGAATCCTATTATCGCCAGTACCTGGAACATACCTTCCAATCCGATCCGGAGGTGGAAAGGCGATTGCAGGCCATCCAATCCGGTCATCGTAAAGATTAAGAAACGCGAGGTCCTTATGCACCGCATCTTGATGCTTTTTCTGGCGAGCTGCTTCATCACCATCGGTTGGGGGCAGGGTACCAGAACGCATTTTGGAGAGATCGCTCTGCAGGTGGGGGATGGCCCGGAGCAAACCTACTACGCCCGAACCGTAACCCTCTATCGGGAAGTGTCGATCGTTTACGATACCACACTTCAGATGCAGACGGATGATCATTCGCAGTTATTCTTTTATCCCCAGTTGCACCACGGAAACCATTTCGTGCTCCACATGATGCTGAGTCCTCTGGAAAAACCCGGGAAGGAGAAGGAAACCGAGTTTTTCGACGTGTATTTTGATCTGGGGGATACCTTGCCGGAAGTGCTCCAGGTGGAGGGGGTGGATTCCACGGTGTTCTTCTGCCGCGACGGTCTGTTCATCGCCCGGCGGATGTATTCCCGGGATTTAAAGGGAACATTTCAAATTCGCCGGGTCCCGGGAATGGGGGAATATGTCTCCGGGGCTCTGGATGTGCAGTTTCAGTTTCCGGCTCCGGAAGATTCTTTGCGGATGGAACGTATCGTTCTCAGAGGAGAATTGAGCATACCGGAGGCCAACCTTCGGAAAGGCACCGTCACCGGGTTGACCACCACCGAAGCGGTGCAAAAGCGCCGGTTTAAGCGCAACCTCCTGGTGGCGGCGGTATTGACCGTATTCATTGTCGCGGTGGCGCTGCGATGAGCAAGCAGTGGAAAAGAGTTATCGTCCATGTGGATATGGACGCTTTTTTTGCCGCGGTGGAGCAGTTGCGCGCTCCGGAGTTGCGGGGCAAACCGGTCATCGTGGGCGCCGATCCCAAAGGAGGAAAGGGCAGGGGAGTGGTTTCCACCGCCTCTTATGAAGCCCGGCGATACGGGGTGCATTCGGCCATGCCCATCTCTCAGGCCTATCGCCTCTGCCCCCACGGTATCTATTTGCGCCCCAACGGCAAGCTGTATGCCCGGTACTCCCGCCGGGTGGAGCAGGTGCTGTATCGGTTCACCCCCCTGGTGCAAAAAGTGAGCATCGACGAGGCCTTTCTGGATGTGACCGGAAGCCTGCACCTGTTTACTTCGGTGGAGCACCTGGGCCGGGAGATCCGGCGGCAAATCCAGGAAGAGACCGGCCTGACCGCCTCGGTGGGAATCGCCCCTTCCAAAAGCGTGGCCAAAATCGCTTCCGATTTCCAGAAACCCAACGGGCTGACCATTGTCCCCCCGGAAGCGGTGCAGGCGTTTCTGGATCCCCTCCCGGTAACCTGTTTGTGGGGAGTGGGGAAAAAGACCTTTGCCGCTCTGGAAAAACTGGGGATTCACACCATCGGGGAGTTACGGCAATATCCGGTAGAACTGCTGGAACAACGGTTCGGCAAACTCGGTCTCCATTTGCACCGGCTGGCCCGGGGCGAGGATGACCGGGAAGTGCACCTGGAAGAGGAGATCAAATCCGTCAGCCATGAGACCACTTTCGAGGAAGATCAGACCGACTGGGAGGTGTTGGTAAGCACCCTGCTGGTATTATCGGAGAAAGTCGGGGCAAGGCTGCGCCGGTACGGATTGCGGGGAAAAACCGTGCAACTCAAACTGCGGTTTGCCGATTTTTCTACCTTTACCCGCCACAAAACCCTGGGGCATTATACCTGTTCCACGGAAGAGATCTTTACCGTGAGCCAGAAGCTTCTGGAACAGTTTTCCAACCGGGAGAAGGCGGTGCGGTTGATCGGAGTGGGAGTCAGTCAACTGGTCAATGCCGGGGGATACCAGTTGAGCCTGTGGGAAGAAGAGGACCAACGAAAAGCGGTGCTGGAGCGGGTGATGGATGAATTGCAGGGTCGATTCGGGGGTTCGGCCCTGACCCATGCGGATACGCTGCTGGCCCGATCACGAAAGCAGAATAAGAAATGAGGGTGAAGGCTTCTTTCTGGCGATACCAGGCCCCGGCCATTCTCTGGGCGATGGTCATCTTTGGGGTCTCATCCATCCCGGATGTCTCCCTTCCCGGGATGGGGTTTGATCTCTCCGATAAACTGGCGCACGCGGCGGTGTACGCGGTGCTGGGATTTCTGCTGGCCCGGGCATTTGTGCATCAGCACCGGCTACCTCTGTGGCGGTTGCATTATCATCGGGCTACCCTGTGGAGCGGTTTTCTCTACGGCATTTCCGATGAGCTACACCAGGCTTTCGTGCCCGGGCGCACCCCGGACATCACCGATGTGCTGGCCGATCTGGTGGGCGTGTGGATCGGCTGGCTGATCTTTTCCTCCCGCCATCGAAAACATTCCACCTCTGGGACAGACCGGTAAATAGGTCGACAATGACAATATTAAACCGCCCTCACCCATCCCCACCCCAGCCCTCCCCTTCCCTCTCCCCCCGGGAGAGGGAAGGGGAGGGTGCCCCGCCTCGGCGGGGCGGGAGGGGTAGGGTGAGGGCAAGAACGCTGAACTAATGAGAAGAGTTACCGAACGCCCTCGTTTTAAAAAAAATTTTCTCCCGGCGGTTGCGGCGACCTCTACGGTTGTTCCTGAAATGTGACATTGTCGAAATAGATTAAAAACGTCCAGGAAAGCCAAATTCCCTGTAACCTATTTCTCCAAAATGCATCGGATAAAGAAATTTGTGAAAAAAATCTTTTTTGCATTGCCATTGAAGCGTTCTGGATGTATCTTCGGCGCTTCGGCGAGAAGAAAGATAAAGATTGATTATAGAAGATAGAGAGGAGGCCAACAAGTGAAGCTGAAGATAAAAGTCAAGATGAAAATGAAGCGGATGGCGCCGCGCGAATCCGGGTAACGGCGCCGCCCGCATAATGACATCCAATCTGTAGCGTGAATACCGGTGTCCACACCGGAGGCAAGTTCAGGGATTTTAAGTATTTCAACTTGAAAGCAACC
>CAYQGB010000216.1:0-7214 GCA_964416895.1 uncultured Calditrichaceae bacterium
ATTCTCTAATATTTGGTACCATTTCCCAATCCTCAGATACTGCAACTTTGAATCTCATCAACAACACTTCGCAAGATATTTTTATTACTACAGCTTCTACCCGCACAACTGTTTTTGCAGCAATTGACACCCTTCCCCTGCTTTTACCTGCCAATGGCAACACCCAATTGTCAATTGTTTTTTTTCTTGCTGATACCGGCACCTACAAAGATGTGTTAACCATTCGAGCGGATAGAGAAACGGAAGGATTTGGACGCCAAATTGTGTTGATGGGAGAGTTCAATCCTAACCAAATCAACCCCGAAGAAATTCCCCAGACTTTTGTTCTTCGCCAAAACTACCCCAATCCGTTTAATCCTTTGACTACGATTGAATATGGTGTGCCAATAAAGACCCATGTCACCATTACAATCTTTGACCTGTTAGGGAGAGAAGTACTTACCTTAGTTGACCGACAGCATACTCCGGGGAATTACACGATCGTATGGAACGGTAAGGATAAATCCGGAAAAGCAGTGCAAAGTGGGTTGTATATTTATCGTCTAAAGGCGGGTATCTACTCTCGCACGAGGAAAATGATTTTGCTCCGTTAAGAAGTAAAAAGGAATTCAGTTCGCTACCTTTCGCCAGGGAAAGAAGTACAGGGTGGTTGATGGAATAGCTCTCTTTATGGTTGTGGAACGTGGGGAATAAAGACACTGGTTTTCTATCCTCATTCTCTGGTCAACCCACGTTCTGCCACCTTAAGAGGGCAACCGCAAAGGATTTCTATCCCGGGCACCCCTTCACTCCCCAATCAATCCCCCCTCCCGAAAGCTGAAGAAGGTCTCATCTCCGATGATGATGTGATCCAGCACCGGGATGTCCATCAGCTTGCCCGCTTCTACCAATCGCCGGGTGATGGCGCGATCTTCCTGAGAGGGCTGCACCTCACCGGAAGGATGATTGTGCACCAGGATAATGCTGGCCGCAGATTCCAGGATGGCCGCCCGAAACACTTCCCGGGGATGCACCAAAGATGAGTTCAAAATACCCTCGCTGATTTTCACATCCCGGATCAGAATGTTGGCGCTGTTGAGCACCAGAATCATAAACACTTCTTTCTTCAGGTGGGAAAGCCGGGGAGCGTAGTGCCGGAACACGGTTTCCGGGTCACTGATCTTGATTTTGGTGCGGGAAGGCAGCGTGGCAATGCGCCGGGCAATCTCGAAGGCGGCAATCAGGGTTACCGCTTTGGCCGGGCCGATGCCCTTCAGCCGAAAAAACTCCTGATAATCCATGGCTGACAGTTGCTGCAAATCCCCGTAGCGGGTCAGGATAATCTTGGCCAGATCCACCGCCGTTTGCCGTTTGGTACCGGTGCGAATCAGAATCGCCAGCAACTCCGACTCGGTGAGGCGCTCCGGCCCCAACGCCATCAGCTTCTCCCGGGGACGCTCTCCCTCCGGCCAGTCGGTAATCCGGGAGTGATAGAAGGTGGGTTCTTCGATTTTCATAAAAACCCCTTTGAAACTTCCACTTATTATCAGGCTCATACTGATGGAGCACCCGATCTTCCTATTGGCGATGTCGTTCTCTAAGTCTTGTGGCAGCTTTCCCGATTTCCTTTGCTAAATGAGTTTCCCCTCGATCTCGTGCGTGTTGTTGGAGATGATCCAACCGATGGGCGTAACCTTGATAAAGCGGAGCTTGTTCAGCTACCATATAAGCATACTCGATACGAGTTTTCTCATCGATTGATGGGTCATCGATCTTTTTAAGCAACTCTTCAATACTGGATGATTGGCTCATGGCAGTTTCTCCCTGAATTAAGATCTTAATGTTCCTAAATATACCTTTAAAGTTTCTACGTATTCTCCATCTATGATCTCAAACCCATGTTCAACTTTTTGGCTTTCCTGAATAAATCCTGGTTCAGTAAAGTAATAATCACGAAAGAGGTTCCGTTGCAAATATACTGTTTCATACATAAAATTCTGCTCCTTCAATTCAATTTCGGTGGTGCGAAAATCAGCCATGCTACTTTGGCAAAAAATCAGATATCCCCCGGGTCTCAAAAAACTTGGACTTTTTCGGATTAATTCTTTGATAAACCATCTACGGTCGGATGTTCCTGCCTTACAGAAAGGCGGATTACACAAAATTGTATCGTATGGTTCTGATGGAACAAAATCCATCCAGTCCCTGATCCAGGCATGCCGAAACTGAACACCATTGAGTTCTGCATTTTGTAAAGCGATCTGGAGTACAGATTCGGAAATATCTGTTACATCTATATTTCTAGCTCCTAATTTTGCAGCAAGGATTGAATGCAAACCACTTCCCACCCCTATTTCAATTACATTTTTGCCACAGAATATATTGGGAACTTGTATCATCCCTTTTGCTAAGGCAATTCCGTGAGGGGTGGGCTTCCAAACTCCCTCTGCTAATTGAATTTTTACTACATAAGGATCAAAAAAATATACTTCCATTGTCAACTACCTCTCTATATTTATCATCAGGAAAGTTCAATAATAGTAGCACAAATTTTAAAAAACTCAAACTTATGGACTCTCGGTTAACTATTGGTATTGAGCGGTTCCGTCTAATTGAGCTTCCACATAATTTATGAAGGTTTCAGAATAAAGTCGGGCTTGCTTGCAATCGTTCCAGACATTTTCGAACATCTCATGAGCACACCAGGCCTTCACGAGAGGTACCCACCGATTTTCCCAATCATTCTTAATCCAATCAAAATCATTCTGCGTCAGTAAGTAAGCTCGCTCGAATAGATCGAAGGCTAATCGAACTAAACGATATTTATTTCTCGCTGAGGAAGGCATTTTGCAAAATCCAGATGGTGCTTCCCATTTTTTCCACCCATCTTCTATTTCTTTGTACGAGATCTGTAATTCTAGTAAATGAGCATAACTTTTAAACATTTCATTGTAAGTATTCATGGCAATAACGCCCTTTTGACGCTCCATAGCTTCTTTTTGTAATTTTATTTGTCTGTATAGTAGAACTAAGACCAAAATATTTACCAAGAAAAGTAATATCTCAACGATTTGAACGAGCACATCTATTGTAAACTGGACCATGGTTTTCTCCTCTATAGTGGCTCAATCGAAGAATATTTTGGGATCTAATCATCAACTGGATCAAATGCAAATATAAATCGTAATTTTCCTCACCCCCAACAAAAAGAAGAACCAAATACCCATTTTGTCTTTTAATTAGCTTTATAGTCTCAATGAAGTTAAGCTAAAACCGATGAATCACTCAATAGCGAAAAACCAATTTTTGATACTAATTTTTGGAACTCATGACGGGTTCTTTCTAAAACCGGTATCGCGTCTTTTTCGGTAACATTTTTAATCTCCGATTCCCCGGTTTTCCGTTTCACCCGAACAATCCGACTTGAAGGGACAATTCTCAAATGTGTCGCGATATACCCTTATGCCCGCACACTACAGAGCCACCCTCTCCTCGCCGGCATATACATTAAACCGTTCTTCGCGCACAAAGCCGACCAGGGTGATCCCGTATTCCCGGGCCAACTCGATGGCCAGGCTACTGGGAGCACCAATCGCCGCCAGCGCGGGAATGCCCGCCAGCACCGCCTTCTGCACCAGCTCAAAGCCGGCCCGCCCGCTAACCAGCACCACCACCTCCGAAGCCGGCACTCCCCCTTCTAACAGCAGCGCCCCGATCAGCTTGTCCAGGGCATTGTGCCGCCCCACATCTTCCCGCACCCGCAACAGCCGACCGGAAGCATCGAACAGGGCCGCAGCATGCAATCCCCCGGTGCAGGCAAACAGCCGCTGAGAATCATACAACGCCTCCGGCAACCGATACAACATCTCCGGCGACAGCCGAAAACGCCCCACCGGTTTTTCCCCACACTCTTTCCAGACCATCTCCAGCGAGGTTCGCCCACAAATGCCGCAACTGGCGCTGGTATACACTCGACGGCTCAGGCGCTCCGGATCGAAGCTCACTCCCGGCGACAGTTCTACAACCACGATGTTCTCCTGATCCGGATTCCCCCCATCCCGACAGTACGCCAGATGCTGAATATCCTCCTTCCTCCGCACAATCCCCTCGCTGAATAAAAATCCCGCCGCCAACTCAAAGTCGTGACCGGGGGTACGCATGGTGACCGCCAGAGGATGATACCGGCTCCATCCATCCCCGGCAACCGCAACCCGAATTTCCAGCGGTTCCTCCACCGCCACTTCATCCTGACGGCGAACCCAATTCCCCCTCTCCACGGCGGTGATGGGGAACCGGGTAACCGATATATCCATCATGGGATTCATCTGGTCGAACCCGAAGTTGAGGTTGACAGTGCCGCAATGAACTCGTCAGAGCGCCTCCAACTAACCGTGTCATCACAATGTTAATGTAAGGGGAGCGGCAAGGTTTAGCTGCGGAGAACGACTTCAGGCCGCTTTAGCGGCCTTTAAGGAGGCGCTTCAGGCCGCTTTAGCGGCCTTTTCCCCGCCGACGGTGCCTCAATCGAAAGCTTCTCCGTTTCCCGCCGGAAGCACCTCCACCACCGCATCCCGATAGGCGGGGATGCCGCATTGCGGATCGGAAATGCCCCGGGGTATCAACACATTTGCTTCCGGCCAGTACATCATCACCGCTCCGGAATATACCGGGCCGGAGACCGCCTTTCCCCGGAATTCCCCCACTTCCGAACGCACCACTACCGGATCTCCCGGACGCAACCCCAGCCGCTGCATATCCTCCCGGGCAAGAATCACCGCCCGGCGATCCGTCCCTGCCAGAGAATCTCTGTCGGCAAACTCTATACTGTTAAACTGCCTGCCCCGACGGGTGGTGAGCACGAATCGGCCTTCGGGAATCTCCATTTGAGGCGGCATCACCGGCGCGAAATGGGCTTTTCCGTCGGGAGTCCCGAATTTTCCCCCTTCGCCCAGCCGTTCCCCGCCCCATTGAAACTGATCTCCCTTTCTGGCCAGATGCTGAATCCCCTCATACAGAGGAACCGCCCGGGCGATCTCTTCTCGAATTTCTGCCGTAGAAGCAAAGGCAATCCGGTCCCCCGATTCCGGCTTCACCCGCCGGGCAATTTCCACCAGCACTCGCCACTCATCCCGGGCGCCGGGAATACGAGGCCCGGGAATCTCCGGATTGAAAATAATCCGCCGTTCCGTGGTGGTTTCGGTATTGCCCCCGGCCATCTCGTAGCGGGTGGTGGCCGGCAGAACCAGCACCACCTCCGCAGGATCGATCAGCATTTGAGGATTAAGCACAATATCGTGATGGATGCGCAAAGGAATGCGCCCGATGGCTTCCTTCACATAACCGCTGTCGGGTAAAATCCCGAACAGATTGCTGCCGATACAATACAACCCATCCAGTTTTCCCTCGTACGCAGCATCGATCATCTCGGCGGCGAAATAGCCCGGTTGATCCGGCACCGGGAAACCCCACAGGGCAGCAAACCGCGCTGCATTGGCTTCATTGACCGGATAACCTCCTGGAAACTGATTGGGCACTGCCCCCACTTCCGCACCCCCCTGCACCCCGGAATGTCCCCGTATGGCCATCAACCCCGTGTGCGGGCGACCGACCATTCCTCGCGCCAGGGCCAGGTTGGCGATTGCCATCACATTCTGCACCCCGAAGCGGTGCATGGTAATCCCCATCGACCAGACCAAAATGGCCGTGCGGGATTGCCCATACATTCGGGCAAACGCTTCCATCTCCTCCCGGGAAGTGCCCGATAGACGCTCCAATTCATCAAACGACTGCTGTTCCAGCGCGTCAGCCAGTTCCTTCCATCCGGTGGTGTGGTGGGTAATGAACCCCTCATCCACCCATCCATTTGCCAGCAGATGCTTCAACACCCCGTTGATGAAAGCGATGTCCCCGCCGGGGCGCACCTGAAAAAAAGCATCCGCCACCCGGGTGCCGAACAGCGCCGAATCCACCGCCGAAGGCACCCAGTACTTCTCCATCCCCGGTTCCCGAAACGTATTCACCACCGCCACCCGGGTGCCCCGCTTCTTTGCCAGATGGATATATTTCATCACCACCGGTTGATTGTTGGCCACGTTGCTGCCAAAAAACACCAGCAGGTCGGTGCCGATCATATCCCTGTAACTGCAGGTGGTGGCGGCGTACCCGATGGTGCGCTTCAAAGCCGTGGTACTGGGAGCATGGCATACCCGGGCGGAATTGTCCACGTGATTGGTGCCCAGAAACCGAGCCACCTTCTGGGCCACGTAGTAGGTCTCGTTCACCGTTCCCCGGGATACCAGATAAAAAGCCAACCTCCAGGGATCAATACTTTTGATGCGTTCCGCGATGAAATCGATGGCCTCTTCCCACTCAATGGGCGAAAATCCGACCTCTCCCCGGCGGCGCATCAGCGGTGCGGGAATGCGCCCCAGCCGGCGAAGCTCCCGTTCGGTGGCGCCCTTCAGCCGGGATACATCCTGCACAATCGCCGGATCAAATGGGGGCATGGTGTTCAGGCGCAGCAAATTCAGGCGAATCCAGCACAGATGTACCCCGGGCATGGTCCAGTCCCGCATACCGCTGGTACCCAGGGCACAGCCGTCGCATACCCCGTTATGCAGGATGCGCCAGGCATATCGCAGCTGATCTCGATTTTCCCACATCGTCTTGAATATATCTACATAAGGAGTGAATCGGCGAGATAATTGACCGGCCATGACATTCCTCCACTTGTTGCCGGATGGGAATTCATTTTACACCTGAAAGAAGTTCCGACCCTGCTTTCCTCTTTAATGCTTTTGAGAATAGGCAGGACAATGTCATCACATCCGGAGTCTGCTGCCCTGTTCTATTAAAACAAACTTATCTTTCGGCGTTCAAAAAAACAAGAGAAAATCCCCCAAGTAGAACAGGCTTCCAGCCTGTTATCTCACCCCTCAGCGGCCCAAAAACACCAGTAAATCCCCCAAGTAGAACAGGCTTCCAGCCTGTTATCGGAGAATAAACTGCCGGCCGTTTCTTCTGTCGGCGTCCTCCGCCGGCGCCTGGTGCTCTTTCAAGTTTAACGTGACGGGTTGTTTCCATTGTCATTCTGAGGGCTGCCGCCGGGGAAGTGCCGCTTTATGTTAAGAGCGGCGGTCTCGGAAACACCGATCTTATTCGCAGGAGTGGTGTCGAAGCGGCAGCCCGAAGAATCTCTTTATGAATTTAACCCGTCATCCAAACCTTGAAAGAGC
>CAYQGB010000217.1:0-7112 GCA_964416895.1 uncultured Calditrichaceae bacterium
CTCCCCTTCCCTCTCCCACCGGGAGAGGGAAGGGGAGGGTGCCCCCGACAGCCCACTCGGTTTAAAGCGATTCTTACAGTTCAACACGATCCCCTGGAGGCGGAAAAACCTCGGCATTTTCGGGCTGTCGGGGCGGGAGGGGTAGGGTGAGGGCAAAAACCCCGAGCCGAAGGTTACCACCCTGATCAACCGAGGCCCTAATAACCGGCTTAGGTTTACGCCCATGACCGGGGGCGGCGGTGCTGTGGCGGGGCATCCGCCCGATACCCGGATAAACCGGTGGGGATTTTCCCCAACAATTGCACGGCACCATCGGGTTGGTTAACTTTGGCGGGCATCAAGATCGCCGGTGCCGTTCGGAATCGGCCATTGCCGGTGTTTGTTTATCAATGCCGGAACCATAACCGTAACCGAGAATCAACTGCGGGAATAACGCCCGATGGAAGCGCTTCAACTCTCTCGAAAAACCACCCTGACTGCCGATCAATTGCGGGAATTGTACCGTGCCCTCAAGCTCCCCCGGATGATCGAAGAGCGGATGCTGGCTCTGCTGCGGCAGGGTCGCCTGTCCAAGTGGTTCTCCGGCATCGGTCAGGAGGCCATCGCCGTGGGAGCGACGTTTGCCCTGCGAGAAAACGACGTGATCCTCCCCATGCACCGCAATCTGGGGGTGTTCACCACCCGGGGAGTTCCCCTGAACCGGCTTTTCCGGCAGCTGATGGGCAAATCCGGGGGCTTTACCAAAGGCCGGGATCGCTCGTTTCACTTCGGCGTTCCGGAGTATCACATTATCGGGATGATCTCCCATCTGGGGGCCATGCTGCCGGTGGCCGACGGGCTGGGGGTGGCTTTTCAGCTAAAAGGGGAAGATCGGGTGGCGCTGGCCTTTACCGGGGACGGGGCCACCAGCGAGGGGGATTTTCACGAGGCGCTCAATCTGGCGGCGGTATGGAAGCTGCCGGTGATCTTCCTGATTGAGAACAACGGTTACGGCCTGTCCACTCCGGTTTCGGAACAGTACGCCTGCGAGCGCCTGGCCGATCGAGCCATCGGCTACGGTATGGAAGGGTTGCAAATCGACGGCAACGATGTGCTGGCGGTGTACGAGACGGTTCGCTACGCGGCGGAAAAAGCCCGCCGGGGAGAAGGCCCCACCCTGATCGAAGCCATGACCTTCCGCATGCGAGGGCACGAAGAAGCCTCCGGCACCAAATACGTTCCCAAAGCACTTTTTGAGGAGTGGGGGAAGAAAGATCCCATCCTTCGTCTGGAGCGGTTTTTGACCTCCGAAGGGTTGCTAAACGAGGAACTTCGGCAACAGGTGGAGGCGGAGCTTTCCCGGCGCATTGAACAGGCGATTCAGGAAGCGCTGGAGGCTCCGCTTCCGGAAAGCACCGTGGCGCAGGAGCTGGCCGACGTGTATGCCCCTTCGGCGGTGCGAACGACGGCGCCTGTCGGCTCCCGCCGGGAAATCCGGTATGTGGATGCCATCAGCGAGGGGCTGCGCCAGAAGATGGCCGCCGACGAACGGGTGCTGCTGATGGGACAGGATATCGCCGAATACGGGGGAGTGTTCAAGGTGACCGCCGGGTTTGTGGAACAGTTCGGCAAGGCGCGGGTGCGGAATACGCCCATCATTGAATCCGGGGCCATCGGGGCGGCGCTGGGATTGGCCCTGGAAGGATTCAAACCCGTGGTGGAAATGCAGTTTGCCGATTTCATCTCCTGTGGATTCAATCAGACGGTGAACAATCTGGCCAAGACCCACTACCGCTGGGGAGCGCCGGTCAATGTGACCATCCGGATGCCCTACGGGGGAGGCGTGGGAGCGGGACCGTTTCATTCTCAGTGCCCGGAGGCCTGGTTCTTCCACGTACCCGGCCTGAAGCTGGTCGCCCCGGCAACCCCGTACGACGCCAAAGGGCTGCTGCTGGCGGCCATTGAGGATCCCAATCCGGTGCTGTATTTCGAGCACAAGGCGCTGTATCGCAGCATCCGCGGGGAAGTGCCGGAGGAGGCCTATACGATTGAAATCGGCACGGCGGAAGTGAAACGTCCCGGGAAGGATGCCACCATCGTGACCTACGGTCTGGCGGTGCACTGGGCGCTGGAAGCGGCGGAACTGCTGGCGAAAGAAGGGGCGGAAATCGAGGTGGTGGATTTGCGCTCGCTGCTTCCCTGGGATAAAGCCACGGTGCTGGCCTCGGTGGAAAAGACCAACCGGGTGCTGGTGTTGCACGAGGCCAATCTCACCGGAGGCATCGGGGCGGAAATCGCCGCCGCCATTGCCGAAGAGGGATTTACCCATCTGGATGCGCCGGTCATGCGGCTGGCTTCACTGGATACCCCCATCCCCTTCAGCCCTCAACTGGAACAGCACATTTACTGGCCCAGGGATCGCCTGCCGGATAAACTGCGAGCGTTGCTGGCATTTTAGCGTTTTGGGGAAACCCCTGCCGCGGGGATTAGCGGCTGACGGTGAGGAACAGGAATAATACGTACATACTCAGAAGCAGCACCCCCTTTACCACATGGAGGTTCCGCCGGGAACTGCGAATCCACAATACCGCCAGAGTCAGGAACGAGAGAAATATCATCAGGGGCATTTCATAGATCATCAATTTGGGGTCTTCGGTCACCGGGATGGGGTGAAGGGTTGCGGTGACTCCGCCGATGAGGGTGATATTGAAAATGTTGCTCCCGATGATATTCCCGATGGCCAGGTCGTTCTCTTTACGGATGGCGCTGACGATGGTGGTGATCAGTTCCGGGAGCGAGGTGCCCACGGCGATGAGGGTTAGCCCGATGACCGTGTTGGTGACGTTCAGGATTTCGGCCAGGCGGGTGCCTGCGGAGACCGCGATCTTGGAGCCGGTGATGAGCACGGCGATGCCCACGATGGATAATCCCAGGTATCCCCACTTTCGGGCAGTAGAAATCTGTCGAATCCCATTCTCTCCGTTTTCCGCCACCATCTCCCGATATTCTGCCATCTCCTCCAGAGTATTGCGGGCGATGTAAATTAAAAATCCTCCCATCATCACCAGCAATAGCAGCCCCTCTGCTTGAACGACCTTATCTCCTGTCTCGGCCAGCATCCAGAAAACCAGGGTTACTGCGATCATAATCCCCACTTCGGGGAGAATCCAGGAACGTTTGATTTCCAGGGAGATGATCAGCGCCCCCACCCCCAGAATAAGCCCCAGGTTAGCGATGTTGCTGCCGACAATGTTTCCCAGGGCGATGCCCACCTGCCCCTCCAGGGCGGCGATGATACTTACCACCAGTTCGGGAATGGAAGTGCCCACGGAGACGATGGTCAATCCCAGGATGATCGGGCTGACCCCCATGGAGCGGGCCAGCAAAGACGTGTATCGTACCAGGAGTTCCGCGCCTCCCCATAACATCAACAGTCCCAGAATCAGTAAACTCAGTTTTTCCAGCACAATCAGATCCATAACCTGCACTCACCTTTCCTGTAACTTCCAGAACTTCCAGCCCTGAAGGAATTGAATTTTTCCGATGATAACGCAACTATACCCGATACCCGGCAAAGATTAAAGATGAAAAGATTGTAACTATTCAGGTACATAGGCTGTAACCATTTAGACTGATAGTGTAGGTTCCTCCAGACCCCGAAGGGGTCTAAATGATATAGCGAAGGGCAACCGCCCTGGGGGCATAAAATACCCTTAAGCCCCTCTTTTGACCCTGAAAGGGTCACATAATTGCATGATGAGAAACATAAACCGTGACAGAGTAGGCGAAAAGCTCGCCCTGTTCCTGAAAATGTTCACAGAGAGAACATACGAGACACGGTGCGCTGTTCGATGACCTCGATCAGCGCTTCCCCGGCCTGCCCCACATACCGCAGTGCCGTAGTTAACGCCAGTTCCGGAGTATTGTTCTCATCGCTGAGATGTCCCAACACCACCTGGCGAATGCCGGGGTGGAGAATTTCCCGCAACAACTCCCCGGCCTCATCATTGGAGAGATGGCCACCTCTTCCGGCAATGCGCTCTTTGAGATGCCAGGGATAAGGCCCGGTCATCAGCAGGTGGGAATCGTGATTGCTTTCCAGAATCAGCGCCTGAGCCTGGCGCACGTGCCGGCGCACTTCTTCCGTGACCACTCCCAGATCGGTGCATAATCCCAGCACCCGTCCGTTTTCCTCGATCAAATACCCCACGGTGGGATCGCAGTCGTGAGGCAGCCGAAAGGGGGTAAATCGCAGGCCCACGATCTCAAACGGCCCCTGCCAGGGGTGCACCACCTGGTTGCGTTTCAGGAGGGGAGTGATGCTATCCAGCGTATCCGGATGGGCGTAGATGGGAATTTTGTATCGGTTGGCGAATACCCCAACTCCCCGAACATGATCCCGGTGGGCATGGGTAAGCACAACGGCGTCGATGGAATCCGGTTCCACGTTACGGCTTTGCAGGCGCAGCTCGATCTGCCGGGCCGTCAACCCCACATCGATGAGTACCCGCCCATAGTAGGACTCTACAAAGATCGAATTTCCTTTGCTGCCGCTGGCCAGAATGCAGTACTGCATGCCCCTCCCCCCGGCTATCTTCCCGAGCCTGTCAGGCTTCGGCTTCCCGGTTCTTGCAGGGGCACGTTTTGTTCGCACAGGGGGCAGCGATCCGGTTTGTAAGTTACCGCCCGGGCGGTATGCACGGCAAACAGGGGTACTTCGATTTTGTGTTTGCCGCCGCTGCGGTCGATGATACAGGCCGCCCCCACCACGAACGCTCCGGTGGATTCGGCCAGTTCGATCACTTCTCGAACCGTCTCCCCGGTGGTGATCACATCTTCCACCACCAGCACGGTTTCATGGGGTTCGATGGTAAATCCCCGGCGGAGGGTCATCTTCCCTCCTTCCCGTTCGGCGAAAATACTGCGCACGTTTAACTGCCGCCCCACCTCCTGCGCCACCACGATCCCCCCGATGGCCGGGGCCACCACCACGTTGATATGCTCCTCCTCTTCATGAAAATATTCCACAATCTCTTTACAAAACCGCTGCAAATGATGGGGATATTGCAACATCAGCGCGCACTGAAAGTAGTTGGGGCTATGAAGGCCGGAGCTTAACCGGAAATGCCCGTTCTGGAGGGCGCCGGTGGATTCAGCGATGTGCAGGAATTCTTTCTTATCCATGATTCAAAAGTGGGTAAGTTATGTGGGAGTTTTTCTGAAACATCGGGAAACTGCACGATATTGCGTATTGCGTAATGCGTATTGCGTAATGATCGGTTCCGCAATACGTATGATTGATTTTCGCACTTATAGCTGCTTGTTGCTGAAAAGCGTTATAGAGTCCTCAGTATGTCGGCTAATTCTGATTCAAAAGATCCGGATTCTTCTGCACGCTGATGAGCATGTTGATGTGATCCCGGAGATGCCGGGCGCGTTCCCGGGCCACTTCGGCAAAATCCATATCCCGGGAAGCGTAAATTACCGAACGGCTGACGTTGATAACCGTGGAAAAGCCGTTGGCATCGGTGGCGTATTTGATGACCAGCTCCAGGTTTCCCCCCTGAGCGCCGATGCCGGGGATCAGAAAAGGCAGGGTGGGAGCCACTTCCCGGATTTGCTGCATCTCATTGGTGTGGGTGCCCCCCACCACCAGCCCGCAGTTGCCATACAGAAAGTTCCATTCCAGGGCCTTCTCGGCGATGCGCACATACAGCGGCTGATCATCGCAATTGAGCATCTGAAAATCTGCCGAGCCGGGATTGGAGGTGAGGCACAAAATGAACACCCCTTTATGCTCGTACTCCAGAAAGGGCTTCACCGAATCCGTTCCCATGAATGGGGAAACCGTCACGGCATCGAAGTTATAGGTTTTAAAATAGGTCTCGGCGTATTTCTGGGAGGTATTCTCGATGTCTCCGCGCTTGGCGTCGGCAATGACCAGACAGTCCCGGGGAATGATGGACAGGGTGCGCTCCAGCAGTTCCCAGCCGGGAATCCCCAGAGATTCGTAAAACGCCAGATTCAGCTTATACCCCAGCACCAGATCGTGGGTGGCCTCGATGATCGCCCGATTGAAGGAATACAGCGGATCTACTTCGGAGAGCAAAATGTTGGGAATTCTACGAATGTCCGAGTCCAGCCCCACGCATAAAAGCGATCTTTTCTGTTTTATCTGCTCATTCAGGGTGTCCACAAACATAATCTGCTCACGGCTTTGTTCTAAAACGGGCAAATATACGGAATAGGGATAAGTTTTTCAAATTCAAAATTCTTCTGCAGAAGATCGGGTTTGCACTACGGTCGGGGTTACATGGGAAAAGTAGTTTCCAAACTCCTTGAAAAGCGGGGTTTGTTTGCTTATCATCCCCCCGGAACAGGGGGAATGTTCGACAGGAATTTTGGAGATTTGACCGGAAGATTGGGGATATCGGGATGGAACTGTTCACCATGGGGCTTCTGTGGTATGCGGTATTTCTGTTTTCCACCACGTTGCATGAAGCGGCTCATGCTCTGGCCGCCCTTAAAATGGGGGATCCCACGGCGTATTTTGCCGGTCAGGTAACCCTGGATCCCCTGCCCCACATTCGCCGGGAACCGGTGGGCACGGTGCTGGTGCCTCTGCTGTCGTATATTTTTTTAGGCTGGATGATGGGCTGGGCCAGCGCTCCGTATAATCCCACCTGGGCGCGCCAGCATCCCCGCCAATCCGCCTATATGGCGCTGGCCGGACCGGCAGCCAATCTGGTGCTGGTTTTTCTGGCCGTGCTGGGGATTCAAATCGGCATACATCTGGGCATTTTTATCGCTCCCATGGAAACCAAATTCGGGATGGCCGGCATCGTGGCTGCCCGCCAGGACGGCCTGCCCCTGATCGCCGCCACCCTGCTCAGCATCCTGTTCTCCCTGAACATGGTGCTGTTTATCTTTAACCTGATCCCCCTGCCCCCGCTGGACGGAAGCGGGGTGTTTCCCCTGTTCCTCAGCAAAGAGAAGGCCGTGCGCCTCATGGACATCTTCCAGCAGCGACCGGAACTGAGCATGATCGGCCTGCTGGTAGCCATCTTCCTGTTTGAGGATATTTTTCGTCCGGTGTATCTGTTCACCATCAACAGCATGTATCCGGGGATGAC
>CAYQGB010000218.1:0-7093 GCA_964416895.1 uncultured Calditrichaceae bacterium
TTTGCACTTTGAACTCCCCGCACTATTCCTCAGAAGTCGATTTGTTTAGAATAATTCCGATGGAGTTCACGTCCCCTTCCGGGGTGGTGAAGCGGCGGGTAACTTTGATGTGGATGCGCCGCTTGAGCTGCCGGGCATAAATCGTTCGGGCGGGGGAATGGCGTTCCTGCCCCCGGGCGTCCCGCCAGGCGATGTAGTAACGGTAAAATCCCGGCTCGATGATCCGCCCCTGCGAATCCCGCCAGTTCCAGGCCACCACCTGCTGCTCCGCCGAGGTTCCGGTGAAGGTGCGCACCACCCGCCCCTGTTGATCCTCGATGACCAGTTTCC
This sequence comes from uncultured Calditrichaceae bacterium, assembly GCA_964416895.1. Classification (GTDB taxonomy): domain Bacteria; phylum Calditrichota; class Calditrichia; order RBG-13-44-9; family J075; genus CAYQGB01. Next base: position 331 of record CAYQGB010000218.1, read on the forward strand.
AGTGGGGATCTAACTTTTCCGGGAGCACCGGGTAGATGTGAAACAGCACCCTTTGAGGCCGCAGGATCACCAGCTCTTCGGATTTTTGCAGTTCTTCCAGGGAGACCGGTCGGCTCCATCGCAAGCTGTCTTCCGGGTTGGCGAAGCGCGGTCGGGCCGCCTGCACCCCGGCGCTATCCGGCTGCTGTTCGGCCAATTCTTTTTCCAGCAGGGCGGCCCGTTTACGCTGAGTTTTGGGAGCGATAACCACAATATCCGGATTGCCCTCCTGTTGCTGAAGCGCCGCCCGCAACCGCTTCAGGGAACGGAGGTATTCCCGGGAGTAGCGCACGCTGTCCTCCGGGCCGATCTCCGGCAACGTCACCGGCTCCAGTTCAAAGGGAAAGGGCCGATCCACCCGGGAGCTATCCAGCACTCCCAGATCGTAGGCGTTCAGCCGGGCCAACTGTTCCGGGGTCAACTCCTCGCTGACTTCCCGCACCAGGCGCTTCTCAAAAATATCCAGCGCCTCCACATTGGCGGCGGTGTAGTACTGGGGTACCACGTCGATGCGGGAGATGCCCGGCAGGAAGGGGTTCCATTCCACCGGCGGGGTCTCCAGGGGAGGCACCTTCCGCAGGCGATCAAACTCGTAGGTAACAAACGCCTCGTGGCTGCCCACGGTAGCCCCGGCCAGCCCGGTAACCGGGTAGCTGAATCCGTAGCCGATGCTCACCGGCCCCCGAACCCGCAGCCGCCCCCGTAGCCAGGCATCCTGATTGCCCACCCCGATCTGCAGCAGCCCCACATCTTCTCCATACAATTGCCAGAATCCCCGGGGCGCCACGGTGTGCTCGTTGCGCATGCCTCCACCGTGCACGGTGGAGCCGCCCAGATGAACGGCCACGCCCACATGCACCCGCGGGGTCAGCCGCACGGCATCGTCGGCCAGCGACACCGCCGGGCGATTGAGATGGGTTACCCCCACCCCGATGATCAGCGGGGCCGCGCCGATGTAGGTCAGGCCGACGGCGACATCCGGCTGCCAGCGGGAGGTGCCCCCGGCAAACACGGGATCGTCGGGATCCACCAGATCAAAGGCCTCCCGATTGTAGGAAAAATTGCGCACCCCCAGGGAAACGCCCAGGGAAAATCGGCGCCAGAACTGACGGCTGAGCGCCACTCCCAATTCAAACTCCTGCAACAGGGGGCCGCTGAAATGCTGCACCCGCGCGCTGAAGGCCAGGCGATGGGGCAACCAGCGGGGAAGGTGAACCAGGGCATAGGTGGCTTTGAAGGCCGTGGCATTCCCGTCGAGGAAGCCCAGGTGCATCAGCTTAAATCCGGCCTCCACCGCCCCGTGTTGATAGGCGCCCAGGGAAGGGTTCACCAGGGAGGCCCGCCACTCATACAGGTTGGCCGCACCGGCGGGAAAGTGATTCAGGCCGATCTGGGCCGGAGCCGTGGTTACCCACGCTATCACCAGGAAAAATCCCCCCAGAAGCAACCAATATGTTTTGTGAAGCCGATTTACGGTCATGTTCCAGGATGTCGGTTTTTGATCATGTTTTCCGGATCATGCGGAATTTCAGATCATGTTTGTTTTAGCTGTCTTCGTGATACGTGATGCGTAATCCGATTGATGTTTTTGTCTTACGATGGAACAGGGAAAATTCCGAGATTTTGACTGTTTCTCGTGATGCGTGACCCGTTTTCTTTCACGCATCACGCATCATCGCCAAAACCTCGCCGCTTGCTCCTACCAACAAAAACGTGAATAACAATCCACTCACGCATCACGAAGCCAATTCAGAATCCGGCAAGTATTGAGCATCTGGTTCATCTTGCCAGCACCACGTAGCCGGTAGCAATTCGCTTTCCCCCGTCTTTGAGGACAAACAGGTAAATTCCCGGCAATAGCTCCCGGCCGCTGTGATCCAGGCCGTTCCAGATCATCTTGTTGCCCTGAACGCCGGTCAGGGTATACACCCTTCGCCCGGCGAAATCGAAGATTTCCAGCGCCGGGCTGCTGACCACCACCTGACGCAGGTCGAACTCGGCCCGGTCGTTTTTCCCGTCGCCATTGGGGGTGAAGGGATTGGGGCGCACAATCACATGCCCCTGGCGCACGTTCACGGTTACCTGCCGGCTGTTATTGGATTCGGAAGCTTCCGGCACGACGTCGCCCACATCGGCGGCCAGCACCACCGGTACCGGGCCCAGGCGTTCAAACTTCGCCGATGCCCGCACCGCAAAGCGATCCCCGATGCCCATGCCGGTCACGGTGGTATCCCACACCACCGAGCCGTCCACGGTCAGGTGGACGGTGAAGGTTTCCGGCACCGGGGCCAGACGATTCTCCACCGCTCCGGTGATGGTAGCCGTCTGGCCGAAAAACACCTCCGGAGGATCGACTTGCAGGCTCTGCACCACCACATCGGGCAACTTTCGGGTCACGGTGATGGTGGCGGTGAGGGTGGCCTGCAAAGGCGGCTGCGATTGGGTCTCCGTGGCGGTAAAGGTCACCTCATAGGTCCCGGCGTCGCCGAAATCCGGCGTCCAGTTAAAGCTGCCCCGATTGTTCCCCTGATCCACAAACACCGCTCCCGGCGGCAGAGGGCCGGTGGTCAATCGCAGCGGCTCGCCCTCGGCGTCTTCGGCAACCAGAGAAAAGCTCAGCGGCTGTTGTTCTTCCACCGTGTACGGCGGGGGCGGCACCGCCGTCAGCGTGGGGGCGTCGTTCACGGGAATGACAATCAGCAGCACATCCAGCGTATCCTCCAGGAACCCATCGTTAGCGATCACCCGGAAGGTGGTATCCCGGTCGCCTTCCCGGGGGGTGCCGAACACGCTATCGGCGTCGGCGGTGAGCCAGTGGGGTAAATTTTCAAACCGGAGGGTTACCGGCTCCCCTTCCGGATCGATGGCGGTAGCCCGGTAGGAATAGAATTGATCCTCGTAAGCGGTGTCGACGGCTGCGGAGGTGATCTGTGGCGGTTGGGCGCTGCTGAGGCCGATCAACACCACTCCCACCCGGGGATTTACCCGGTCGTTGCTGTCGATGAACAGGGTATCCCGGTAGCTCCCTTCCACGGTGGGGGCAAAGGTCACCGGATAGGATTTTTCTCCGTGGGCAGGAACGGCGTCCGGGCCGGTGGGGCCGATGAACTCCGGCAACCGGTTGCTAAATTGGCCGATCTCCAGGGTGGTGTTGCCCAGATTCCGCACGGTAAAATTGAGCGTGCGGCTGAAGCCAGGGGGAACATTGCCGAAATCCAGCACCAGGGGATCCACCTCAATTTGCACGATGACGCCCCGCCCGATCATGGTCACCACCACCGGGTCTTCTTCCAGGGGGTGGTCGGTAAAAAACAGGCCGAAGGTCAAATATTCCAGAGTGTCCCGGGGAAAGAAGAAATGGCTGACGTCAAAATCCTGCCCGTTCTGCACCTGAAATTGCCGGGGGAGAATCTCGAACGAGAGGGAATCCTCCGGTCGCAGGGGGTTCCCCTGCAAAGAGACCCGCACATTGAGGTTCAGAGAAGAGGTGGGATCAAACGTTGCCACCACCAGGGCGGTATCCCCCACATACACATCCCCGAAGTCGATGGTGGTATCGGGGAACAGCAGAACCAGCTCCGAGGGTGGGCTGAGCAGTAGAGCCAGCTGGTTATCCAGATGCTCGGCCATCAGCACGTCGTTATCGCCGTCGCGATCAAAATCCGCCGTGACAATCGCCCGGGGAAAGGGCACGATAGCCACTCCGGCGGTGGTACCGTTCCACCCGGTGTTGTTATCGTTAGCGGAAAAGTGTAGCGAACTGCCGGTATAATCGGTGAACAGCAAATCCAGATCGGTATCCCCGGCGTTGTCGAAATCCATGTTGGCCAGATGGAAGGCCACGGCATTGCCGGTATAGGTGAAGCGCTGGGCCTCGGTGAGAGCGCCGGAACCGGCATCAAAGCGGAACACCACCACCTGACTTTCCTGGGCGGTGGTACCGGCAGGATTGTTTCCGATGATGGTCAGGTCTCCGGTGAGCACGATCAGTTCGGAGAAGCGGTTGTCGGGATCGCCGGCGGTTTGCAGGGCGTTGCCCCATTTCAGGGCGATGGGGCGTTGATCCAGGGGCAGGATGGGAAGCGCCTGCCAGCCGGTAAAGTTTTCATTGCGGAAGAAAGAGATGGAACTGCCTCCATTATTGATCACCGCCAGATCGGGATCGCCATCCCCGTCGGCATCCCCGGCGGCCACCCCGAAGGGGCTTTCCTCGGTGGTCAGGCTGTGGGCCAGGGAAAAGCTGCGCCCGCCATCGTTGGCATATACCGCCACCCGATCATCCCCGAACAGGGAGACGGCCACATCCAGGCGACCATCGCCGTCAAAATCATCGGCGGCGATGCCGGAAGGACGGCTGCCCACCGGAACGGCTCCCGTGGCCGAGAAATTCCCTGCACCATCCCCCCAGAAGAAGCGCATATCATTGCTGTTAAAGCTCACCAGGGCGATATCCAGATGCCCATCGTCATCAAAATCGGCGCTGACCAGATCCAGAGGGGTAATTCCGGCGGAGTAGGATTGTGCCGGTTGAAACGAAGGCACCCCGGCAGCAATGATGTCGCTGCGCAGGATGGTCAGCGTACCGGAAGTGCTGTTGACCACGGCCACATCGGGAAACTGATCCTCATCGAAATCGCCCACGGCCATCCGGGCCGGCTGCTGATCCCCGGGAAACAGGGGAAACTCCAGCAATACCGGGGGGGGAAATCCCAGGATATTTCCCTGACTGTTCAGAGTGGTAAAAGAGAGCCGGAAGGGGCGGCTCAGAGCCGAGCCGTCCTGCCCCCGAATGTCGGCGGTGAGCAGGAGGGTAACCGTCTCTCCGGTGATAAAGGCGGGAATGCCGGAAATCTTCAGGGTGTTGGTGGCGGGATCAAACACCGTGGCAGTGGCATACGGCCCGTGATGGGCGCCCCACAGTTTCAGGGAGGTGGGGGTCACCGTGGCCATATCCACCGGGCGGTCAAATTCAATGTGGATCACCGAATCCGGTTCCACGGTAACGCTGCCCTGGCCGGGGCGGACATCCACAATCTGCAACTGGGCTTGGGCGGCGGAAAAGGCCATCGCCACCAGAAGCACGGTCAATATGCCGGCAGGTATTGGTTTCATCGGGACAACCGGGCTTGAATTTCTTCAATTTGTTGGGTGATTTTTTGCAGCTCCTGGCGTTTATCCAGCGCCGCATAGGCAATTTGCAGAAGCTGAAGGGCAGCCAGATCATCCGGTTTGGCTTTCAGAATCTCCTGCGCCGTTTCGATGAGAGGCTCAAACCGGTGCTGCATGAGGTACACCTGGGCAATGGCCCGGAGATTTTCCACCGCATCCCCGCCGTAGCGGATGGCCTGGCGGCTCAGCTCGATGGCCTGCTCATATTCGCCCAGGCGATACATGAACGCGGCGCAGGCCTGATAATCCCGGGGATGGGCGCTGATCCGGAGAAGGGCCTGGTAAGCGGCCCCGGCGTTGGCCCGATCATCCAGCCGGTCGTAGGCATAGGCGATGGTTCGTCGGGCCTCCACTTCCTCGGGAAAATGCCGCAACAGGGTGGCCGCTTCCCGGATGGCCGCAGGGAAGTTTTCCCGATCAAAATACACCCGCATCAACAGGCGGCGGGCGCGATGATCCAGCGAATCCAGCTGCAGGGTGGTCTCCAGGGCCTGTTGCGCCAGGGGCAGATCGTGGAGCTTCCGGGCTGCTTCACCCACCAGGCGATGGGCCAGCGGTCGCCGGGGAAGGATGATGGTCGCGTTGTGAAAAAAGGTTAAGGCGCTATCCGCCGCTCCCCGGTGAAAGGCGGCAATTCCCCGGTTTAGATTCTCCGTCCAGTAATACTCGCGGGTAACCTCCACATCTCGCTCCCATCGGGCATCCGCGTTCACCGCCCGTTCAAAGGCCTCCACCATTTTTTCCCACTGCCCCATTTCCCCGTAAATCTCTCCCAGGCGGTACAGCGCCCGGGCGTCCTGGGGATGCAGTTGCAGGTGGTTTTCTAACTCGGCGACGGCAGCGGGAAGATCACCCTGGCGTTGGGCCATATCCACCCGCTGCCACACCGGCGCGCTACAGGAGAGCGCCATGTTCAGGAGAAAGAAAAAAAACAGAGGTTGTTTCAATTTTCGACCCATGTTGCTGATGTGAATTGCTTTCGCGAATTCCGGAGCCGGTCAGGATCGGCCTTCCTCACGCTTGCCGGATTCCGTTCCATCGGCCCGGGAATACCGGCAATCGGAGGGATACCCCAATCCAGCAGTATCTGGAGATCACACATCCGATGTGCCCGTGCGGAGAGTTCCTCCCTTCCCTGGGGATTTTGTTATTACTATACGCATTTGCTTACCCGAAACCCTACTCTTTTTAGAAGAATTTGTTTCCCCGGGAAAATCCTCCTCCTGTTTTGCCGGATTCCCCCGGTGCTATAGATGTCAAATCCTGTGCCATCGCTCACAAAACTCCCCCAATGCGATTAAAATATACAGGTTTAGCATTCCGGCGGGAGATCGGAATTGTTCCCGGGAACGGTTTCCCGGATACAGCCGTGCACATCGTGCACAATTTTTGCGCATCTCCGGCGTTTTACAGGAACATCTTTCCCTGTTTGGGGGGAAGGGGATGGTTGTGTAAATTCGGATGGGACATCACAGCGCCGGGGCAAGGGGAAGACACGCCGTGATGGCGAACCTGGATATACCCATAATTAAAGATGAAAGATGAAATAACTGCT
>CAYQGB010000219.1:0-7082 GCA_964416895.1 uncultured Calditrichaceae bacterium
GTCAAATAAGTATCTTGTTTGTATTGGCTTTCATAAACCCGATGAAGATCGAACTTCTCAATAATAGATTCCATAAACGAGCGACTTTTGAATAAGGCTTTGATCAAAGCAACTTTAGCTTCATAAGGGGTTCCTCCAATAGGTATTGGCAACCCCTGCAATAATCCGGAAACTGCCAATGCTTTCGAGTCGTCCACCTGGATCAAGATTGTAGAATCCGCCTTATACCAAACCGGTTGGATAAGAGCAATAATTACAGAGAGAACCAACACAACGCTGTTAAAGATTATCAAGAACTTACGATTTTCCCAACAAAGCTTCAGGAAAAACAAAAATCGTGATGGTTCTTGTTTCTGCATCGTGAGTTCAATCGTAATCTTATAGTTGCCAGGAAAGTCTCTGAAAACGAGCGCTAGAAGGCATTACCTTTATTGGGGGATGGGAAAATTGGAAAAAGCACTTCCCTCCGGAAAAGCGAACGACACATTAGAGTAAACGTAAAGGAGAAACTCCCTTTCCACCATCTTAGAAGTGTACAACAAATTATCCATTCAAAATCAATTCCAGGTAACTGCCTGATTCAATGCATTGACCCAAAAAAGGCCGCCAATTTATCCCGGTGGGGGGGATAAATCAACGGAAATTTTTCATTTGCCGTAGATTGCGCTTTTCCCGGTCTCAACCTGTGATGCCTTCCACAAATTTACCCTATTTTTATTCAAAAACTTGCATTATATTGCACCATAAGTGAATATTTGCTTTCCTCGAGGGCGGGCGCTATCTTTGGTGCAATTTTTGTTCGATGACGGGGGGTCAGGTAAGGAATCCGTTTCTCAGTGAGGAGGCCGTCATGAGATCAATTTCAGTGACAGCGGTGACATACATCCTGTGCCTGGCAGGCATGGTTCTTTCCGCCGGTGTGCAGGCGCAGTCCCATGTCCCCGAACGATCCCGCCTGAAACAGCTATTTCAGCGCTACGAGGCCGGGCTGCCTCTGAATGCGGGAGAGCAAAAACAGGTAACCCACATTCTGAGAGAGATGGCCCGGCAAACTCCCTCTTCCCCCATGGCCATCACCACCGGCACAGCGCTGCTGCTCAACGAGAGCTTTGAGGATACGCTTTTCCCTCCCACCGGATGGACGCAATTCGTGGTCAGCGGCCCGCTGAACTGGGTGCGCTCTTCCCAACGGGCCCTTGACGGCTCTTTCTCCGCGTTCATCACCTTTGCCCGGGACAGCATTGATGTGTGGCTGATCTCCCCTCCGCTGGATCTCTCCGATGCGGCGCTGGCATCTCTAACCTACTACGAAAACGTGAACCTGGGCTTCTTCGGGATTACCCATCAAACGCTGGTGTCCACCGATTATACCGGCTCCGGCGATCCCACCGCAGCCACCTGGACCGTGCTGCGGGACGCCATCGGCGCCGAAGATCAGTGGGTGCAAATCTCCCTGGATCTGGCCTCGTTCACCGGTTCTTCCCCCGTCTACATCGCTTTCCGCTACGCCGGCTTTGACGGGGATGAGTGGTTCATCGACCTGGTGCAGGTGAACAAAACCGTCTCTTCTCCCGCTCCGCAAACGGACATTTCCCCGGATACGGTGAATTACGGGGATCAAAACCTGTTCACCGCCTCCACCGCTCAAACGTTCACCATCACCAACATCGGGCAGGGCGCCCTGACCATTACCGATGTTTCCATCACCGGCACGGATGCAAGCCAGTTTCTGCTCACCGACCTCAACAGCTATCCGGTGAGCCTGAATTTAGGGGAAAGCATCACCGTGGATGTCGCCTTCAAGCCCACCTCCGAAGGCGCCAAAACCGCCCAACTGGCGGTGACCGATAATCAACTGGATGCCCTCACCACGGCCTTGCTCCAGGGCAACGGAGTGGATTACAACAGCGGAGGCGGCGGTCCCGGCAGCGGCGGGTACTTCTTCGCCAACTCCCTGGCCATCAATGCCCCTTCCCATCCCCAATTTAACTGGATCGACATCTCCGGCACCGGCACGGATATTATCTCCCTTATGCTCGATGATGACGCCGAAGGCCCCATCCCCCTGGGATTTGACTTCCCCTTCTTCGGGGTGAGTTACAATCGCGTATGGATCGGCTCCGATGGCTGGGTTTCCTTTACCGATCCCACCGGTCTGCCCGGTAATCAAATGAACACCAATGTAAACATTCCCACCGAAGGCGGACTGGAAAATTTTGTGGCCCTGTTCTGGGATGACCTGGATCCCACCGATCCCGACATAGTCGGGAAACACCTGTACTACGGCACCGACGCTTCGGGGAATTTTGTGGTGACCTACGAGCATTATCCCCAGTTGAATCTGGATACCGATCCCAACAGCTGGATCACCGCTCAGATTATCCTGAAACGGGATGGAAATATCAAGCTTCAGTACCTGGAATCGGGCACTTCCATCAATCTGAACACCTCTTCGGTGGGTATCGAAAACGCCGACGGCACGCTGGGCGTGGAGTATCGCCAGGATGGGGTAGGGGGGCCCTATTTCAGTTCTCCGCTGGCGGTGGAATTCGGTATGAACGACGCCGCCCTTCCCGTGCAGCTATCCAGCTTTACCGCCCGGGGCGGGGATGGGTTCATCACCCTGGAATGGATCACCGAAAGCGAGGTGGATAACCTGGGCTTTGAGGTGTACCGGGCCAACAGCCGCAACGGGGAGTACCAGATGATCGACTCCTATGTCCATAACCCCGCGCTGGAAGGGGCCGGCAACAGCAGCACCCGACGGGTATATCGATTCACCGATCGCCGGGTGGTCAACGGATTTACCTACTGGTATAAAATTGCCGATGTGGCCAACTCCGGCTTGCGGATGTTCCACGGCCCGGTGTCGGCCACGGCGGTAAAGGGAACCGTGGTCACCGGAACCGGAGAGGTGCCGGAAAAATTTGCCCTCCATCCCAATCATCCCAATCCCTTCAGCCCCTTCAATCCCGCCACCCGGATTCCCTTCGATATTCCCCGGGTGCGCGGAGGTACCATCGAGGTCAACCTGAGCATCTACGATGCGCTGGGGCGCAAAATCCGCACCCTGGTGGATGGGCCGTTGGCCCCGGATTCCTATGTGGTGGAATGGGACGGGAAGGATGAACAGGGGCGACCGGTGGCCAGCGGGGTCTATCTGTACGGCATCCGCAGCCACCTGTTTATTCAGTTCCGCAAACTCCTGGTAATCCGGTAGAGGCTTACCCCTCGGCCAGCACCAGTTCCAGCACTTCGCGAAATTCGCCGACCTGTCGGATGGTGATCCCCTTTCGCAGTTCCTCCGGCAGGTCGTCGATCTCTTTCTTGTTTTCCGCCGGCACCAGCACCGTGGGCACCTCATTGCGCTGGGCTGCCAGCAGTTTTTCGTTGATGCCTCCCACCGCCAGTATCTTTCCTCTCAGGGTGATCTCTCCGGTCATGGCCACATCGTTGCGCAGGGGGCGCCGGGTCAGGGCGGAGAGCATGGCCGCGGCGATGGTTACCCCGGCGGAAGGCCCATCTTTGGGAATGGCTCCCTCGGGCACGTGCACATGAATATCCCGTTCCTCGAACATCTCCGGGCGAATATTGAACTCTCCGGCGATGGAGCGCACGTGGCTCAGCGCCGTTTGGGCCGACTCCTGCATCACCTCGCCCAACTTGCCCGTCAGGGTCAGGCGGCCTTTGCCCGGCAGCACGGTGACCTCGATTTTGAGCAAATCCCCGCCGTAGGGCGTCCAGGCCAGACCGGTGGCCACCCCGATCTCCTCCTTCATACTGGCCTGGCGATTCAGATAAGGCGGCTTGCCCAGATACTCTTCCAGCACTTCCGGGGAAATCCGCAGAGGGCGGGCATTCTCGCTGCGCACCAGTCGCCGCACCGCCTTGCGGCACAGATTGGCAATCTGCCGCTCCAGATTCCGCACCCCCGCTTCCCGGGTGTACTCCCGGATGATCCGCAAAATCGCCCCTTCCTCAATTTCCAGTTCCTCCCGGCTCAACCCGTGGGCCTCGAATTGCTTGGGAATCAGATGCAGTTGGGCGATTTTCACCTTCTCATGCTCCAGATATCCGGGAAGCTCGATGATCTCCATGCGATCCTGGAGCGGAAGGGGGATGTTCGACTGCACATTGGCGGTGGTAATAAAAAACACCTGGGAGAGGTCGTAATCCACATCCAGATAGTGATCGTTGAAGCTCTTGTTCTGCTCCGGATCCAGCACCTCCAGCAATGCAGAGGCGGGATCGCCCCGGAAATCCATGCTCATCTTGTCGATTTCATCCAACAGGAACACCGGGTTGCGGGTGCCGGCCTTTTTCATGGACTGGATGATTTTGCCGGGCATGGAGCCGATGTAGGTGCGCCGATGCCCCCGGATTTCCGCCTCATCCCGCACGCCTCCCAGAGAGACCCGCACGAATTTGCGATTCAGCGCCCGGGCGATGGAGCGCGCCAGGGAGGTCTTTCCCACTCCCGGAGGCCCTACAAAGCACAAAATCGGCCCTTTCATCTGCCCCACCCGCTGCAACACCGCCAGATGCTCGATGATCCGCTCCTTGGGCTTCTCCAGCCCGAAGTGATCTTCATCTAAAATTTCCTGAGCTTCCTGAATGTCCAGCCGATCCTCGGTTTCTTCCTTCCAGGGCACCTGCACCATCCAGTCCAGGTAGTTGCGGATGACCGTGTATTCCGGGGAAAAGGGAGGGATCTTGCGCAGCTTGGTCAGCTCCTCGGTGGCTTTCTCGAAGGCCGCTTCGGGCATGTTGGCGGCGAGAATTTTCTCTTCTAACTTGAGAATTTCCGGAGAAGGCTCTTCCTCTTCCCCCAGCTCTTTGTTGATCACCCGCAGCTTTTCCTGCAAATAGTAATTGCGCTGGTTGCGCAGAAGATTTTCCTGCACCTTCTGATCAATCTCCTGCCGTACCCGATGGGCGCCGATAATCTGCTGCAACAGATCCAGCAGCTTGAGGATACGTTTTTCGATGTTGATTTCCTGGAGGATGGCCTGCTTGGTGGAGACATCCGCCTGCACGTTCAGGGCCACGAAGTCGATCATGCGCACGGGGTCGTCCTGCTGGCGCAGATGCTGAAGCATCTCTTCCGGCAGTTCGGGGGTAAAGCTGATATATTCCTGAAAATAGTGGAACAGTTGCTGAAGATAAAAATCGGGCAACTGGATGGCCGCCTCTTCATCATCCACCACTTCCAGTCGGGATTGGAAGAAGTGACGGTTGTTCATAAATCGCCGGATGCGCGCCCGCACCAGCCCTTCCACCACCACTTTGGAATGCCCGTTGGGGAACTCCATCACCTGCAAAATGCGGCTGACCGTACCCACCCGGTAGATGTCCGAGGCCTGAATGCGCTCTTTTTCAGCATCCTTTTGGGTCACCACCAGCAGCAGGTGATCCTGATTTCGGGCATGATCCACCGCCGCCAGAGAGCGATCCCGACCCACCAGCAGCGGCACCACCGAATGGGGAAACACAATCAGATCCCGAATGGGCAACACCGGCAGCACCGGGGGAATTTCAATGATCGTATTGTCCGGCAAGACTTTTTGAAACTTCTCCATGTACCAACGCCTTTCTATTCATCGTCGCGATTCAGTTCAGGAAACCGACCGGGGGTAAGGCTCAACAAGTTCAAAGAGTAAAGAACAAAGAGCAATCGAAGCGGAACACTCAACGGGATCACCGAAAGGATTCCCTGAAACAACCCGGTATGTGAACACCGGGGAGCGCGTATCGCTCTCTGTGTTGGTTGTGACTCATCAATGATTCAGGTTAGGCGGACTGGCGGGAATTTCCGAATTTCAGGATCGGTTTGGCTTTGCCCAGAATCACTTCCTCGGTGATCAGGCACTCCCGGACATCATCCAGAGAGGGAACCGTGAACATCACCTCCAGCATGACCTTTTCCAGAATGCTGCGCAATCCCCGGGCGCCGGTCTTGCGCTTCTGGGCCAGTTTCACGATCTCCCGAAGCGCCTTCTCGGTAAATTTCAGTTCGATGCCTTCCAGTTCAAACAGTTTCTTGTACTGCTTGATCAGCGAATTTTTCGGCTCCACCAGCACCGCCAGCAGCTCGGATTCGCTCAACTCGCCCAGTCCCACGATCACCGGCAGGCGACCGATCAGTTCCGGAATCAGCCCGAAGTGCAGAAGGTCCTCCGGCTCCACGTGCTCCAGCAACTCCCCGAAAGACATGTTGTTCACCGATTTGATCTTGGCCGAAAATCCCACCGCCTTTTCCCCAATCCGCTGCCGGATAATGTCCTCGATGCCGTCAAAGGCGCCCCCGCAGATGAACAGGATGTTTCGGGTATTGATGTTGATCATGGGGGCTTCGGGATGTTTGCGCCCGCCTTTGGGGGGAATGGCGGATACGGTGCCTTCCAGAATCTTCAGCAATGCCTGCTGCACCCCTTCCCCGGAAACATCCCGGGTGATGGAGGGCGATCCGGCTTTCCGGGCAATTTTATCAATTTCATCAATATACACGATGCCCTGTTCTGCGGCGGCGATGTCGTAATTGGCCGCCTGATACAACCGCACTAGGATGTTTTCCACATCCTCCCCCACGTAGCCGGCTTCGGTGAGGGTGGTGGCATCGGAGATGGAGAAGGGCACCTGAAGCATTCGGGCCAGGGTTTGCGCCAGCAGGGTTTTGCCCACGCCGGTGGGGCCGATCAGCAGAATATTGCTCTTTTCAATCTCCACATCATCGTTCAGCCCTTCGGTGGAGATGCGCTTGTAGTGATTGTACACCGCCACCGACAGGGCAATCTTGGCCTGCTCCTGCCCGATGACAAATTGATCCAGGAAGCTTTTGATCTCCCGGGGTTTGGGCAGGCGAAACTCTCCCCGCTGAAACTGGCTGTATTGAGAGTTCCGGAGAATATCGGTGGCGTTTTGCACGCATTGATCGCAAATGGACGCCGAGGCGCCGGTAATCAGGTGCTTTACCTGACTGGCCCGGCGGTTACAAAACGAACAGTGGGTCTCGTGATCAAAAAAATCTCGTTGAGGCATTCATCTAACCTGGTTTTGTTGCTGGATGCTTGATACTGGATGCT
>CAYQGB010000220.1:0-7067 GCA_964416895.1 uncultured Calditrichaceae bacterium
TCCCTGCACCCCATTCCAAGAAGCAGCACGAGTATTGCCCAACGCAAACCCGAAGCGCTCCGTAACCGGTTGAGGATGTTTGGGCACACCGAAAACATTGCCACTGCGGTAACCTCCGATAGGTTCACGGCAATATACGCACCCGCCTGCATTATCGCCAAAAAATGGCTTGAAAGTTTTTCCGGAGATGGTTAAACTTTACCAACAGCAACCGGAGCTTTGACCGGAAAATATGTAAATCCTCTCATCCATAAACCTGAATCGCCCGAGGAGCACTCCATGCCCCGACATCGCTCTTTTGTTCTGGTGATCTTTTTGTCGATGTGGTGGTTTCACTCCCCCGGTTGGGCACAGGGAGAAAAAGCGGATACCACCCGTGGCTTTCTCACCTTACCTGAAATTCTCAAAATTCTGACCGAATCCAAAACCATCTACAATATCCTGCCGCTGGATAGTACCGACATACCCCGGGAAAAATTTCTGGAGGTTTATTATCCGGAGGTGAGGCCCCACACGGAATACCCCTGGATTGAGATAAGGGGAGATAGCTCCATTATCCTTCGGGAATATGAATGCGGCGAGGACGCCTGGGAGGCCATCAAAGTGGCCGAAGAACATTTTTTCAAAAAGGAATATCCCCGGGCACTGGAGCATTACGAAAGGGCCATGGCCGCTTCCGAGAGTTGCTATGTGGCCTATTTACTGGCGGGGGATTGTTACCTGATGGTGGATCAGCCGGAACGGGCGCTGGATTACTACCTTCGGGCGAAAAAACTGAACCCGTATGATTATCGGGTGTATTTTTTCAGCGCTACCGCCCACATGAAATTGGGACAACCCGATCTGGCGGTGGAAAATTATATCCGCGCCCTCACGTTCAAACCTCGTCATAAGAACATTCTGGAGCCCCTGAGTTCAATACAACAGGAACTGGGGATCAAAATTTACGATAACAGCCTGCACCCCGCGGCGGTGGTTCAAAAGGGAAAGGACGGAGCGATCAATATTTATGTAAGCCTCAAAAAAGAAGATCGAATGTGGATGGCTTTTGCCATGGCCAAGGCCCTTTATCTGGGAGAGCCGGATTTCGGTGGAGGAAAGGAGGATTCCCCCCGGGTATTCTGGACTTCCCGGGAGGAAAAACAGGCGATCTTTTCCCTGATGGAAACATACCTGAGTATGCGGGAAAACAACGAGATTCCCCCTGTTCCGGAACTTGATCGTCTGAAAAAGATTATTCAGGATGGATATCTGGAAGAATACATCCTGTATGAACTGGCGTCCCGAATGGTTCCCGATGTGGTGTTGCAATCGGGACCGCTCGTCTGGAAGCGAGTGGAAGCATATATCCGCAAATACGTGGTAGTACAGGAGAAATCCCCGTGAGCGAGATGTTTCCCGATTACAAAATCGGCCCCAAAGCGAAGGAGTATTTCATCCGGGGGTATATGCATCAAATGCGGGGAGAACTGGAAGCAGCGGTGGAGTGTTACAAAAAGTCGCTGGAAATTGAAGAGACCGCCGAGGGCCATACATTTCTGGGATGGGCCTACAGCATGATGGGGCGTCTGGAAGAAGCCATCGAGGAGTGTTATAAAGCCATCGACATCGATCCGGAGTTTGGGAATCCCTACAACGACATCGGCGCCTACCTGCTGGAAATGGGTCAGCCGGATGCCGCCATTCCCTGGCTGGAGATGGCCAAACAGACCCGCCGATACGCTACCCCGGAATACGCGTACACCAATCTGGGAAGAGCCTATGAGATGAAGGGGATGTGGCCACTGGCGCTTTCCCAGTACGAAGCCGCTTTGCGCATCAACCCCGAATTTGAACCGGCCCGTGTGGCGCGGGATGCCCTCCGTCGGAGACTCAATTGATCCCCAGATAGTTCTCCATTTTCTCACGTTTCACACTTCACGCCTGGTAGCGAAAGAACCGTGAATTGGCATACCAGATAAAGTGACCCCCATCCTCATCCTTATCAAACGCCACATCGTTTCGATAATTAGGAGCACCTTCCCTGAACGGGAAGTCGGAGTTGGGAGATTTCCAGGGATTGGAGAGATGCAAATGGATTTGCTGTCCACCCTCTACGAACAGCGTCTGCTGACCGAGGCCACCCGCCGGGTATATCAGGCGCTACAACGTACCGCCCGCCGAGAAGGCCCCCTACATCCGGAAACGGCCCTGCAAATGAATCGCCTGGCGACGCTATACAAAGCCCGGGGGCAAAAAGAACTGGCCGATCATCTCTTCGATCAGGCCCTGCACATTCTGGAACTGAACTACGGCCGGGCGGTGTCGCCGATTTCCTCCGCCCTGAACTATCTGGGCGGAGTTTGCTACGTCAAAGCGGCTCCGGATCAGGTGGCGGAAGTGTACCCCCGGGCCCTGTGCATTCCCGTGCTGGTATCCCGCCCCTCGCTGCTAAACGAGCGAGCCTATGGGGAGGATAAAACGGCTCTGGGATGGCCGATCTTCAAGCGAGTGATTCTGGTGTGGGAGGAGCATCCCCATCCGGACTCCGCCTGCCTGATTTGCACCAGCATCCTCTCCCTCATCTTCGACGAGACCGGGCTGGAAGAATTTTCCCGACGGATTGACCGGGAAATCGTGGAGCACACCGGGCGGGTGGATATGCTGAGGCTGGCTCAGGTGCTTCAGCACTGGAAAGCCTGGTGCTCCGGAGAACCCGTTCCGGAGCATGGCGAGGCCTCCCCGGGCGCTTCGCCGGGGGATTTTCCGGGGCCTTCCAATTTCACCGGAGAAGATGCCGAGCAAACCCAAATATGGTCACCTCAATCCCTCTACAAACCATCCGGGGACAACGCGACCTCGGAAGAAAGCATCCCGGCCGAAAACTCCACCTTCTCCGCTTTCGATTCCATGGCCGATGAGTTTATTTTTCCCTATCTTCCGAAATCGCGAACCGCCTCCCGGAAAGCTCCTCCGCCCTCTTCCTATTCGGCCTCCTCCGCTTCCCGGAGTAAAAAAGAGGATCCTCATGGAGAACAGAAAACGCCGCCGGAAACGCCCTCGTCTAAAACCTCCGGGCAGGATTCTGCTCCACCGGCCGCGACAAAGGGTTCGGAGGCCTCCGAAAAGAGGGCTTCTTCCGGCGGTACCGATTCCCGGGAAAGCGGGCGCATGACGCCGGGGCAAAGCCCCGCCGACCTCATCGCCCAAACGGTGGGAGAAAAGTTTAAAGGAGACACATTGCAAAATCTCCATCATCTCATTCCTCCCAAAAGCCGACGTCGTATCATTCAAAAATTGTTCGGAGGAAGTCAGGCGGAGTATGAGGCCTTCATCCACGAGTTGAATCAAACCCCGACCTGGAAAGAGGCTTCCCGGAAAGTGGAGCATTTCTTTTCCTCTTCAGGGATCGATCCTTATCATAAAGTTGCCCTGGAGTTTAGCGGCTGGATTTACCGCCGTTATTTTCCCAAAGACAAAGGTGATCATCCCGACGCCAAATTCGACTGATCCCCACCGAATGCACAATCCGGTTGCAAATTCTTTCCCCCGGTGTTAAAATTTTTTTAACCGCCCTCTCAGGCCGTTTTTTCGGGGCGGGATAAGCAAAGTGTGATGGGTAAAGCCGATGCTTCATAAAAACCAATCATAAAAAGGATAACATTATGGCTACGGTCGTACAACCTCAGGTCGACAGGCAGGTAGAAAAATATCCGTTGAAGCACAAAGTTCGGATTGTTACCGCCGCCTCTTTGTTCGACGGGCATGATGCGGCCATCAACATCATGCGGCGGATTTTGCAGGCCACCGGTGCGGAAGTGATTCATCTGGGGCACAACCGTTCCGTGCTGGAGATTGTGGAAACGGCCATCCAGGAAGACGCCCAGGCGGTAGCGGTAACCAGCTATCAGGGCGGGCACATGGAGTTTTTCAAATACATGTACGATCTGTTGCAGCAGCGGGGAGCCGGACACATCAAGATTTTCGGCGGGGGCGGGGGAACCATCCTGCCCGACGAGATCGAGGAACTGCACGCTTACGGTATTGCCCGAATCTACTCTCCGGAAGATGGGCGTCGGATGGGACTTCAGGGGATGATCAACGATTTGCTGGAGAAGTGCGATTTTCCTACCAAAACCTCTCTGGAGGGCGACGAACTGGAGCGGATACAACAGCGGGATGAGCTGGCCATTGCTCAGCTGATCTCTTTTATAGAGAATTATC
This sequence comes from uncultured Calditrichaceae bacterium, assembly GCA_964416895.1. Taxonomy (GTDB): domain Bacteria; phylum Calditrichota; class Calditrichia; order RBG-13-44-9; family J075; genus CAYQGB01. The sequence continues at coordinate 4,204 of CAYQGB010000220.1, forward strand.
CCGAAGAGGCCGGGGTGGTGATCCACGAACTGCATCATCTGGCCGCCGGCCATCGAACTCCGGTGCTGGGAATTACCGGCACCGGCGGAGCAGGGAAATCTTCCCTGACCGATGAGCTGGTGCGCCGATTTCTCAGCGACTTTCCGGACAAAACCGTGGCGGTGATTTCGGTGGATCCCTCCAAGCGCAAAACCGGCGGCGCCCTGCTGGGAGACCGCATTCGCATGAACGCCATCTACAATCCCCGGGCCTATATGCGCTCCTTTGCCACCCGACAGGCGCATCTGGCCCTGAACCGCAATATTCGCCCCACCATCGATCTGTTGAAAGCCGCCGGATTCGATCTGATCATTGTGGAAACCGCCGGCATCGGCCAGAGCGATTCCGAAATCACCGAAATCGCCGACGTCTCCATCTACGTGATGACCCCCGACTACGGCGCGGCCACCCAACTGGAGAAGATCGATATGATCGACTTCGCCGATCTCATCGCCCTGAATAAATTTGACAAGCAGGGCGCCCTGGACGCGCTGCGGGACGTGCAAAAGCAGTATCAGCGCAGCCACGGCCTGTGGGACAAATCTCCTGCAGAGATGCCCGTATACGGCACCATCGCCTCTCAATTCAATGACCCCGGCACCAATCGCTTCTACCGGGCGGTGATCGATTGCCTGAATTCCCGGTTGAAACTGAACTGGAAATCATCCTTTGAAATTACCGAGGCGATGAGCCAGAAATATTACATCATCCCTCCTGAACGCACCCGCTACCTGGCCGAGATCGTGGACATGATCCACCGTTACAAAAAGCATGTACAAAAACAGGCCGCTATTGCCCGACGGGCGTATCAGTTGCACGGCGCACTGGAAGCCCTCCGGGAAAAGGAAAAGGAAGCCGGGGATCTGGAAACGCTATATAAAGAGGCCAGGCGGAAACTGGATAAAGATGTTCAGGAGATTCTGGAAACCTGGGAAGAAAAGAAACGGCGGTATCGGGCCCCCCAATACACTTATGAAGTGCGAGGGCGGCAGATTACGGTGGATAATTTCACCGAATCGCTGAGCCATCTGAAAATTCCCAAAATCGCCCTTCCGGATTTCCAGGATTGGGGAGACATCGTTCGCTGGAGTATGCTGGAAAATGTTCCCGGAGAATTCCCCTTCACCGCCGGGGTATATCCCTTCAAGCGCACGTTTGAGGACCCCACCCGGATGTTCGCCGGAGAAGGCGGCCCGGAACGCACCAACCGGCGATTCCACTATCTGAGCTACGGTATGGGCTTTGCCCGGTTGAGCACCGCCTTTGATTCCGTTACCCTTTACGGAGAAGACCCTGACTACCGCCCGGATATTTACGGCAAGATCGGCAACTCCGGGGTCAGTGTGTGCACCCTGGATGATGCCAAAAAGCTCTATTCCGGCTTTGACTTGTGTGATCCCAAAACATCCGTGTCCATGACCATCAACGGCCCGGCCCCGATGATGCTGGCCTTTTTCTTGAACACGGCCATCGATCAGCAATGCGAAAAATATATCCGGGAACATGGGTTGACCGAAGAAGTGGAGGCAAAGATCGAGGCCATCTATCAACAAAAAGGGGTGCCTCGCCCCTGCTATAACGGGGAATTGCCCAAAGGGCACAACGGTCTGGGATTGATGCTGCTGGGCGTTACCGGGGATCAGGTGTTGCCCAAAGAGGTATATGAGAAGATCAAAGCCGAGGCCCTCTCGGTGGTGCGAGGCACGGTGCAGGCCGATATACTAAAAGAAGATCAGGCCCAAAACACCTGCATTTTCTCCACCGAATTTGCCCTGAGGATGATGGGGGATATTCAGGAGTATTTTGTGAAAAATCATGTGCGGAACTTCTATTCGGTTTCCATCTCCGGGTATCACATTGCCGAGGCGGGGGCCAATCCCATCACCCAGCTGGCCTTTACTCTGGCCAACGGATTCACGTATGTGGAGTACTATCTGCATCGGGGCATGCACATTGATGACTTCGCTCCCAACCTGTCTTTTTTCTTCAGCAACGGAATGGATCCGGAGTACTCGGTGATCGGTCGGGTGGCCCGGCGCATCTGGGCAATTGCCATGCGCTACAAATACGGCGGAAACCGGCGTTCTCAAATGCTCAAGTATCACATCCAGACATCCGGGCGTTCGCTGCACGCTCAGGAGATCGAATTCAACGACATCCGCACTACCCTGCAGGCGTTGTATGCCATCTATGACAATTGCAACTCCCTGCACACCAACGCCTATGACGAGGCCATCACCACGCCCACCGAGGAGTCGGTACGGCGGGCGCTGGCAATACAATTGATCATCAATAAAGAGCTGGGGCTGGCGAAGAACGAGAATCCGTTGCAGGGGTCGTTCATTATCGAAGAGCTGACCGATCTGGTGGAAGAGGCGGTACTGGCGGAATTCCGTCGCCTGACCGACCGGGGCGGAGTGCTGGGAGCGATGGAATCCATGTATCAGCGCCACAAGATTCAGGAGGAATCTCTGTATTATGAATCTCTGAAGCTCAGCGGTAAGCTGCCCATTATCGGCGTGAACACGTTTCTCAACAACGAGGGTTCCCCCATCAAAATTCCTGAGAAAGTGAGCCGCTCCACCCCGGAAGAACGGGATTTCCAGATTCAGGCATTGCGGGCATTTCAGAAACGCAACGAAGATGAAGCCAGAGAGGCATTGAGCAAACTGAAACGTACCGCCATAAACCACGGGAACATCTTCGAGGAGTTGATGGAGGTGTGCAAAGTGGCCTCCCTGGGTCAGATTTCCGCTGCTCTGTATGAGGTAGGCGGCCAGTACCGGCGGAACATGTAAGCCTCAAGGCAAAGGGGAAGCTATGAA
>CAYQGB010000221.1:0-7051 GCA_964416895.1 uncultured Calditrichaceae bacterium
CTACGAAGGCAGCTCTACCGAAAACTGGCGAACCGATTCCCCCACCAACATCATTCAGGTGGATCAACCCTGGTACATTTTGTACCATTTTCGCACTACCGGGCTGCTGAATCATTTGATGGCCGGTACCTGGCACTTTCGGCTGTTCATGGAACAGATGGGCGGCGGCGAATTTACTCTGGATCCGGCCTATGCCATCGACCAGATGAATTTCGTGTCCAAGCCCAATGAGTATTACAAATGGGCGATCGTGCCGCCCAAGAACATCCCCGAAGGGGTGTATAAGGCTGTGGCTTCGGTAACCTTCAAAGGGCCGTTAGGGGTTCCCGGCCCCATCGCAGCCTTCGCCGATATTGGCCTGGTGCAGTTCTACAAAGAAGGCGTTTGATGGTAGCTCCGGAAGGCATCTTTTGCCTCCGGACTGTCAGCGATTGCCCAGTATCTTCTGCAGGAAGGAACCCGGCATGGGGAACCCCCCGGTGTGGGTTCCTTCCTTTATTATCGTTCCGATCTGCTCCGGCAGTCGGATAATCGGAAGCAGTGCACGTATGGAATCATACTTGAAGGAGGATTGCCCATGAGTGCAAATTTACCCACTAAAGAAGGGCAGGGCGGCAATAACCGCCGAACGAAGGCCCAATTGCAAAAAGCGCTAAAGCAGGCTCATGAGGCGCTGGATGACCGGGAAGCTGAAATTGCCGCTCTGCAACAGGAACTGGCCCAAGCTCAGGCTACCATTAAAACTTTGAACAGGCAACTGCAGGAGCTACAGGAAACGCTACAGGAGCGTTCCTCTACAATCGAAGCAGAACAGACTTCCACCGGGGCGTCGGAAGAAGGCGTGGAGCAACGAATCGCAGAATTGGAGCGGGAAAATGAGGAGTTGAGAAGCGCCCTGTCTCAATTCAAAGAGACCGAAGCTCCTCTGCAAGAGGCGGTGCCGGCAGCCAAAGCCACTTTCCGCATCGATCTGTATCCCCGGCAGGGGAATTACCAGGGAAAGATCGAGCATTTGCAATCCAAAGATCGCAAAGTGTTTAGCGGGGTGAATCGAGAGGCCATCTTTGATTTTGTCTCCGGACACCTCCCGGCATTGGAAAACGACCCGGAAGATTACTCCTCCTCCAGGGATGCTTCCACCCCTGTAGCCGTTGCTGTAGCCCCTCCTTACACCAAACCCCAATTCGCCGGTCTGCCCCGCATCTGCGATTTTCAGATTGTTCCTTTAGATCAGGGAAAACCGGTCAGCGTTTTGCGGCGGGAGCAGCCTTTCCATGTCCATTTGACCCTGGATTTGACCGAGATCGAGGCGGAACGGAGCCTCCTGTTCGATTACCGAATCTCCCTGTACGCCAAAAATCTGGAGACCGGTCAGAGCATGGTTATCGGGCAGATGCAGGATCGGGTCCCCTCCTCGAATCAATATCAGATCGACGCCCAATTTCCCGGTCTGCAAGTGGGAAGCTACCGCATCGAAGCAATGGTAAATTTCAGTCTATTGAACGGGGAACCGACTCCGGTAGCCGCCTTTCAGGAAAGCAATTTGATCCACGTGTATTGATGCAGCGGTGCGGTATGCTATTCACCGGGGAAGAGATGCCCGGTGCATCTCTTCCGTCGTGTTGTCAGTAGAAGTGGATTCAAGGACCCGCCGGATCGCGGATTTCCGAGAATGGCTTGCTCCGATGCCCGGAAACCGAACCCGAAAGGAAGGAAACGCTGTTAGTTGGTATTGATGAAGGCTTCCGCCAACTCATGCGGAAAATAGCTGCCGGTGTGGTTGATGTCGGGGGGATTATTTTTGACTTCCATTTCCCCGGTGCGCCAATTCAAACGGCGTTCATAATCCGGGCACTGCGGGCAGCGAAACACAATCCAATCGCCTTCCCGATGGGCATCGCATTCGTGAAAATCGGCACCCCGGGCGTGCGGAAATTCGATTTTTGACATTTGTCCAACCCTCGTTTAGTGTAGTGGTGACCCCCCGTGGAAATATACCGATTTGGGAGGAATATCCAAATCTCTCCTTCTCCCCTCGCCTGCAAATGAATATGACCAAATTCCGTGCCGGTTTCTTGATTCATCTCATGTTACCGGGGGATGAGAATTTAGTGATCTTTATCTTCCTCGAAGGGCAGCGTCTTGCTCCGGCGATTACCTGTTGATATTTATGAACCTAACCCTTGTTAGTATTCTCTTCACAACGATTTCTCTCACCGATTACCCCGGGGAAACGAAGAAAATATTTTGGGAATCTCCGGGGCAAAATTGCATAATTATTCCCAAAATGTCGATTTTTTGCACACAGGTGGCGATTTTGTGTGCATATTGATGGTCGGATAAGGGACTTTTTTATTTGCTGCGCTGGGCAAAGAAATCGGCCAATTCCGGTTTTTCATAGGCCATCAGGAAGATGGTGTCTCCCGGGCGAAACTTGTGATCTTTAGAAAACGCACTATCCGAAGAATGCCTGGGGTTAATGATGACCACTTTTTCTTGAATGGCGCGCCCTTTGCTGTTGACCAGCGCCTGCTCGCCCTCCCGTTTTTCTCTCATGGTGGAAAACCCAATTAAAATAAGGTCTTTTTCTTCCAGCGACAGAATCCACTTTTCCAGCTCTCGATAACTCTTCCCGATAAACTGATCCGGTACCGGTTCCTGATAAATTTCGTTGGTGTCCAGCGATTGGGTCAGCAAATCCATATACACCTGAGATAATCCAGGAGTTAAAGCCGATTGCGCCAGCAATTTTTCCGCCAGTTGTTCCAGACAAATAATTTCGTTCACGTGGGTGTATTTGAAGTAAGTTTCACTTCGAGAATACAGGAGTTCCACAATGACGTGAACATTGGGGTTGATGGCATCAATTGCCAGAACGATCAGAATGGCTTTCGCATCGGAGTTTTGGGGATCCTTTTCATCTGCCAGAACCACCACGGTCCTGGCGTTGTTCACGTCGGCGCGTTCCAGAATCTCTTTATCCGCCGGGTCTCCCCCAATCATCAACAGCCCTCGATAGGCCGGATCGGTGGTTCGGGGAATCTCTTCCGGGTGTTCGGTGATCACAATGATGGGACTTTTATCGTGGACGCTTTCATCGTGGAGTTGCCGCACGATAATGTCGGCTTTGCTGGACCAATTGCACAGGATAATATGATCTTTTAAACCAAAATCTCCGGTGGTGGTAGATGGGGTCGATGCCATGACCATCCTCCTTCCTTGAAAATTACATGTGGATATTCCTTTGGATATAATATTGATTGAAATCGATCTGTTTATCCCCCAAGTAGATAAGCATGTCCTGTCGTTCCAGTATCGTCTCTCTGGTAAAGAAGATGTGGCCGTCTTCACGGCGTATCATACCTGAATCCGCCGCTCCCTCCTTCCCATTGATCGGGTTGACTTGAATGAAATAGTTGGTGTTTCTCAAGGTCAGGCCCAGGCGTTTCTTTTCTTGAGGATCAATATATTTGGCGAAACCGATGGGAGTAATGTGCAGGTGAAGAAGATCGGTACGGATGATCGTGGCGATTTCCCGGTAGCTTTTGCCTACCAGATAAGAGGCCAGAGGCAAAGCGCTGAACTGAATCCGGGCACAATGTTTTTCTTCCATATCGCCTAACAGGCGGGAGAAGACTTCGGCCATACCCGGTTGAAGCGCGGTCTGAGCAATCAATCGGGCGCTGAACTCCGTCAGACTTACCCAATCATTCATCAGTGTTTGGCGGAAATGGGCCACATTCCGGGCCTCGGGAATCTCCACTACCGTATGCACTCGCTCATCAAACGCCTCGATGGCCAGGGCGGTATTAATCGGTATGCTACTGGTATTGGTGGAACCGGGGGAATCCGGGGACAAAATGATCACCCGGTTATCGTGACGACCGAGCGCTTTTTGCAATACGCTGCGATTGGCCGGGTCTCCTCTCACATACCAGATGTCCCTGCAATCAGGGTCATCCAGCTTTTTGAGTTGATGTGCAGTGGGATCAATGATAACAATTTCTCTTCCCCGGGACAGTTCACTTTTTCTTAAAAGGCGGATGATGTTGTTCAGTTTGGAATTAACCCCACAGATAAGAATGGGGCGGTCAAACTGAAACTTTTCCGGCTTTTCAGGAAAGAAATCCGCTCGTTGCAGGACGTGCACAAACATCGAAATAATTTGCCCGGTGAATAATCCCACTACCACCAGGCCCATGATCAGCATCCCAATGGAAATGATCAGGCTTACCGTATGCAAGGGAATACTTTCGGGAATGTCAAAGCCACTTACCAGCTCGATAATGACTATCCAGAGATATTTAAGGTAATCTGTGGGGCCGGAGTGAAATTCTCGCGCAAATAGCCATTGGCTAAGAATGGTGAGGAGTGAACCCCATAACCACACCACAAACAGAAACACAAACAGTTTTCGTACATTGCGTAACTGGGTTCGTAAATTGTACTTCTGTAAAAATCCGGACCACTTCTTCAGGAGAATGTAGGACACTCTTATATCTTTCATAAAAGCCCCCACAATACATCGGTGTGAATATTAACTATTTTCAATAGAGGTCCATTTTGGAGCCTGAACCGCCAAAACTGTATGGGAAATTAAATCGCAAGGTTATGGATTATTAATCGTACGCATTGAAGATACCAAAATGTTCTCGAATGTTCAAGAAAGAAACCGATGAAAAGTAATCCTGCAGCAGGAATATCAATAGAAAAGAAAACCGTTTTCCAAAAGTTGCATTCCCCATTCCGGTGTGCCGGTTTCAAGATGGGATTTCGCTCTGTCAATTTGAAGGAAATCTGTTATAGGGAAAAGACCTGAGCACATGTATATTTACTTTGACCGGCAGGCGTTTGGCCGATAACAGGATCGCCACGGATATGGAAGTAGGATGTATCGGATGAAAAACGGCACAATCTGGAAGGGAATATTGACCCTCATATTGGGGATTGGGATTCACCTTTATGGACAATCCCCGGCAACCCCGGATACAACTCAACCTTCTCAAACCAGGCCTTCCCCCGTTTCCTCATCTTCTCCGGAACTGACTCAGGACACCCTTCATTTTGTATTGGATGAAGTGGTGGTTACGGCTACCCGCACGGAGAAGAAGATCATCGACATCCCTTATTCGGTGCAGCAGATAGATAATCGCCGGTTTCGGTTTGAGCGGCGGGTGGCGGTGAACGACGTGCTGGGCACGGTGCCGGGGCTGTTTTTGCAGTCCCGCTATGGCAACCATGATGTGCGCATCTCCATCCGGGGATTTGGCAGCCGTTCCAACAGCGGCATTCGTGGGGTGCGGATTTTGTTAGACGGCATTCCGGAATCGGAACCGGATGGTCAGACCCGCATTGAAGCCATCGACTTTAACTCCGTGGGGCGTATCGAAATTGTCAAGGGCAACTCCTCTTCCCTGTACACCAACGCTCCCGGCGGGGTGATTAACTTCATCAACGATATCGACTTCCACCGCAGTTTTGTCACCCAGTTTAACGAAATCGGCTCCTTCGATCTGCGCCGCAACGGCATTAAGTTCGGCATCCGCAGCGGCAACACCCGCTTTCTGACCACCTACAGTTACCACAATTACCGGGGGTATCGCCGGCACAGCTCCGATTTCTGGCATATCCTTAACACGGTGCTGGAAACCACTCCCGGCGAACTCTCCAGGCTGCAAATCCTGGGATACTTCGTGGGCGGCCGCATCCGCCTTCCCGGTTCCCTGACCCGGGAACAGTTCGCCGCCGATCCTTTTCAGCCCAATCCCCGGGAAGTGGATCGAGATACCAAGCGCATCTCTAAAAAGGGGCGGCTGGGATTGCGCTTCCAGGCCTATCTGGATGCCCGGCGTCACCACGAGGTGGAAATTACCGGCTACGGCACCATCAAATATTTTGAGCGGGCTTCGGGGGTGTATCGGATCATCAACCGTTACGGATTGGGAAGTAGTTTCCGCTATGTGCATCGGCGAAGGCTGTTTGGGCGGAGCTACGAGTTCTCCGTGGGCGGCGATCTGTTGTATCAAACCGGCCCGATTGAATGGTACGAGAACATCAACGGGCGCAAGAGCGATATTCTCAACGCCCTGACCAACGAAGCCATCGCCAATGTGGGATTTTACTTTCAGAATACCCTGTATCTGATCCCCGATCGACTTTCGGTGATGATCACCGGGCGGTATGATAAAGTGGTGTTTGATCAGAAGGATCAACTGCTGGCCGTACGCAGCGCCAAACGGCGGTTTCAGGCCTTTACCCCCAAAGTCGCCCTGAACCTGAAGCTAAGCCCTTATGTGGCAGTGTATACCTCTTATGGCCGCAGCTTCGACAGCCCTGCCGGCAACGAAATGGATAACTACCCTCTGAGTTCCAATCCCAACTCTCTGCTCAACCCCGACCTCAAGCCTCAGAAATCCCGCTTCTTCGAGATGGGCATTAAGGGCAACGCCTACTACCGGGGAACCCGATGGTTCAACCGGTTTTACTGGGAGGCCACCTTCTTCCATTACATCATTGATGATGAAATCGTGCCCTTCGAGGTGTTCGGGGATGTGTTTTTCCGCAACTCCGCCCAAACCCGTCGCACCGGCCTGGAATTGGGCGGCCATGTGGAGATTGTTCCCGGGCTACGGCTGGAAAGCGCCTACACCTTCTCCGACTTTGTGTATCGCCGCTACCTCGCCCGGAGCATCGAGTTTGACGCCCGGGGGAATTTGCAGATTCTGGATCGGGAGTTTTCCGGGAATGGGGTGCCCAGCGTGCCCCGGCACAATCTGTCGCTCAGTCTGGCCCTGGAGCACAAGTTTTCCCGTCGGGTAACCGGGTTTACCAAAGCCGGCTTTCGCCACGTCAGCGCCATGTGGGTGGATGATCGCAATACGGAGAAGAATCCGGCTTTTTCGCTGGCCAACCTTACCATTGGGCTGGATGTGTGGTTTCGCCCCTTTAATCTGCTCATCTCCGGCGGGATAAACAACCTGTTCAACCGCACTCATGCTGCGTTCATCAATATCAACTCCGCTCGCAAGGAATTTTACGAGGCCGGAGAGCC
>CAYQGB010000222.1:0-7042 GCA_964416895.1 uncultured Calditrichaceae bacterium
AAAAAACCCGTGCCGGGAGGCGTATCTGCCGCCTCTCCGACACGGGTGGGTTACTGGCTGCGCTTTTCCCTGCCCGGATAGCAGGGAGATACCCATTTCAGCCCATCATCCGCCGGGGATCTCCGCTTCCGGTTTGGGCATTTGCACCAGAATGGCATCGGTAGCCGGGCGATCAATGGGCAGTTCGTTCAGCTTGCCATATCGCCGCATATCGATCCACCGGTGCCCTTCCATGAACAGGGAGTACCGCCGTTCCCACAACAACTGGTCGATGGCGGTTCCCTGAGGAGGATTGTTGATGTCAATCGGCCCCAGGCCGGCCGCTTCCCGCACCAGGTTGATATCCGCTTCCGCTGCCGTCAGATTGCCCAGATTGATGTTGGCTTCCGCCCGCAGCAGGATCAACTCCTCGTTGCGGATAATGGGGATGGGATCGGTGGAGGTGGAGGTAATCGCCACCTGCAGATCCGTGGTCAGGTTATCGAAGGTGATCGCTTCCGGACGCTGGAACACCTTGCTCTGGAAGCGCAGGTCGCCCGGTTCGGCGTCGGTTCCGAAGCTGGGATGGGCGTTCAGCTTCACAAAGGGATTGGAGGTCGGCTCGAAGATTTCGTTCAACTGATCGCCCAGGCCACTGCCGTAAATGTGATACACGCCCAGATCCGTGTTCAGGGGGGCGGAATCATCCAGGAAGGACTCCGCCAGGGCGTTCAGAACCGCCTGCCAGTCTCCGGTGAATTCGGCCATATAGGCGGCCACGCGGGCCCGGATGGCTCGATTGAATTGCCGGAACGTTTGGGGAGTGTCGAAGCCGGCAAAGCCATCGGAGAGCTGGAAGGGGAATTCGTCGCCGGCGTTGTTCAGGTCGGCGGCGGCCTCATCTAACAGATTGGCGATGAAGTTGAACGAGGCCTCTTTGGAAGCAAAATCCGTTTGCAGGGAACCGGAAAAATCCAGTTGCAGCCCGTTATTATAGGTGTAATTCAGGTTCAGGAGCAACTGATAGGCCATGATGGTTTTGGCGAAGCCATTGGCACCGGCCTGAGCTGCTCCGGAAAGCTCCTGGGCCGCTTTTTCCTGCAAGAACAGGCAGTTGCGCACCACCCGATACCGGGCGCTCCAGGGTCGGTTCAACAGGAAGCCCCCCGGATCGGGAGTGGCGAACAGCAACTCCCCGGTATAGCGGGGGTCGGCCGGCTCGAAGTAATAGGCCTCTCGACCGACGATAGAGACCACCCGCAGATAGATGGCCAGTTCGGTGCGCATCCCCGCTTCGATGCCGGTCACCAGGGTTTGCACCGGAAGATCTTCAAACACCGGTGCGTTGGGGTTGGGGAAATCCAGTTCTTCGCAACCGCTGAAGAACAGGAACATGACCATCACCAGGCCCAGCGCCAGGTACCCCACCCCTCGGGTTGTATACACAGTTGTCTGTTTCATACCGCATCTCCTCTCATTTTATAACCCAAAGGACAGATTGAAGAAGAAACTTCGGGAAGACGGGAAGGGCAGCGTATCCACCGCCCGACCGATGGCTACATTACCGAACTGGCTCACTTCCGGATCGTAGCCGTCATAATCGGTGATCATCAGCAGGTTGCGCCCCGATACGCCCAGGCGCAGGTAGCCGATCCAGCCGCCAAACCAACTGCGCACGGTGTTGCGGGGCACGGTATAGGTCAGGCTGACTTCCCGCAGTTTCAGAAACGTTCCATCCTCCACAAAAGGAGCGGTGGTTTGCCCCAACAGTTCCAGACGGGCATCCCCCAGCTTGGAGGAGGAGATAGCGGAGACCTCGATGGTGCTATTGGAAGGCAGATTCAATGCCTCCGCGGTAACCGGATCGTCGTAATCGGCAGAGGTGCCGCCCAGGTCGGTCAACAGTTTCCCCAGGTTGATCACATCGCCGCCCTGGCGCCATTCCCACAGGGAGACCAGCTCAAATCCCTGCCATTCAAACACGTTGAACCAGGACAGGGTGAAATCCGGATTGGCATCGCCCAGAATGATAGACTTGCCGCTGGCATCCCGATCGGCGCCGATGATGGTGGTGGGCGCCAGCCCCTCTTCGATGCGGAAAGTGCCCAGGAAGGTAGCGAATCCCCCCAGGTTAAAGGGGTCGATCAACAGCTTGTCGATCTCGGAATCGCTCTTGTAAAAATTGAACCGGGCATTCCACTGAAACGTTGCCGAGTGCACCGGCACCAATCCCAGAGAAGCTTCGATCCCCCAGGTGGTCATCTCGGCCCCGTTGATCACCTCGGCGGTAAAGCCGGAGGAAGGCGGCAGATCCTGCACCAGGATCAGGTCTTTGGTCTTCTTGTTGTAATAGGTGAATTCCACCGTGGCCCGTTCCTGAAGCAGGGTGGCATCGAACCCCAGTTCCAGCTCTTCGCTGCGTTCGGGTTTGATGTTGGGATTTCCTTTCAGGCTGGCCGGTAACACTCCCCCTCGATTCCCGATGTTGGCGGGAATAAAGGACAGATACTTGGCATCCGGTCGAGGCAGGTTACCCGTGGCCCCAAAGGCTCCCCGTAGCTTCAGTTCGGAAATAGAACCTTCTTCCCCAAAACCCAGCAGCTTGGACAACCGCACCGATGCAGCCGCTTTGGGATACAGGAAGTATTTGTCGGGATTCCCGTTGGCGCTACTGGCATCGCCCCGCACCCCCAGGGTCAGGAAAAACTTCTCCTGAATGTTGATTTCTTCCTGAACAAAGAATCCCCGTTCCCGCTGAATGGTGCGATCCTGCAACGCGTCCAGGGCTGCGGCCAGGTCGATGTTGCTCTGAGTGGGGGTAATCCCCTTGGCCGCCGTCAGGGTATAGGTCTGATTCTTGTTCTCGAACTGCACCCCGCCCTGGGTGGTGAACAGGACGTTGGATTCCGTGGAGAACCGATACACCAAGTTCAAATACAGATTAGAATTGATGTTATCGGTGGTCGCGAACAGGGATTGACCGGGGAACTGGCTGTTGCGTTCAAATTGCAGTTCCGGCGGCGAAATTACCCGGTTTTCCTGAGTGTAATAATCCACCCCACCCTGGGCCAGAAAGTCGAAAGTATGGCGCTGACCGCGGGAGAGGTTGAACCGGAAATTCCCCGCAAACACATACCGGTTAACCTTCTCGTTGTTGACCAATAAGTCCCGGGTCTGAATGGGATTGGAAGGATTGAACAGATGGTCGGGATAGACCAGTTCCCCCCCGACTTCTTTGGGGCGAATGTCGTAGAAACTGGGGGTAAAGGCCAGAGAGAAGCCCAGCGTGGTATTGGTGTTGTCGTTCCCGGTAATGGAGCGATCCGATTCCGTGTGGGCGTAATTGGTGGAAATTCGTAGGTCGGCCCGCTCGCTGATCTTATGATCCAGATTAAACCGGGCGGAGAACTTGTCATATCCGGTATGCTTCACAATACCGTCTTCGGTATGGGCCAGACCGGAGACGTAGAACTTGGTGCGCTCGGTTCCCCCGCTGGCACTGACGGAGGTTTCCGAAATGAACCCTTCTTCCCCGAACAGCACCTCTTCGTAGTCGATAAACCGGTTGGGATCCTGTTCATAAATCTGCACCCCTAAATCTCCATATTTCTGGCGCACCGATTCGGCATCGGGGAATTTGCGGGTGCCGATCTTATGCAGGATGGAGTTGAATCCGGTTTGCTGCTTGACGTCGATTCTGGTTTTGCCGGCCCGCCCCCGCTTGGTGGTGATGATGATCACCCCGTTGCTGGCCTTGGCCCCGTACACCGCTGCAGCGCTGGGGCCTTTGAGCACTTCGATGCTTTCGATGTCTTCCGGGTTCAGGTCGGCAATGCGGTTGGTGGGCTGCCCCTGGGGTCGTGCGCTACCGGCAGCCGCCGCTTTGGAGACGATGTCGATCCCGGACTGATTGGCGGAGTTATCCACAATTACCCCATCCACCACATACAGCGGCTGGGTAGGCCCTTCGATGGTGGTTACCCCCCGCAGGTTCACATCAATGCCGCCGCCGGGAGCACCGGTGTTCTGGGTAACGGTGATGCCGGGAATCTTCCCTGCCAGGGCCCGTTCCAGGGTCTGCGCCGGGGCCGGTACCAGCTCTTTGGCCGTCAGGGTTCCCACGGCGTTGGCCAGGTTCTCCCGCTTTACCGAGGTCGCCAGACCGGTGACCACCACTTCCGAGCCTTTGAGCACGTCCTCTTCCATCCGAATCACCAGGTTGCTGGTGCTGGAAGCAACGGGCACTTCCACACTTTTGTATCCGATATAATTCACCACCAGCGTGGCCTGGTTCATCCCGGCCAGTTTAAGCTCGAAATTGCCATCAATGTCGGTCGTGGTGCCCAGGTAGGTCCCTTTGGCCTGGATTTCCGCACCGGGAAGGGGTTCACCGGTCTCTGCCGAAACCACCTTTCCCGAAATCACCAGCTCCTGGGCGAAAGCAGCAAACGCCATCAGTGTGACGACGGCAATCACCAGGCTGAAAATCCGGAACTTTCCGTTCATAGGCTCTCCTATCCTGATATTGTTTGTAAAACCATACCTTACCTTCACCGCCCCTGTCCCGGGGAGCGGCACATCCACATCTTCACCGATCTCTTCCAACTCTCCGGGCTATGGCCCCCGGGTAAACCGGGAACAGGTTTTCCACCATCCCCGGTGTTGCATAACGACATTTCTGAAGCACATAAGCAACACTCCTCTCTTAAAAAACAGGCTCCCTGGTGTCCGTTAAAGACGGTATGCCTTCAAGGCGGTTGCCCTTAACGCCGATTCCAGATTATTCATCCATCACTCAATTCAGTGTTATCTGCATTACAGTATCGGTTTCGCAGAGCGCTGTTCGGGAAAATGGTCCGTCCTGTTTTTGCGGAGAAAACCGGTGCTCCTGATAGGGCCGCATTCGGTCCGGCAGGCCAGGCGATTCGTCCTCAATTCTCAGGGGGGGTATCGCCACCGACAGGCCGGACATTCCCTACGGGGCGAAAAAACTTCCAATACTCAAAGAATAGCATGTTCCGTAATTCCATAATCTTGCATCAAAAAGCATACCAGCAAAAATATGATTTGCCAAGAGTTTACTGTTTTTAAACCATTTATGCAAGAGTTTGCCCTGAGAAAATTTGCAAACCGGGAAAACTTTTTCCGATCGAAGGGGAAGATCGGGAGGCGTATTTTTCAGGAAGGAGCAATGGAGGCCCTTCTCTTTCCGGCGAAACCGCAATCCGGAATTCACCTCATCCATGCATTGACAAAATCCTCCCGGTTTACTAATTTGTTTTATCTTGTACACTTAACCCTGGAGGAGATCTTATGCGATGTAAGCGACCATTGATTCGCCTGCTCATCCTGTGGGTGGGATGCACAGGCTTGCTCCCGGCTCAATCGTTCACTTTGAATACCGTTCAGGCCGGGTTAACCGAAGCCCGGCAAAGCAACGGGGTGGCCGTGGCGGACTACGATCTGGATGGAGACCTGGATGTATATTTCGTGGCGGTACGGCAATATGATCCCAACAATTCCGCCACCTGGAACCGCCTGTATCGCAACAATGGGAACGGCACGTTTACCGATGTCACCGAGCAGGCCGGAGTCAGAAGTTATCTCTCCGGATATCCCATCAACACCATGGGGAACAAATACGGAGCCAGCTGGGGCGACTACGACAACGACGGGGATCCGGATCTGTTCCTGACCCATCTGGGCCCGGACATGTTGTTCCAGAACAACGGCGATGGCACGTTTACCGAGGTGACCCAGCAGGCGGGAGTGGCCGGAAATGATACCGATGTGAATTCCAGCGCCCTGTGGTGGGATTTTGACCTGGATGGAGATCTGGATTTATACGTGGGCGCCTGGATCGGAGCCAACCGGATGTATGAAAACCTGGGCGGCGGCGTCTTTCAGGATATCTCCCTTGCTTCCGGGCTGGCCGACAGCGGTCGCACCTGGACGTCCATCCCCATTGACGCCAACAACGATACCCTCCCGGATCTGTACGTGGTCAACGATTTCGGGGCCAATCACTTTTTTGTAAACCTGGGCAACGGAGCCTTTCAGGAGGCCACCACGGCTTTCGGCCTGGAAGATGAGGGCCATGGGATGGGCGTGTGCATCGGAGACTATAATAACGATGGGTGGTTCGATATTTATCTGACCAACATTTATGACCTGTTCCCCAATCCCCTGTTCACCAACACCGGACAATCGTATTTCATCGATCTGGCCGCGCAAATGGGGGTGGACAGCGCCGGCTGGGCCTGGGGCACGGAGTTCTTCGACTGTGATCACGACGGCGATGAAGAGCTATACGTGGTCAACGGTTTTTTAATCGATCCCGGTGACAACATGTTTTTTAACAACATGCTCATCGAAACCGGCAATCCCGGGTTTGTGGAAATGTCTGCTGCCTCCGGCACCAACGGTTCGGCGGAGGCCCGGGGGCTGGTGGTGTTCGATTACGATGACGACGGAGATCTGGATCTGCTGGTGGCAAACTTTAACGAACCGCCTTATTTATACGTGAACCAGACCGTAACCCAGAACTGGTTGAAGGTGAAATTGGAAGGCACCACTTCCAATCGCAACGCCTTTGGGGCCAGCATACGGGTCACCGCCGGAGGGCAGACCTATCATCGCCACAATGACGGGGTGGAATTTTTGGGGCAGAGCATTCAGCCTCTCCATGTGGGCCTGGGCAACGCCACCAATGTGGATGAACTGGTGGTGCGCTGGCCCGATGGAACCGAAGAGAGCTTCCACAACATCCCGGTAAATCAACAGATCACCGTTCGGGAGGGAGTGGGGATCATTACCGCCATCGGAGATACTCCCGGCACCCCGGTGGCCACGGAATTCCGCCTGATGGGGAACTATCCCAATCCCTTCAATGGCGCCACGGTGATCGAATTCCTTCTGCCCGCTCCGGGAACGGTAGAACTGGACATCTACAATGTGTTGGGGCAAAGCGTCTTTTCCCGACAGGCGCAGTTCTCCTCCGGAGGGCAACAACGGTTTGTCTGGCAGGCTCAGGATCGTCAGGGCAACGCCCTGCCCGGGGGAA
>CAYQGB010000223.1:0-7040 GCA_964416895.1 uncultured Calditrichaceae bacterium
AACAATGGGGAGGCCGCAATAAGAGAAAAGCGGGAAGGGAACTGGATGGGCGCATCTATGATAATATTCCGATTGCCCGTCAGCTATCTTTGAAGTTATAAAAGCATCAGGCCCCGGAAGGGCCTGATGGTGTCACTTGATATTTATTTCACGGCCAAAAACTAATCATGCCGCCGACTCCGCACCTCCAACATCTCCCGCACATCCTGCTCTAATCGGCGACGTATCTCCTCGGTGGTAATGGCGCTGTCGAGGGATTCCCGCAAAAGTGGATCGTCGGTTTCCAGAAGCCTGTTGAGGGTTTTTAACACTTCTTCCTGTTTAAATTCCTGATGGGTTAACTCCAGAATGCCATCCGTGGCCTGTTTCCAGCTATCCATATTACCACCTCCTTTTGGTAATCCGGTGGATTCCCCAACGGCAGAAACGATTTCCATTACCTGTGGAGGAGCGTCGGTGAGCAATAGATACAGCACCACAACCACGGCCACCACCGACAGGACTGCCAGCAGTTTGAGGATTTTCTTGATGAAGGAAAGGAAAAATACCACGGCGAGCATTACGGCTGCGGTCAGCAGGATGGGGTTTCCTGATAGCCGGGTGAGAAGATCACCGATCATAACATCCTCCCTGATGTTGTTTCCCGGAATTGCCGGGCGCCGGTGCTAAAATTCCCTTTTCAGCACCGCAATACCACAGGAATGTTATCGACCGGAACGGTGGCGGTTTGAGAAAATCGTGGGATACAGGAGAAAGGGATTACTCGTTTGCAGGGAATTTCCGTCACGGCCCAATGGGCAATACGGCGGGTTTGGCAAAATTAATGCCCCTCAGATGAATGTGGCATACTACGATAGCTCCTCCACTTTCCACTCGCTGACTTCCCGGCGACCGGTATCGAAATTGATCCCCAACAGGATTACCTTCCGCCCTTTTCCACGATACCGATCCGCATATCCTCGCTCCTTGATTTGATGCAACGCCTCCTCTGCGGATTGATTGCACTTCAACTCGATTACATACACCCTGTTTCCTGCCTCCACCGCCATATCCATTCTTCCCCGGGAAGTCAGCACCTCTGTGTGCACAGCAATGCCCCCTGCCGTCAACATCAAGTAAAACACCGTGTGGTAATAATGTTCATCCTGTCCCTGGATGTGTACGTAGGGTATGGCTGCCAGCATCCGATTTACCGTGGTTACAAACGCTTCCAGCTCCCCTTTTACCAAATAGGCGGCCAACAGGCGATATTGAGCTCTTATTCCTCGTTCGCCGATGGGAACCAGCTGGTTATACAAAAACTCGGTGAAGGAAATTTTCACCTCCCGATTGGGATAGCCCAATTCATACAACAATCCATCGTAATCCTGGATGGTCAGGTAGCCGGTTTGGAACAGCAACGGTTCTAGCGAAAGATACTCCAGATCATAGGTGGTGAACTGGGAAGGGGCAATGCGAAGGGATTCCAATTCCGGGATGGGATAATTTTGCGCTTTGATTAAGTCTATCAAAAATGCCGGTGTGGCGGTTTCAAACCAGTAATTTCCAAATTCTTTTTCTTTCAGTGCTTTCAGCACCGAAAAAGGATTGTACACTTTCACGTCAGCGGAGGAGAAACGGTAGCCGTCATACCATTCCCGGATTTTGTCCATCACTTCTGGAACGGATAATTTCAGTTTCCTGGCTAAAGGCCGGAGATGCTCGGCAAAATATGTTTCGATCTCGCTCTCCTCATACCCCAATAAAGCGGCATATTCCTCGTGCATACTCAAGTCTTCCAGATTGTTCAGTCCTGAAAACAGGCTCACTTTGGAAAATTTGGATATCCCGGTGATGAATACAAACCGCAGAGCAGCCATTACTTCCGCCGCCTTAAATGCGCCCATGAACTGCCGCAGTATGTCCCGATTCTCCCGGGCAATTTGCAGATGTTCTTCCCCTCTTCCCAGGTGTTCTATCAAGGGTTTGTCGTACTCATCCATTAACACCACTACCCTTTCGCCGGTCTGTTCGGCGATCCGAGAAATCAGCCAAACTACCGCTTCCGGAATTGAAGGGGCATTATCAAGGGAGAGCTGATAGCGCTCCCCAATCTGCCGTAGTTTGCGCAAGAGGCTGTCCCGAAAATCCCGGGGAGTTTCGTTGGCAATTCCACTAAAGTCAAACATAACCACCGGGTGGGGTTGCCAGGCCCAGTCGCTGCCTTCAATCCATAGCCCTTTGAACAGTTTCTGTTGTGCCTGAAACAACTCTCGCAAAGTAGAAACCAGTAGCGATTTGCCAAATCGGCGGGGACGGGAAAGGAAATAGAACGCCTGCGGGGGGCGTACCAGTTCATAAATATAGGCGGTTTTATCGACGTACAGGAAATTTCCCTCGATCAGCTGACGGAAATCGGACACGCCGACAGGCAAGAACTTCGCCATGATGCCACCACTTCCTGTTGATTTAAGGTGAATTTCACCATCGTCGTTGGATAATGCAACCGGAAATTATCCCGGTCGGGTATCCTCCCAATTCGCGTATTCCTGCACAAGAAAGCGAGGCTTCCGGAAGCCCCGCTTATTTTAGCGGTTTTACCTGGGATTATAGGGTAAGCTATAGACTCGCCATGCCAGTGTGGGTAAGCTCACGAGGGCGCAGGAGCGCCTTATTTTTCCGTCCACTGCAGAGCGGTAGAAAGAGAAAGCGGGACTTGAGGAAGCCCCGCTTTCAACCAATCAATCTGGCAATTTCTGAACCGGAACGCCCCCGGGCCTCAGGCGCGGTTGGCGGCCTCGGTGAGGGCTTTCCGGGCATACACTCGCGCCAGGTGGCGACGATACTCCTCCGACGCCCAGTGGTCGCTCATCAGGTCTTTGCCCTCGGCGGCCTTTTCGGCGGCGGCGGAGATGTGCGCCTCATCCAGCGGCTGCCCGGTGAGGGCGTCTTCCACTCCGCTGTCCCGAAAGGCGCTGTCGGCGATGCCGGTGAAGGCCACCCGCACCTGCCCGGCGTTGTTGCCCGATTTGGTGACCACCGCAGCACAGCCGCACAGGGCAAACCGGGACGCCGGCTGGTGAAATTTGAGATAGCAGGTCCCGGTGCCGCTGCCGATGGCCGGTACCCGTACTTCCACGATCAATTCGCCCTCCTGAAGTGCGGTGGTAAACAATCCCTGAAAGAAATCCGCCGCTTCGATGGTGCGCTCTCCACCGGGGCCTTTGACCACAATCTGCGCTTCGTGTGCCAGGAGCGCAGCGGGGTAGTCCGCCGCCGGATCGGCGTGAGCCAGGCTACCGCCGATGGTGCCCATATTGCGCACCTGCACATCGCCGATTACTCCAGCGGCTTCCGCCAGGGCCGGCGCTCCCGCCTGCACTTCCGCCGAAGCGGCGATGTCGGCATGGGTGGTCAGGGCGCCGATGGCCAGCACGTCCCCATCTTTCCGGATGTAATTCAACTCCGACAGGCGGCTGATGTCGATCACTTTGGCCGGGCGATCCAGGCGCAGTTTCATCGACGGGAGCAGGCTGTGCCCCCCGGCCAGCACCCGCGCCTCCGGCCCGTGTTGCTGCAACAGGTTTATCGCTTCATCCACCGAAGCAGCCCGCAGGTATTCAAACGGTGCAGGAATCATGGTTTGCCTCCTTCATTAAGATGTTTTCGCTTCCTGAATGGCTTTCCAGACCCGCTCGGGGGTCAGGGGCATCTGAATGTCTTTCACCCCTAAAGGTGCCAGCGCATCTATCACGGCGTTGACAATCGCCGGAGTCGAACCGATGGTACCGGTTTCGCCGGCGCCCTTAACCCCCAGCGGATTGTGCGGACAGGGGGTCACCTGACGGGCGGTCTCGAACATGGGCAGATCATCCGCCCGGGGAAGGGCATAATCCAGATAGGAGCCGTTGAGCAACTGCCCGTTCTCGTCGTAGATCGCCCCTTCCAGCAGCGCCTGCCCGATGCCCTGAGCCAGCCCACCATGCACCTGACCATCCACGATCATGGGGTTGATGATATTCCCCACATCATCGCAGGCCACATAACGCAGCAGCTTCACCTTTCCGGTATCCGGATCCACTTCCACCACCGCGATGTGGGCGCCGAAGGGGAAAGTGAAATTGGCCGGATCGTAGAAGCTGGAAAATTCCAGGCCCGGCTCCACCCCTTCGGGGTAATCGTGGGGCACATAGGCGGTCAGGGCGACATCTCCAAAGGCGATGGATTTATCGGTGCCCTTCACCGTCCATTTGCCGTTGGCAAACTCCAGATCCTGCTCCGAGGCTTCCAGCTTGTGAGCGGCAATTTTGGCGCCTTTTTCGATCACCTTCTCCAGGCTTCTCATCAGGGCGCTGCCGCCCACCGCCAGGCTGCGGGAGCCGTAGGTTCCCATCCCAAAGGGCACCTCGTCGGTATCTCCGTGGATTACCTCCACATCCTCCAGGGGTACCCCCAATTTATCGGCCACGATCTGGGCGAAGGTGGTTTCGTGCCCCTGCCCGTGGGCGTGAGAGCCGACATAGACGGTCACCTTGCCGGTGGGCTGCACCCGCACCTGAGCGGATTCATACAATCCCGCCCGGGCGCCCAATGCGCCAACCACCGCCGAAGGAGCAATCCCGCAGGCTTCAATGTAGGTGGAAAAGCCGATGCCGATATATCGCCCCTGTTTGCGGGCTTCTTCCTGTTCCTTGCGCAGGTTGGCGTAATCGATCAGTTCCAGGGCTTTGTTCAGCACTCCTTCGTAGTTGCCGCTATCGTACTGCAAGGCCACCTGGGTTTGATAGCCGGGTTGATTCACCCCGTCGAAGGGAGGAATGAAATTCTTCCGGCGCAGTTCGGCGGGATCCATGTTCAGTTCCCGGGCGGCGGTATCCATCAGCCGTTCCAGCAGGTAGGTGGCCTCCGGGCGACCGGCGCCGCGATAGGCATCCACCGGGGTGGTGTGGGTGAACACCGCAGTCACCTCGCAGTGGATGGCGGGGGTGGTATACAACCCCTGCAACAAGGTGCCGTACAGGTAGGTGGGCACGCAGGGGGCAAAAGTGGACAGATAGGCTCCCAGGTTGGCGATGGTGTTTACCCGCAACCCCAGAATTTTGCCGTCCTTATCGAAAGCCATTTCCGCTTTGGTGTGATGATCCCGCCCGTGGGCATCGGTGAGAAAGCTTTCGCTGCGCTCGGCGGTCCACTTCACCGGGCGACCGATTTGCCGGGAGCACCAGGTTACCAGAGCCTCTTCGATGTAGTGGAAAATTTTGCTCCCGAAGCCACCGCCCACGTCGGGGGAGACTACCCGCACTTTGTGTTCGGGAATGCCCAGCACAAAGGCGCACATCAACAGGCGGATCACATGGGGATTCTGAGAGCTGGTGTAAAGGGTGTATTTATCGGTGGCGGGGTTGTAATCGCCGATGGCACAGCGCGGCTCGATGGCGTTGGGAATGAGCCGCTGATTGATGATTTCCAGGGTGGTCACGTGATCGGCTTTGGCGAAGGCCTCATCGGTGGCCGCTTTGTCGCCGATTTCCCAATCGTAGCAGATATTGTTGGGCACGTCGTCATGCACCAGAGGGGCGCCTTCTTCCAGGGCTTTGGCGGCGTCGGCCACGGCGGGCAACTCTTCGTATTCAACGTTTACCAGTTCGGCGGCATCTTTGGCGGTTGCCCGATCCTCGGCAATCACCACCGCCACGGCATCGCCCACGTAGCGCACTTTATCTATCGCCAGCAGGGGATGGGGCGGCTCCTTCATGGGATCGCCGTTCTTGAAATTCACCGCCCAGCCGCAGGGCACGCCGTTGATCCCCGCTTTGGCGATGTCCTCTCCGGTGAACACGGCCACCACGCCCGGGGTCGCCAGCGCCTGCGAGGCATCGATCTTTTTGATCCTGGCATGGGCGTAAGGGCTGCGAATGATGTAGGCGTAGGTTATATTGGGAAGCACGATGTCATCGGTATACCTCCCCCTGCCGGTCACGAACCGCTTGTCTTCCACCCGCTTGACGGATTTACCAATATAGTTACCCATACCGACCTCCTATTTCATTTTTTTGGCTGCGTATTGAACGGCCTTGACGATGTTTTGGTAGCCGGTGCACCGGCAATAGTTGCCCTCCAGGGCGTGGCGGATGTCTTCTTCCGAAGGATCGGAATTGCGTTGCAGCAGATCGTAGGCGGTCATGATCATGCCGGGGGTGCAGAAGCCGCATTGCAGGCCGTGCTCTTCCCGAAAGCCTTCCTGCAACGGGTGCAGCTCGCCGTTTTGACTTAATCCTTCGATGGTCAGGATTTCCGCTCCATCCGCCTGAGCGGCCAGCAGGGTACAGGACTTAACGGCTTTGCCGTTCACCACCACGGTGCATGCGCCGCAACTGCTGGTATCGCAGCCCACGTGGGTGCCGGTCAATTGCAGCACCTCCCGCAGGTACTGCACCAGCAGCAGCCGCGAATCCACCTCGTGGTGATACGTCTTGCCGTTCACCGTAACTGTGATGGGGATTGCCATAGAAATACCTCCGTAGTTATGCGGTTGAACGGATTGGGGGAATTGTAGCCAGGGCAATCTAATAGGCTATAAAAAACTCTGCTGATTTGTTCACTTTAACAATATCATTTTTCTGGCCTTAACAAAGGTTTCCTGAGGGGAGCGCACATGAATCCGGTAAATATACACCCCGCTGGCTACCGGAATTCCCCGGTTATCATTGCCGTCCCATTCAACTTTGTATGCGCCCGTCTGATGAAAACGATGAACTAAAGTGCGGATACGCTGCCTCAATATATTAAAAATCTCAATGGTAACTTTTCCCTTCATTGGGAACCGGTAACGAATAATTGTTTGGGAAGCAAGGATGTATTTGTGGACGCAAGCCCTTTCCAAAGATGATTCAAAAGTTTATTTGGTTTCTTCTTGATAGTGTAGAAAAATTTGGGATGATCCAACGTTATCCAGACGACCGTACTATCGGTAGTATTTACCCGGTTGATGAGACCGGTTTGATACATATTACCCCAGGGATGAGTGGGATGGGTGAGCGCCGGTTGAATACGTAAATTCC
>CAYQGB010000224.1:0-6994 GCA_964416895.1 uncultured Calditrichaceae bacterium
GCTGTTGGGAGAACCGGAGGCGGGGTGAGGTACCCGGATGCGCCATCACCTGACAGCGAAAACGTTACTATTCAGCATTCGTAACTATTCCTCTCGTTCCAAAACTCTGTTTTGGAACGCAAGAATACGGGAAACTCCGTTTCACATGGCTAAATTTATGGTAATCAGGCTATATTTTTGTGCCTCTCGAAACGGAGTTTCGCGCCTTACCTCGTTCCCATCCCGACGCTTCGGGATGTGAACGAGATGGTGGTCATCTGTTCACTAAATCTGCTAAGGTTCACCCCGCCGAGGCGGGGTACCCTCCCCTTCCCTCTCCCGCAGCTGCGGGAGAGGGAAGGGGAGGGCCGGGGTGGGGATGGGTGAGGGTGGTATCTTTAAGAAGCGATTGAATAACAACAGGAAGTTCCCGAACGCTCTCATAAAGAAAAATAACCCGGTGATTTATCTCCGGGAAAAAGATGCCCAAACGCCGGGAGCCGCAAGCCGGTAGCCCGGGAAAAAATTATCTCAACGGAGACCTATGAGCGACAGGAAAAACGAAACGATACCCATAACCGCTCCCGAAACGCCGGGCAGAGCCACGGTTTCCACCCGGCGCATCCATATCACCACCCTGGGGTGTTCCAAGAACCTGTACGATTCGGAGATTCTGATGGGGCAACTTCAGGCGCATCGGGCGGAACTGGTGGATGATCCGGAAGATGCCGAGGTCATTATCATCAACACCTGCGGGTTCATTCAACCGGCGAAGGAGGAATCGATCCAGGCCATTCTGGAAGCGGAGCAACTGAAGAAGGCCGATCCGTCCAAAAAAGTGCTGGTATGCGGCTGTCTGTCGCAGCGATATGCCCGGGAACTGCGCCGGGAGCTTCCCCTGGTGGATGCCTTCTTTGGCACCGAGGATTACGCCAATATTTTGAAATTTCTGGAATACGATCAACCCTCTGCGCCGGATCATCTTTATGAGCGGCGCACCCTGTCCACGCCGGGGCATTACGCCTACCTCAAGATCGCCGAGGGCTGTAATCACATCTGCGCGTTCTGCGCCATTCCCCTGATGCGAGGCCGTCATCGGAGCCGCCCTTTGCCCGAACTGACTGAAGAAGCCCGCCTGCTGGCCGACCGGGGCGTCAAAGAGTTGATTTTAATCTCTCAGGACACTACCTTCTATGGGCTGGATCTGTACAGGGAACAAAAACTGCTCCCGTTGCTGCAAGAACTGGAACGCATTTCCGGCATTGAATGGATTCGACTGCACTACCTGTATCCCACCACGGTTCCGGATGCCCTGATCGACTACCTGGCCGAAAGCGAGAAAGTGGTACCCTATCTGGATATGCCGGTGCAGCACATTACCGATCGAATGCTGGCGATTATGAAACGCGGAGGAAATTCCCGGCGCATTCGACAGATTTTTGAACAGGCCCGACAGAAAATCCCCGGAGTAACCCTGAGAACCACCCTCATCGTGGGGCATCCCGGGGAAACAGAAGCCGATTTCGCTGCGTTAAAAGATTTTGTGCAGGAATTTCAGTTTGATCGACTGGGGGTATTTACCTATTCTCACGAAGAGAACACTCCGGCGCATGCCCTGGAGGATCTCGATCCGGATATTAAAGAAGCACGGTATGCCGAGTTGATGGAAATTCAACAACACATTTCATGGCAGAAAAATCAGGCCCGGGTGGGGGAGACCCTCCGGGTGTTGCTGGATGAGGTGGACTGGCAAACCATGACGGCGGTGGGGCGCACCGCGGGGGATTCCCCGGAGATCGACAACGAGGTGATCATCGAGTCGGTGCACCGGCCCATCCGGGTGGGGGAATTCGTGGAGGCGAGTGTCGTGGACGCCTCCGAGTATGAACTGTATGCTAAATTGGGAGAGTCCTGAAATGAATCCACACACAAAGCTTATTGGGGCGTTGCTTTGGGTCGCCCTTTTGTATTTTGTTGCCTGGGGACAGGAATATAGCCGCGTGGGCCTGCCCTATTTTGATTCCAAAATCTTTACCACTTTCTCCCGGGACAATGGGCAGCAAATGGTGCGTATTTATGTGCAGACCCTGAACGACAATCTCACCTTCGTGAAGACCGATAGCGGCTATTTCGCCGACGTGCAGATCGAAATCTATCTGATGAACAAGAAGACCGACTACGCCTTCAACCGAACTCTGAAAAAGCGGATCGTGGTACAGGATTTTGAAGCCACCAACGCCAGAGATATTCCCAACACGATCTCCACAGAACTTCCCATTGAGCCGGGGGAATACAAGGGAACGGTAACCTTGCTGGATCGCAACAGCGGCAAGCAGATCAGCCACAGCACTTCCTTCCGGGTTTCCACGCCTGAGGAAACCGGTGATCTCTTTCGGGTCAGCGGCATCCTCTTTTTCAGTCAGTATAAAGCGGATTCCACCGGCAGGATTGTGGATTTCGTTCCCGAACTGACCAACAGCTTCTCCACCGATGGCAAATTTGTGTACGCCTATTTTACCACCTACAATTTCTCCTCCGATGAGGATCTGGAAATTGAATATGCCGTGACCGACGATCGGGGAGTGGTGGTACAGCGCAATCGGTATTTCTCTTCCCCGGATTCTCCCTACATGCGCCATTTCGTTCGCCTGAATCGGTACTATCTGAATCGCAGCCAGTATTTTCTGGAGGTTTCCGTTGCTCAGGGCGAGCATCGGTACCGCCAGCGGGCGCCGTTCCGCTTTTACTGGCGATACGTGCCCAACACCGAGGAAGAACTGGATCTGGCCATCCGGCAGTTGAAGTACATCGCCGATGACGATTCGGTGAAATATTTTCTGAAACGCCCCTACGACGAAAAACGGCGGTTTTTCCAGCGCTTCTGGGCCCGGCAGGATCCCAACCCGGACACGGAGGCCAATGAACTGTTAGAAGAGTATTACCGGCGGGTCAAATTTGCCAACGAAAATTTCTCCGCCACCGGGATCAGCGGGTGGCTCACCGACCGGGGGCGAATTTATATCAAATTCGGACAGCCCGACGACATTGAGCGCCACCCCTTTGAAGCGGAAACTTACCCCTACGAAGTGTGGCGATATTATGGCCTGAATAAAGTCTTCCTGTTTATTGATCGCACCGGATTTGGGGATTATACCCTGCACCCCAATTACTACTTTGTGGAGTACGAATAATGCTCGTTAACAACCGTTAGAAACAG
Organism: uncultured Calditrichaceae bacterium; assembly: GCA_964416895.1. Taxonomy (GTDB): domain Bacteria; phylum Calditrichota; class Calditrichia; order RBG-13-44-9; family J075; genus CAYQGB01. The sequence continues at coordinate 3,197 of CAYQGB010000224.1, forward strand.
ACCTAAAAAAAGCTCCCCATTGCAATTATGAGGAGCTTTTTTGTGGACGCCTTCCCACAGGCAAATATCCACCCGATAGGCTTTCCTTCTGGAACTTTTGGGAGTGGTATCGGGGCCTCTCCGGTTCGGAGAAGATAACAAACAATGCAGGGGGATTGTCGGGATCAGGCGTAATGGGAGCCGGGCGATGTGCCCGATCGGGAGCCGGTCAATCGAGTCTCCGGAAAGGGGAACCCTCTGAGTGCCCTGCCCTCCCGGAGTTCTTTCCTCCGGCTACCCGGGTTTGATCAACTTACCGAACCGCCTTTTGAACTTTTCCGGCTTGCAGGCACCGGGTGCACACCCGAATCCGTTTGGTCACTCCATTGACCACCGCCCGCACCTTTTGCAGGTTGGGATTAAATCGCCGTAAGGTCTTGTTATTTGCGTGACTTACATTGTGGCCGAACATGGGCTTCTTTCCGCAAATCTCACATACCTTCGCCATCGTCTTCTCCTCGGGTTTAGATACGACAAAGCCTATAAATTTATAAGCCAAAACCTCGAAAGTCAAACCCTACGCAATTTTTTCACCGCTCCGGTAAATTTACGGTTAAGTCCTTGATTAATCGAAGGAAAGATTCCTGTTTTACGTGAAACTTCCCCGTTTTTCACGAAATGGCCCGCTGAAATTGAACCGTAACCCTGCTGAAAAAGGCCGAAAAAAATCTCCCAAAAAAGTTGTCATTTTTTTGCCCAACCGGTTTGGTTTTTTGGGGGGGAGAATTTATAATTGAGGCGCTTCTGTGTGGCTATGGTGTCACCACCTTTTGTACCAACGACATTGATGTTTTTACCAATAAACCTCATACGCTTGAAGACGGGACGGAGCTCAGGATGAGCCAGGTACAGGCGATGCGAACAGGTGTGGAGACTTCCGCATCGACGGGGGAAGTGCCTTCACATTCTCAGGGAAGGAGAGTTCAGGATAAATGGAAGGCCTGCTTGACGCGGATTCGGCAGGAGATTCCGGTTCAAAGTTTTCAGACCTGGTTTGATCCGATCATCCCGGTCTCCTTTATCAACGACATCCTGCTGTTGCGGGTACCCTCACAATTCTTTTTCGATTGGATCGATTCCCATTACGGTGATCTGCTGCGCCGGGTAGTAGCCGACGTGTTCGGAGCCGGTGCCACCGTGGAATTCCTGATCGCTCCGTCCCGGGAAGAGCGGGTGGAAATTCCCCCCGCCGGCGCAATGGACCCGGCCGAAGAAGTCCCGGCTACTCCCCCGATCACCGCCGAGACCGAAGAGCGGCAATGTGATGTTGATCACGAATTTGGGTTCGACAATTTTTTTGTGGGGGAAGAGAACCGCCTGGCCCGAAAAGTGGCCGAACACGTGGCCCAACATCCCCGAAGCAATCCCTACAATCCGCTGTTCATCCACGGGCCGGCCGGTACCGGGAAAACCCACCTCCTGTATGCCGTGGAACAGCACGTTCGGCGGCATCATCCCGGGATGAAGGGGGTGATCATGTCGGCGGATCGGTTTATGCGGGAGTATGTCCATGCTCTGCAGAGCAATCAGATGGACCGGTTCCTGGCTCGCCTGTTAGCTGCAGATCTGTTCTTGCTGGACGACCTCCAGTGCCTGGAAGGAAAAGAGCGCACTCAGGAAAACCTGTTGTTTGTGCTCTCGGAACTGCTCAAACGCAAGCGCCAGATACTCCTCACCTGTGACCGGTCACCGGTGGCGCTCACCCGGATGAATCCCCGCCTGATTGCCCTGTTTCAAAACGGGCTGATTGTGGATATTCTCCCCTGCGAGCATCCCACCCGGGAGAAGATCATCCGCCACCAGCTGGAGCGCCACGAGGTGGAGTTGGAGGAGAAGATCGTGCAATTTCTGGCAGAGCACCTGTCCGGCAATGCCCACCATTTGATGGCCGTGATGACCCGCATTGCCGCTCAGGTGTCCCTGCTGGGCAAGCCCATGACCCTGAACGAGGTGCGCTACATCGTGGCCCAGATGTGCCCCGGGAGTTCCCAACTGGACGGGGTGCCGCTGGCTTATCATCGGGTGACCATCGACGATATTATCAATGCCACCTCCCAATTCTTCGGAGTACCGGCGGATATTTTGCAGGGGGTATCCCGGAAGAAACGGATTGTGCGCGCCCGGCAGGTGGCAATCTATTTATCCCGGGAACTTACCGGTGAATCCCTGGCCTCCATCGGGTATCACTTTTCCAACCTGCACCATGCCTCGGTGCTTCATGCCTGCAAGAAGATTCAGGAGGAGCAGGAGCGGGATCCTCGCCTGAAAGCCGCGGTGCAAAAAATCCGCCATCTGCTCGCCCGATAGCGTGCCATGTATTACATCTGAGAATTTTGCAGAAACTCCTCCATGCGGCACCTACCGAAATAAAGCCTGAAGATGCGTATTGCGTATTTCGTATTGTGTAGCCGATCCATTACGCAATACGCATTACGCAATACGCAATTCTCACAAAATATCTTTTGAATCTCTTTCCCCGCCCGATAGTGTTATATTTCCGCTCAATTCCAGAAAATACCAAAGGATAGACTGAAGGATAGCGGGTGAACGGTATGCCTCGACGAATGGTTGCCAGATATGCTCCTGGCCTTGAACGGGGATTTTTTCTCTCCCTGTTTCTGACAATGATGCTGACGCTGACCATCGAGGGATGGTCTCAACATCAACCTCCCCCCGATTCCCTGAACAAGGATAGTCTGTCGATGGCGGCTCGGGATACCGCCGCAGCGGATTCCCTGGCTCTGCCGGATTCGGTGCGGATTCGCCCCCCGGTTCTCTATGAAGCGGAGGATACCCTGGCTCTGGATTCCACCGCCGGGCGGGTAGCAGAGGACCGAATCCTGTATCACCCGGATCGGGTGATTCCCAACCATGCCTTTGATGTGGGAGAGCGGTTGATCTTCCGGATTCGCTACGGATTCATCACCGCCGGGCGGGCGACCATGGAAGTGAAGGAAGTGGTGATGGTGCACGACAGCATCCCCGCCTACCGCATTCTCTCTACCGCCCGATCGGCCAAATTCTTCGATACTTTTTATAAGGTGCGGGATTCGGTGGAATCCTACATGGATGTTCGAGGGCTGTTTTCCTGGAAATTTTACAAGCGCCTCCGGGAAGGGGGGTACAAGTTCGACCTGCTGGCGGAATATGACCAGTGGCGGGGAGTGGCCTATGTTACGGCCATTCGGTATCACAGCGATGAACCCCTGCGCATCAAACGAAAGGAAGAATTTGAACTGGAAATTCCCCTGTATGTGCTGGATGTGCTAGGCGCTTTCTATTATGTACGTACCCAGGAGCTGCGGGTGGGAGAGCCGATCTATATGAGCAATCACGACAACAAGAAGGTGTATAATCTTCAGGTAATCATTCAAAAGAAAGAGCGGGTGAAAGTGAAAGCCGGCACCTTTGATTGCGTGATGGTCTCCCCCCGTTTGAAAGGAGAGGGAATATTCAAACATAAGGGGGAATTGTGGATCTGGCTCACCGATGACGAGCGCAAGATCCCGGTAAAGATGACCTCCAAAGTGCCGGTGGGATCGATTACCACGGAGTTAATCCGGATTGAAGGAGTTGACGGAAATATCCGCGCCCGGGTGGATTAGCTTATGGGCATGGTGCGTGCGATTGCGCGACATTGGGGAAACGAGAATGTGTAAGATCTGGTCTGATGAAACGGGGAATCGGAGAACCGAAGATTTATAGAATATTTCCCTGACCCGAACATATGCGATCTCGAAGGCATCCAACAGACCGCTC
>CAYQGB010000225.1:0-6960 GCA_964416895.1 uncultured Calditrichaceae bacterium
GTAGTCGAAGAAGCATTCCCGGCATCATGGTTCCCAAAAGCCGGCCATAACACTGTTTGTCGAAGCAGTGTGGGAAACATTTCAAATAGCGCAACCTGATATTCATCATCGGAGCCGTTTTTATAGGCGTTGTCTCCTAACATTACAAACAGATCGGTATGCACCGTATCGGTATATGCCAGATAGGAATCTCGCAAATCCTGAACATCTTTATTTCCGGTGCCGGAATCTCCCAACACCCAGAGCCGGATTTTCTTGCGCGTACCGGGGAGCGGCGCAGTAATAAAAAAATGATCGGCACCACCGGAAAGTACTGTGGCTGAACTTCCCACGGAATAGTAATATCGGGTGGAAGGCGTTAATCCGGTGAGCGTAATTTCATGCTCTGTAGTAACGGTAGCATCGTCGGCAATCTGGTGGAGATTGTTCGGATCGGTGCCATAGCGCACCCGGCTATCGGTGGCCGTGTCGGTACGCCAGCGGATGACGATGCGATTGTAAGCGCCGCTTTGCAGATATGGCCCGCGGGTTACGCAGGGCGTGCCGGTGGCCTGCCGATACCGCAACTCTACATCCATGGCCAGATCGGTGCTATTCAAATCGATTTGATGTACCTCTACGGCCAGATAATTGGTACCCTGTACCAGCTTGTTTGTATGGGCGCTCAGGTCAATAATTTCGTACGCACCGCTTTCATGGCTTACCAGCGCAGGGGTTGTGTACGTAATAGTACCACCGGGCATATATTGACGCGAAACTTCCTGCCCGTTGAGGTATACGACCATCCCGTCATCGTAATTGGCCAGGAGAGTGAGTTCACCGATGGTCACCGGATCCACAGTCAGGCTAAAGGTGGTGCGGAAATAATAGGCCATGTGACCTGCTGAAACCTGGGTTTTGATATACGGTTCACCAAAGCCCAGCATGGCATTTCCCAAAGGCCAGGCGGCATCATTAAATGTAGAATCCTGCCATCCGGCGCCGGGGTCGGTTCCGGTATCAAAATATTTCCATGCATTCCCCCGGGCGACAACGACGGTGGGCGTGCAACTCTGCGCCAGGGCGCTATCTACTTTACCCGACAATGCCGGGAACAGCACGAGTCCATAGAGCAATAATTTTCTTAAAGGGGCGATAGTACGGAAAATTGTCCCGATTTGCATCTCATCCTCCTCCGGTAGAACGAAGCGGTTACGTTGGGAAGCCTGCCGGAAATTCGCCGTTTAGTGGGCCTGTTTCATCGGTTATTATAGAACATAACTTCAAAAAACATAGTTAATTACTATTTACCGGTTGGATCGTGACCGACGGCAAAAATTCGGTGGAGATTTTTGCTCGGGATAACGGAAACCAGAGGGTTTTGAATGAATAACTTGCTCAAGTATGGCTGTTGTTCCGTCGATAGAAACCTCAACTATTTATCAATTTTCATGGAATAGTAAACTTAGTTGGTATACACATTGGAATCGAATTTTCTTTAAAAATAAGAGCTTGCTACAGTATATTATTATGCGTAAAATATGGATGCTAATTAGATGATAGTTGTTGGTACTAACAAAAACGTAAGGAGAGTAGAACGATGGCTGTTCAAACACGCATCAAGATCAATTTAGCGACGGCGGAGTTTGAGATTGAGGGATCGCAGGAATTTGTGGAAAAACAACTGCGTAAATTGCCCAATCTGATCACGAACTTGCGCTCTCAACTGGATGGCGCCGCCCCTGCCGCCCCGGTCAAAAAAGCTCCGGCTGCTGCGGAAGTGGAGGCTCCCAAAGCCCGGCGCGGTCGACCCCCGGCAGCGGCCAAGGAAGAAGCCAAAGCTGCCAAACCGGCTAAAGCCGCCAAAGCCGCCAAACCGGCCAAAGGCACCCTCACGGTTCCCGATAATTTTGATGCCTGGCGTGCTCAGTTCCCCGAGAAAATCTCCCAGCCGGATAGCCTGCTGGTCACCGGCTATTTCCTCCAGATGACCACCAAAGAAAAAACCTTTAGCAGCAAGAATGCCGGTGAAATCCTTCAGCAGCGCGGGGTAAAGCTGACCAATCCCTCCGCTTCGCTGGCGCAGATGTTAAAAGGTGGGAAAATTGTAGATGTGGGGAAAGAAGGCCGGTTGACGTTTTACAAAGTTACCGAAGCCGGGGAGCAGTATCTGGCCGAATTGATGCAAAAGGGGTGAGCCGCCGCTCAAGCGGATCAACCCCGAACTATTCTTTTTCCCGGAGGACAATCGAGATAGCGCCGGAGCGGGTGCTGAAGTACCGTGATCGGGAAAACGCAGGTGTAGCAGTTCGTGTACGGTGAGCTTCCGGCGCTTTTCCTCCGTGGGGTGAGCAGTTCTCGATCAAAGGTAAACTTGCCTTTCTGTGACCAATCGGCCCAAATAAGGTTCGTCGGTTACCCCGGCGACCAAATGGAACGACCCGCGAGCAAATCCCTATCCGGCCTGCGGCTTCCACAGTCCGAACATGTTCCCTTCCGGATCGGCGGCCCAGGCAAATTCTTCCTGACCGGGTACTTCTGTAGTGGGGATAAGCACCTTGCTGCTTAGTGCTTCTTCAAGGTTTGGATGGCGGGTTTCTTTCGCAAAATCGCCGCGCTGATCAGGGTAATAATCAGCCCGACGGGAAAAATTTCCAGAAAGGTGACTCCGATCTGAACCAGCGGATTTCGATAGAGTTCCCGGAATTTCTCCATTTCCGCCAGCTTTTCCTGAAACTCCGCCGGTGATAGGCCACTGTGTTGAAGCTTTTCCACGCTGTGTTGATGATAGGCGTCCATGAAGTTGCCCCCGACGGTATTCAAGTAAATCAACCACCCCAGCACATAGATGGCCGAGGCCACCAGGGTAATCAGCAGCCCCACCTGAACCCCCTTGCCGAAACTGATTTGCCCACCGAGCACCTTATCCCGGTAGGATTTGATCCCCACGAAAATCACCGATAGAGCTACGATCATGGATAAATAGCCCAACCATTCCGCGGTGTCAAAATCAATGGGACCCCCGGATAGGGGCATGGTCAGGAACATCATCAAAACCAGTACCCCGCCGCCGATGCCTCCGAACAGCCACACGATTCTGCGCATATTGTTCTCCTTTATGCTTTTCCGGTGAACAAAACCACTTCTGTGAGTTGATGCCCCAATATACACAAAACAGGCTGGCAATAAATCACCCGAAAGAACCATTTTGTGGAATTCATGCTAAAGTATGAGGTGAGGCGAGGAGGTCAATATATCGGTAGGTAGAATGAAGAAGGAGAAAGAAACTATCAGGATGAATACCTCTATGATCGGGCGCTGATTTCCCTGGCCTTCCGAATGGCCTGGGTGCGGCGTTTTACCCCTAACTTGGCATAGAGGTTGGAACAGTGGGTTTTCACGGTGTGGAGGGACACAAAGAGCCTATCGGCAATCTCCTGATTCGACAGCCCTGCGGCCATTAGTTGCAACACCTCCAGTTCTCGATTGCTGATGCCATAGGCTTTCAGTTTCGTTTCATCCAGGAGAGGTTCCTGTGTGGGTAGAAGAGCCTGTTCCGGTTGCCGGCCCCAAGCGAAGAGTCGAGTGCCTCCCCACAATCCCAGAGCGGTGAACAGTATGGCTACCAACCCCACATATATCTCTATGGATAGCTCCCGGACGTAATACCGGTATTCCAGAACGCGCAGAAGTAGCACCAGCAAGGCCAGCAGGCCGCCGTATATCATCACTATTTTTCTCAAATCGCGGCCTCGCAGGCTTTTCGCTTTTGACGCTTCATCTATTGTTCCCCGGAATGCGTATTTCGTATTGCGTATTCTGGTGCAGCCGGTTACGCACTACGCTAATCACTTCCTTGGATCGGTGGAGTTCACCACAGTGGCAAATTACCACTCTCCGCCCCCCTCCTTCAGCATGGGCACAAACCGCACCGGAATAACCTCTCGCTGGATGATCTTGCCGTTCTCTTTTCGCAGGAGCACCAGTTCCTGGGTAAACCGCTCTCCCACGGGGATAACCATCCGCCCCCCTTCGGCCAGTTGCTCCTGTAGTGGCGGCGGGATATGGGTGGGGGCGCAGGTGACGATGATGCCATCAAAGGGGGCATGTTCCGGCCAGCCTTTGTATCCGTCTCCGATTTTGACCTTCACGTTCGTGTAGCCCAGTTCTTTCAGCAAAGCCTCGGCGCGCCTTCCCAGGGATTCGATAATTTCGATGGTGTACACGCTGTCACAGATTTCCGCCAGCACCGCTGCCTGATACCCGGAACCGGTGCCCACTTCCAGCACCCGATCGTGCTCATCCAGTTCCAACAGTTCGGTCATCAGCGCGACGATGTACGGTTGAGAGATGGTTTGCCCTTCACCGATGGGGAGAGGATGATCTTCATAGGCCAGGTCTCGATACTCCTCCGGTACAAACTTGTGCCGCTCCACCTTGCGCATGGCTTTGAGCACCCGGGGATCGTGGATACCCCGGGCCTCGATCTGCTCTCGCACCATGCGCTCCCGCAGCACCTGATAAGGCGATTTTACCGAGTTTTGCACCTGACAGGTGGCCAGCAGGCCCACCAACCATAGCAAACCACCGCTTATAAATATCGCCTGAATCCACCCCCGCATGGTTTGCCGTTCCCCTGTTTATGGTTCATCGGTTTTTGGGTTTGGAAACCGTTTTAACGGTGTCCCCTGAAGTAGGTTGGCTATTTCCCCCAATTACAGTTGGGGGTTAATGAGAAATTTCAGAAAATGTAGAAATTTGAAAAGATTTCCTTTTTCAAATTTAGTTTTTTTCATAAATTGGCTATCATTAAAAAATTCAAATGAGAAACTTTGGTTCCTCAGGGCAAAACCGCCTGTGCCTTGTGACCGTTCCTTGATACGTTTCCCGCTTAACCTGCCACAACATTAAATTACGAAAATTTATCGGGAATACCTAAATCTGGTTGTTGAGCACATTCACCGCTTTATATACAAGATATTCTCCGTCGAATCCTCTTCACGGTTAGCAATACTCAGCATCTCTGAACATTGGGGATGAACTACACTCCAGGAAGGAGGCCATGAATAGATTACGATATCCCCGCTTTGGGCGGGGCAGGTGGCGACGAATGGGGATGTTGCTGGGAATCGCCGCTTTTTGTGCCGCAATGATGGGGGGAATGGCATCGGCCCAGGATGGTCAACTGGATATTACCTTTGGGCGAAACGGTCTGGTATCCACCGATTTTAGCGGAAATTTCGATCAGGGTCGGGCGATTATGGTACAGCCGGACGGTATGCTGGTGGTGGTCGGGTTTGCTCAGAGCGGATCGGTTTTCGATTTTGGGGTGGTGAGATATACCAGCCTCGGCCCCCGGGATTTGACCTTTGGAACCAGCGGGAAAGTGACCACCGATTTTGGCATTAGCCACGATAGAGCCTTTGCCGGAGCCTTGCAACCGGATGGCAAAATTATCGCGGCGGGGTTTGCCACCAATGAAACCGGAGGCATCGATTTCGCCCTGGCCCGATACAACAGCGATGGAACCCTCGACACCGGTTTCGGCGCCAACGGTCTGGTGATCACCGACATCGGCGGCGATGATGAAATCCTGTCGGTGGAGCTCCAGTCCGATGGGAAAATACTGGTAGCGGGATTTTCGGAAAATCCCTCAACTTTCCTGCGGGATGCCATTCTGGCGCGCTACAATAGCAACGGTTTGCTGGACGGTTCTTTTGGTACCGGGGGTGTGGTAACGACCACCTTTGGCACCGGCGACGACGTGTTCACTTCTGTGACGGTACAGGCCGACGGCAACATTCTGGCCGGAGGCTATGCGGATGGCCCACTCGATCTGGATTTTGCCCTGGCCCGGTTTACCCCTTCCGGCAGTCTGGATGCTACCTTCGGTACCGGGGGCAAGGTGCTCACCCCCATCGATGTGCTGGATGATTTCATCAACGCCCTGGCGGTGCAACAGGATGGCAAAATCGTGGCTGCCGGGTATATCGACAACAATATCGACTTCAAATTTGCCCTGGCCCGATATACTACCACCGGTGCCCTGGATCCCACCTTCGGCACCGGAGGGAAAGTGGTCACCGGATTTGCCAGCGGTTCCAGTGAAGGCCGGGATGTGCAGATAGCCATCAGCGGAAAAATTCTGGTGGCCGGCTACATCTTTAGCGGTACCAATAACGATTTTGGCTTTGCCCGGTATAACAGCGACGGTACCCTGGATGCTACCTTTGGAACTGGAGGAGCGACACTGGCGGATTTCGGCCTGGGATTCGACGAAGCGTATGCCCTGGCATTGCAACCGGATGGGAAAGACGTGGCCGCCGGATTCGCTTTCAACGGCGCCAATTTCGATTTCGGGGTGGCCCGACTTACCAGCTCCGATGTGCCCCTGCCGGTAACCCTTACCTCGTTTACCGCCGAAGTGGAAGACGGCGCGGTGGTGCTCCGCTGGGTCACCGAAAGCGAAATCGACAACGAGGCGTTCCTGATTGATCGCCGCCGGGATGGGGAAGACTTTATCCGCATCGCCGAGATTCCCGGCCAGGGAACCACCACCCATCGCACCGAATACGAATACATCGACCGGCAGGTGATTGAAGGGGAAACCTATCACTACCGGCTGGCCGACCGGGATTTTAACGGGCGGATTACCTATCACGAAAACATTCTCACCGTAACCGTCGGCGAAGTGGATTTTCGCCAGCGGGATGCCGTGGCAAAGGTGTTCCGGGTACGCCCCAACTATCCCAATCCGTTCAATCCGGAAACGACCATCCCCTTTGAAGTGCCTTCCGCCGAAGCCGAAGATCGCACCATCCTTCTGCAGGTTTTTACCACCACCGGGCAGGTGGTGAAAACGTTGTTTGATGGCACCCTGAGTGGGGGAGTGTATGAGGTGGAATGGGACGGCACCGGCGAGGCCGGTCAGCCGGTATCCTCGGGAGTGTATGTAGTGGTGCTGCGCAACCGTCGCCTCTC
>CAYQGB010000226.1:0-2195 GCA_964416895.1 uncultured Calditrichaceae bacterium
CTTTATGTACTGGCGATAAACTATGGCTTACACGGTTAAAGAAATCTACTATACCCTTCAGGGAGAAGGGGCGCAGACCGGTCGCCCGGCGGTGTTTTGCCGCTTTGCCGGATGCAATCTGTGGAGCGGCCGGGAGGAGGATCGGGAGACGGCCATCTGCCGGTTTTGCGATACGGATTTTGTGGGCACCGATGGCCCCGGGGGCGGGAAATTTCCCACGGCGGAGGCGCTGGCCGAGGCCATCCGGAAGCGCTGGCCTTCCCCGAACGGAACAGGGCGTCCCTTTGTGGTGTGCACCGGGGGAGAGCCGCTGTTGCAACTGGATTCGGCGCTGGTAAAGGCGTTGCACGACCGGGGATTTGAAATCGCCGTGGAGACCAACGGTACCCTGCTGCCTCCGGAGGGCATCGACTGGATTTGCGTCAGCCCCAAGGCCGGTGCTCCCCTGAAGCTCACCCGGGGAGACGAACTGAAGCTGGTCTATCCTCAGGAAGGTGCAGAACCGGAGCGGTTTGAGCATCTTGCTTTCCGATACTTTTTCCTGCAACCGATGGATGGCCCGGAGCGGGAGCGCAATACCCGTCTGGCGATGGAATACTGCCTGGCCCATCCCCGGTGGCGATTGAGTTTGCAAACCCACAAGTTGTTAGGGATTCCCTGAAGAGTTGGTGATTGGTGATTGGTGAATGGTGAATGGTGATTGGTGAGTGGTGAGTGGTGAGTGGTAGCCGGAATGGATTAAAAATTGTGCCGGAGAACGATGGAAATATTCAAGGAATTTACGTTTGAAGCGGCCCACTATCTGCCCCATGTTCCCGAGGGGCACAAGTGCCGGCGGTTGCACGGACACTCGTTTCGGGTGCGGATTTATGTGCAGGGGCCGGTGGGCGAGGAAAGCGGCTGGGTGATGGATTTTGCCGATCTCAAGCGGGCGTTTACACCCCTGCATCGGCAACTGGATCATCATTTCCTGAACGAGATTGAGGGGCTGGAAAATCCCACCAGCGAAAACATCGCCCGGTGGATCTGGGAACGGCTGAAGCCTCAACTGCCCGGCCTGAGCAAAATCGAACTGCACGAAACCTGCACCGCCGGGTGCGTTTATCGCGGGGAAGAGTAGAACAGGCATCCCTGCCTGTCGATTTTCGTGTACAGCAAGCATCTCCGCCGCAGTGGGGCAAACTTCGGCCTGTTAATGTTTGTGGGAGAGGTATCCCCGCGCAGGCAAGGAGCTATGACAGGGAAAATCCCCATGAAAAAATCGAGTTCGGAAAAAAGCGATCCTATTTCTATGGAAGATGTGCAGAACCGGCGAGACGAACGGGGTATCCCGATCCATCAGGTAGGGGTAAATCACCTCCGTTATCCCATTACCATTCTGGATCGGGCGAAGGGAAAGCAGCACAGCGTGGCCAGCGTGCGCATGGCGGTGAATCTGCCCCATCATTTTAAGGGCACCCACATGAGCCGATTCGTGGAAATTCTCAACGAGCACCACGGCGACATGACCATGTGGACCCTCCCCGAGATCGTGCATAAGTTAAAAAAACGCCTGGATGCGGAAAGCGCTTATGTGGAGCTGACGTTTCCTTATTTCATCGAGCGCGCCGCACCGGTTACCGGCGCCACCGCCCTGATGGATTACCAATGCAGCTTTATCGGCAAGACCAATCGGGAGGGAAAAGATGAATTTGTTCTCCGGGTGAAGGTGCCGGTAACCAGCCTGTGCCCGTGCAGCAAGGAGATTAGCGACTACGGGGCGCATAACCAGCGGGGGGAGGTGACCATTGAGGTCAAATGCGAGCGGGAGGGAAAGCCGGAGATGATGTGGATCGAGGAGGTGGTGGAGATTGCCGAAGCCTCGGCTTCTGCGCCGGTGTATGCCCTGCTCAAGCGCCCCGATGAGCGGTATGTCACCATGCAGGCCTACGACCATCCCGCGTTTGTGGAGGACATCGTGCGTAATGTGGCCCAGCGACTGATGGCCGACGAACGGGTGGTATGGTTCCGGGTGGTGGCGGAAAACTACGAGAGCATCCACAATCACAACGCCTTTGCCTGCGTGGAGTGGGAGCGGACGGGATAGGAGGATTCGTTCAGAGGGTCTATGGTGTGTGGATGGTTCAGACTTCTATGGTTATCGCCATTCCTCGTGATGCGTGAAACGTAAAACGTGAAAAAAAGTCACGCATCAC
>CAYQGB010000226.1:2295-6927 GCA_964416895.1 uncultured Calditrichaceae bacterium
CGCTCTTAAAGCAGGAAATGCGCGCGTTCAAAGAGGAAATGCGCCAGGAAATGCACGCCTTTAAAGAAGAGATGCGCGCCGCCCGGGAGAGAGCCGATCAGGAGATGAAACAGTTTCGGGAGGAGATGCAGGCTTTCAAGGAGGAGATGCGCGCCGCCCGGGAAAGAGCCGATCAGGAGATGAGGCAGTTTCGGGAGGAGATGCAGGCCGCCCGGGAGAAATCCGATCAGAAGATGGAAGAGTTTCACCGGGAATTGGGGAGGATTGCCAACAAACAGGGAGTGCTTACCGAAAGTTTTGTAGCTCCCAGCATCCCCCGAGTTATTCAGGAATACTTCGGCCTGGAATCGGAGGATCACATGGTCAATCGCCGCCGGCGGGATCAAAAAGGGGAATGGCACGAGTTTGATGTGATCACGGTCGCCGGGGAGTACGTATTTCTGACCAGTACCAAAACCACGCTTCGCGACCGGGACGTAAGAGAGTTTGAGAAAATGATCCCGGTTTTTCGAGAAACCTTTCCAGAATTTTCAGGGAAAAAGCTCATCGGGATATTGGCCGCGCTGGATATTTCCGAAGCGCAGCTAAAATATGCCCAGCGGAGGGGGTTTTTGGTACTGGGAGTCGGGAGGAAAATTATGGAGGTGAAAAACTCTGAGGGCTTCAAACCCAAAGTGTGGGACTAATAGATCAGATCGATTCGCCGGAAAATATAATTCAGCCGATCCAGAATGTAGGCCAGTTCCTGCTGGAATGTTTCCGGCAGATGGTGGGCGCTGAAGGAGAGCGCCAGGATGGCCGCCTGCAAATGGGCCGCGAAATCCGGGGGGAGAGGAGGGCCTTCCACTCGTTCCAGCTTTTCCACAAACTGCTTCATTTCATACCGCCCTTTTACCAGGGCATTGTGCACCTTTAGTTCCGGAGAATAGGTATCCAGCAACCGGCCAATGCGGTTGATTTCCAGAGTTATAATGGCCGGAGCCATGCTCCGGAATTCCTTCCAGCTCAAAAATTCCAGTTCGTTCCAGCCGAATGCGGAAACGTTCTCCTCGCTCATGGCGATCCCGTTTTGCCTCTGTTCAACATTCTGGTGAAAAGCTGATCGGATGTATCAAGAGCGGGCGCTCCCCGAACAAAGCGGGCCAGTTTCTCCTCCAGTTCTCGCCGACGCTGGTTCAGATTCGGCTCCAGCTCCTGCAACAGGTACCGGGCATCTTTTTGAATATGCCGCCAGCTGTCGGTCAGAGGAAAAACGCGTTTCCGGCGCTCCTGCTCCGGCAGCATCTCCAGGCGCAATTCCAGAAAGTGATGAAAGCGTTCCAGCGACACCAGTTCTTCCACATCAAATGCTTCCTCAAACCGGGCTACCGCCGCTTCCGAGAAATCTCCCTTCAGGGTTTCCATATACCGGGTGCCGGGAGCATAGATGTCATCGAACCACAGGCGCAGCAATTCATAGGCCGTGCGCTCCGGGGATAGAAAGGGATGCAGCAGCGCCTGACACCTCTCGGAAGTCAGGAGAATCAAAAACAGAATCACCTGATCGCGAATGGAGTTCATTCTCTATTCCTGTCCGGTCACGTTTTGCATTTCACGGTCGGTAGCAAAAGCTCAGAGATGTTAGCCGCATCTCGTGAGCCGTTGATCCGAAACGAGTATACCTCTCCTTCAGCAGGTTGTGTGGAACAATGCGCCTACGGGAACCGATTCCCGAAGCTGATTGTACAGCCGGGCAGCCTCTTCGGTTTGCAGGATATGCACCGGCACGCCGCGCCTCTCCAGCATCATCAAAGTATCCGGAGATACCTGCAACCGGTTCAACATTCCCCGGGAGAGGATAATCACTTCCGCTTGATGGGTTAACAGCTCCTCCACATCGGCGGGTTGAATACCCGGTGTGTGGCGGGTGCCGGTTTCGTTCCAGTCCCATTCCCGGGAACCGCCGGGAAAGAGCTTGGCGTCTTTATAGGTCTTCGGCCCCTCTACCTCGATTTTTCCCCAGGAAAGCCGAAGAATTTTGGGCGATAAGGCCGGGCGGCTCATGGAGTATCCCCCCATGGTTACAGTTCTTCCCACTCAGAATCAACAGGGTTAATGTAGCGATTCCTGTTCAAAATGTAAAGCCAGAACGGTCTTGTTTTATTCGGTTTCCCCGGCTTGACATTTTCCTCCAAAACCTTTACATTGACTGCTCCTGTTGGGTGAATAAACGGTTTGACCGGACTCATTACCCAAACGCCGTTCGGATTCACCGCTAAAAACGCAGAGAAAATTACTCGAAAAACATCCCCATAAAATGTCCCCATTGATCCGACAGAAGATTCCCGATTAAACCTTTCCTTCCCCGGTGTGCTTTTCCCGTAAAAGCAAATCGGCGCTTTTCCGGATAGATTCCTGATGCAATTTTATTGAAGCCGTCACTCATGCCGCAGGAGGTGTATATGTTCAACAGAATCTACGTTCCGGTGGATAACTCCGAGCACTCGCTTCGCAGCGTTGAACTGGCCGTGGAACTGGCCCGGCGCTTTGGGGCGGAATTGATCGGCTCTCATGCCTACGCCGCCCGCATGCACGATGTGCGGTTCAAGCAGATGGAATTTACCCTGCCCCCGGAATATCAGGAGGAACGGGAACTGGAAAAGCAGCGCAGCATTCACGACACCCTGATTACCATGGGGCTGGAACTGATCTCCGATTCCTACCTGGAGGTGATGCGCCGGAAATGCGCGGCGGCTAAAATTCCCTTTACTCCCCGGATGATGGACGGCAAGAATTTTAAAGTGCTGGTGCAGGACATCAACCGTAACAATTATGATCTGGTGATCATGGGCGCCCTGGGGCTGGGAGCGGTACGGGACAGTCAGATCGGTAGCGTGTGCGAGCGGGTCATCCGGCGCACCAAAACCGATACCCTTATCATCAAGAACACTGCCCCGATGGAGAAGCAACTCCAGGCACCACACAGCGACGAAGTGGGGCACGAGCAGGCCGGAAACATCGTGGTGGGCGTGGACGGCAGCCCGGAATCCTTCGCCGGATTGAAAACCGCCATCGCCCTGGGTAAAGCGCTGAATAAACCGGTGGAAGCGGTGGCGGTATACGATCCGTATCTGCATTACACCGTGTTCAACAGCATCGCCAACGTGCTCACCGAACGGGCCTCCAAAGTGTTCAAATTCAAGGAACAGGAGCAATTGCATGAGGATGTGATCGATACCGGGCTGGCCAGGATTTATCAATCCCATCTGGAAGTGGCCCGGAAGCTTGCCGAGGAAGATGGGGTCAATCTCAAAATCACCCTCCTGGACGGCAAGGCCTTCGAGAAGATTCTCCAGTATGTGCGCCGGGAAAAGCCCTGGTTGCTGGTGTTAGGGCGCATCGGGGTGCACAGCGACGAGGATATGGACATCGGAAGCAATACGGAGAATCTGGTGCGCCTGGCGCCCTGCAATATCTACCTGTCCAGCCGCCGGCTGATCCCTTCCATTGACCTGCGGGCCGAAGAATCCATGACCTGGACGGAAGATGCCACCGCCCTGCTCAATACCGCGCCGGAAAAGGTGCGCGGCATCGCCCGAACGGCCATCCATCGCTACGCTATGGAGCGGGGACACTCGGTGATCACCCGCAAGATCATCGAGCAGGCGCTGGCGAATATTCTGCCGGAGAAGGCCATGCGGGCCATGGGCATCATCGCCGAAGAAGTGGCGATCCGCAAAGTGAAAGAGCTGAAAGGGGAAACCTACATCTGCCGGGAGTGCGGCTACGCCGCCACGGAGGTGCTGCCGGTGAAGTGCCCGGTGTGTCAATCCGGATCGGAGCAGTTCCAGAAGATTGATAAGCAGGCCATTGAAAAGCTCGCTCCGGAGGAAGGCGAGGTCACCAGCGAGACCACCTTCGACGAGGTAAAGCTCCAGTGGACCGCCGAGGCCAAGAAGGCGCTGCGTCAGGTGCCTTCCGGCTACCAGCGGCGCCGGGCCAAAGCGCAGATTGAAAAAACCGCCCGGGTGCGGAAGCTGCCCACCATTACCCGGGAACTGGTGGTGGAGGTGATCGGTGAAGTGATGGAGGATACCGGAGACCTGGAGGCCCGGGGGCGGCTGTCAAAGCAGGCGGAGCCGACCGCCGAAGAAGGGGCTATTCGGGAAGGGGAATTCACCTGGACGCAGGAGGCCTGGGATCGGTTGCAGCGGGTGCCGGAAGGGTTTATGCGTGAGGGCACCCGCAAGCGCATGGAGGAATGCGCCCGCCGCCGGGGCACCACCCATATCACCATCGAGATCGCCGAAGAGGGCATTCAGGAAGCCCTGAAAGCGATGGAAGCGATGATTGCCCGCCGCTCTCAGGGCAACAACGACTGATGGGAAATCCGAACCTGGTATAAGTATGGACAATGCAGAGTGGTTGGCAACAGAAACGGGGAAACGGTGAAACGGTGAAACGGGGAAGCGGAGAGGGGGGGGCAGGTGAAGCGGAGAAGCGAAGAAAGGGAGAGAAAGAAGGAATTGGTGAAATAGAGAAAGGGAGAAGAGGAAAGGAGAAAACAGGGAAGTTACCGATGGGTACACGGATCAAGAGTTACAAGGAACTGAGGGTTTATCGCAGTTCTGTGGATAAGGCTATGGAAATATT
>CAYQGB010000227.1:0-6918 GCA_964416895.1 uncultured Calditrichaceae bacterium
GGGAAGGGGAGGGCCGGGGTGGGGATGGGTGAGGGCGGTTTAATTTGACATTGTCAAGATAGTTACGACAAACTTAAGGCAAACCGATGCTCTGGAAGCCCCCCGCATTCCGTTCACGTATCACGCATCACGCAGGCTATATGTTTTTGTGGGGGGGAGCCTCTACGCAATACGCAATACGCAATACGAAACACGCAATCTATCCTACACAAACGTCTTCACAATCTCCCGATGGATGTTCTGAAGTTCGTCGTAGGCTTTGTTAATCTGGTCGATTTTTTCCTGCAATTTTTTCATCAGGCGTTTCTTTTCCAGACCATTGCGCAGAATGATCAGCAAGTCGTCATTATCCCAGGGTTTTTCCACGTACTGATACAGCCCCACCTCATTGATGGCTTTAATGGCGTTCTCCTTGTCGGCGTATCCGGTAAGGATGATCCGGGGCACCTCCGGGCGAATCTCCCGAACTTTGGCCAGAAAGGTGATCCCGTCCATCTCCGGCATCAGATAGTCGGAAATTACCAGATCCACCTCATTCTCCTGAATGAATTTCAGCGCTTCCTGAGGCGACAGGAAGGTGTGCACGGTATAATCCGTTTCCAGGCTTAAAAAGGAGCTTAAGCTGGTCAGCACCATTTCTTCATCATCCACCAGCACAATGCTGGCGCTTTCCTCTCTGTCGGTCATAATCCTTCTCCTTTATGATGATCTGTTCAAATTCATGCTTTCGCTCCGGTAGAAATTGAAAAATACATTGGTGTCAGGGCCTTGCGATGTCATTGAGCTTCTTTACCGGAGGGAGGCAAAATGATCCGGAACACGGTGCCTTTGCCCACCTCGCTCTCCACCTCAATTTTCCCCCCATGAGCCTCGATGATTTGGGACACGATCACCAGTCCCATCCCCATGCCGTTGGGCTTGGTGGTGAATCCCGGCTCAAAAATGCGGTTCAACTGCTCCGGAGGGATGCCTTTTCCGGTATCCTCAATTTCCACCACCGCGTTGCTCTCCTGCTCAAAAATACGGATGTAGATATCTCCCTTCCCTTCAATCGCCTGACAGGCGTTCACCAGCAGGTTCAGGAATACCTGATTCAAATGGCTGGGGTGAGCCATTATTCGGACCGCCGTCTGATACTCCCGATGCACGGTGATGCGGTTTTTGAGTTGATGATGCGCCAGAGAGAGGGCCCCGTCCAGCACTTCTCGCAGATCCACCGAGATGGGTTCGGTGCTCTCCGGTCGGGCGTACGCCCGGATGCTGTTGACGATCTCCACAATGCGGTCGATGGCGTTGGCGTTCACCCGATTCAAATGCTCCAGGCTGTGCAGCAGTTTGGTAAGTTGAGGATGTTCCCGAACACTTTCCGGGATTTCCTCCGTGGAGAGAATTTCCCGGATGCGCTCCAGCGTTCGCAGGAGAAGATCGGTATTGCTTTTCAAAGCCCCCAGAGGGGTGTTGATCTCGTGGGCGATTCCCGCCGCCAGTTCCCCCAACAGCACTTTTTTGTCGGCCTCCACCAGCCGGGTTCGTTCTTCGTGGAGACGCTGCTTCAACTCCTCAATCTGCGCCTCCAGTTCCCGGATGCGGCGGGTGGCTTCATTCTTTGATGTTGCCACGGAAAACCGGCCTCCTCGGTTGTCGGATTATGGATAAAGATAGGGAGCGCCTTCCCCTGTTCACCGTATGGTGATCTACACTATTCGGTGGAAACGGCCCGGGTATCGGCGCCGAGTCTATCCATCAGTGACCGCAGCCGTTTCACCACGGTCTTAAAAATGCTCTGGGTGATCTGAATGTGGTCGGCCAGAATATCCAGAAAATCTTCCCGGTCAATGCGGAGCAAGCGGGATTCACTCCGGGCGGTGGCGGTTACCACCCGGGGGGCATCATCCAGCAGGGCCCAGGTACCGAAAGCCTCCCGGGGGCCGGCCGTGGTGATCTCCGCTCCCCCGCGATGCAGCCGCACCTGCCCTTCCAGTACCAGATACAGGGCATCCGGAGGATCGTTTTCCTGAAAGATGTCTTCCCCTTCCTGGAAGGTAACCTCTTCGGCGATGGCGGCCACATAGGCCAGCTCTTCCGTGGGTACATCGGCGAAAATATCCACATCCTGCAAAAACATGACTTTTTCGATGACCGATAACATGACATGCGTCTCGCGTTTGTTGGTGAATGGTCTGGCACAGGGATTTTAATCACTGTCTCCCAATCGAGCAAGAAGAAATCTGTAGAGATGCTTCGGTGACCCGGCGGTGCGGAATCCCGCATAGTGTTCTTTCAAGTTTAACGTGACGGGTTTAACGTGGCGGGTTTCCTGTCATTCTGGGGGCTGCTGCCGGGGAAGGACCGGCTTTATGTTAAAAGCTGCGGCTTCAGAAATACCGATGTCATTCGCAGGAATACTCTCAAGACGGCAGCCCGAAGAATCCCATGGAGACTCTTCTTCCGTCTGGCCGGGATCAGAGTGACAGCAATCAATGGCACGTAACTGTTCAGGTCGTTGGGGGCGGCCAACATTATCCCGGATTTATGTGACCCTTTCAGGGTCATGAAAAACGCTCAAGCTCAAGATTTTATGACCCCAGGGCGGTGCCCTTCGCTATCTCATTTAGACCCCTTCGGGGTCTGAAATATGGAACTTACAGCCTCAGCCTGAATGACTACAGCCTATGAATTGCATCCGGGATAACAACCGGTCATCCAATTCTTGAAAGAGCAGTAGATAGGCACCTTTTATTCTGATGGTGCTCCCCGGGCAATTCCCTGCAACTGCCGGTACGCCCGGAGGTATTGGTTCAGTCGTTCCGTATCCTTCCGGTTTAGCGCATCCAGCCGCCGGATGTCCAGATTATCCTCCAGGTCCGCCAGCTTCACTTTCACCGCGATGGGATTCCGGCATATCCGTTCCAGATACACCTGATAAGATTCCCCCTCCCGGTGAGTCAGGCAATCCACCGCGGCGATCACTTCCCCGGAAAAGCCCTCCCCTCGCAACTCCTGAAGTGTCCAGGAAGAATCCTCCACCACATCGTGCAGCACGGCGGCGATCATCTCCGTTTCCGAGGCCATCTTCAACATCAGCCGCAGGGGGTGAAGAATATAGGGTTGTCCGGCTTTATCCATCTGCCCCCGGTGCGCTTCCAGGGCGATCTCAATGGCGCGTTCGATAGTTGCCATAGTTGCTCTCCTTGCTAATAGCATTCCCCAATATCCCAATTTTCCCAATCGTTTGCAAAATTGTTTCTCCCTTCGTATTCTCTCTGCCACAATTGGATCGACGGGAGCAAAACGAAATATGCCTGAGCCGACACCGCTGTACTCCCGAATTGCTCCGCTATGCCAGAGCGGAGAATGGCGCAACTGGTCCGGTTATCTGGCTCCGATCAAATACGGCGCTTCCCATGAGGCGGAATATTTTGCCATTCGCAATGCCGTTGCCCTCATTGATGTTTCCCCGCTATTCAAATATGAGATTACCGGCCCGGATGCCGCCCGGCTGGTGGATCGCATCGTTACCCGGGATATTTCCAAATGCCGGGTGGGACAGGTGATGTACACCCCCTGGTGCGATGAAGAAGGCAAGATGCTCGACGACGGCACGGTGCAGCGCCTGGGGGAGCAGCACTTCCGCATCACTTCGGCCACGCCCAACCTGTGGTGGTTTCAGGAGTGCGGCTTTGGGATGCACGTGGAGGTGAAGGATATTTCCCGGGAGGTGGCCGCCCTGGCGATACAGGGGCCGAGGTCTCGCGATGTGCTCCTGGAAGTGGTCAATGAAACCGAGGATCTGGCGGCCCTGAAATTTTTCCGGCTCACCCGCGCCACGCTTGGCGATGTTCCCGTGATCATCACCCGCACCGGTTACACCGGCGACCTGGGGTACGAGATATGGATTCCCGGAGCCGGCGCCGAACAGGTGTGGGACATCCTGATGGAAGCAGGGCGCGGCCACGGCATGATTCCCACCGGGCTGGATGCCCTGGATATCGCCCGCATCGAAGCCGGCCTGATTCTCATCGATGTGGATTATGTCTCCGCCCGCAAGGCCCTGATCGAGGCTCGCAAGTCCTCTCCTTTCGAGGCCGGTCTGGGCTGGACGGTGAAATTCACCGGTTCCGATTTCGTCGGGCGTCGGGCGCTGCTGGCGGAGAAAGAGCGGGGACCGAAGTGGCAACTGGTGGGACTGGAGGCGGATTGGCGGGAAATCGAGCGAGCTTTTGCCGAAGTGGATTTACCTCCGCTGGTAGCCGGAAGGGCCTCCCGGCTGGCGGTGCCGGTGTATGCCCGCGGGTCCCTGTTGGGTTCCCGGGAGCGCCAGATCGGCCAGGCCACCAGCAGCACCTTCTCCCCGGTGTTAAAGAAGTTCATCGCCCTGGCGACTATCGAGAGCCGCTATGCTCAACCGGGCACCGGAGTGCATCTGGAATTCACCGTGGAATTCCGCCGCCGGGTAATCCCCGCCCGGGTGGTGCGAACGCCGTTCTACGATCCGCCCCATAAGCGAAAATAATTCGGGCACCTGTGTTGGTGCCGGGAAATGGGGGTGTTGGTTTTTGCGTGATTTGTGAGAACACTCCAGACACGCTTTATGGTTTTATGTTTCACGTTTGAGGAAGTAATTGCCAGAATGTGTGAAATATGCGTATCTTGTGGACCGTGGAGTAAAAAGGTTCATCTGTTTCAGGAGAAGATGCTATGGAACTACATGAATTGGTAATCGAAATGAAATTGCTGGAACGCCGATTGACCCTGTACGAGGAGAAATACGGCATTTTGAGCGAGGATTTCTATGAAGCATTGATGGCCGGAAAACTGTCCCGATTTGATGAATACGATGAAACTCGTACGGATTTTACCCGGTGGAAGGGCATTTATGAGACCTGGAAAAGGCGCAAAAAGGAATATGATCAGAAGTTGAAACAACAGGAAATCACTGAGGTTCTCCGATTTCAACCCGCCTATTAGCTCACAAGCCATTTCAGGGAGTATTCGGATTATCCGGATGTTGAAGCATGAAGATATTGGCAAATGGTATTCGCAAAATACTCGGTTGACATGAGTCCCTGATAACCGAATACCCCAATAACCGAATACCCCTGCCTGTACTACCCACTGTTTAGATTTCCCCTTTGCTCTTTCATCTTTGCGCTTTAATCTTATCTTTCATCTTTGTTCTTTCATCACCGGACGCATTTTGAGATTAGGCAAAGGATTGACAAGATGTACGATGTCCTGGTCATCGGAGGCGGCCATAACGGCCTGGTGCATGCGGCTTATCTGGCGCGGGCCGGCCTGAAGGTACTGGTGCTGGAGCGCCGACCGGTGCTGGGGGGCGCCACCGTCACCGAAGAAATCTACCCCGGCTTTCGATTTACCGTGTTTTCCTACGTGGTTAGCCTGTTGCGCCCGGAAATCATCCGGGAACTGGATCTGCCCCGCCACGGCCTGATGATCCTCCCCCTGGAAAGCACCCTCACCCCCCTGCCCGAGGGCAACTATCTGTACCGGGACGCCGATCCCTACCGCACCATGCGCAACATCGCCCGGTTTTCTCCCCGGGATGCCGAAGCGTATGAGGATTACAGCCACACCATGTATTTCATGGCCAAAGCGGTAAAGCACCTGTTGGGCATCATTCCCCCCGATCCCACCTCCTATCACCCCCGGGAATTGCTGCGGATGCTCCGATTGGGGCGCTACCTGCTGGGACTGAAGGAGGAGCATCTGTTCACCCTGGTGAAGCTGATGACCACCGGATCGGCGGATTTTCTGGAGCAATGGTTTGAAAGCGAGCCCCTGAAAGGGACGCTTTCCGCCAGCGGGATCATCGGCACGTTCTTGGGGCCTCGCTCGCCGGGGAGCGCCTATGTGCTACTGCATCACTATATGGGGGAGATCGACGGAAACTTTCGGGCCTGGGGGTTTGCCCGGGGAGGCACCGGAGGCGTGGCCGAGGCCATTGCCGCGGCCGCTCGATCCTTCGGCGCGGAAATTCGCACCAATGCCCCGGTGGCGCAGGTGCTGGTCAAAAACGGGCGCGCCCGGGGAGTGGTGCTGGAAACCGGGGAAGAAATTCCTGCCCGGATGGTCAGTTCAGCGGTGGATCCCCGGCACACTTTTCTGCGATTTCTGGAACCGGGTCTGCTACCGGAGGAACTGGTGGAGGCGGTGCGCCGGTTTCGCTTTCGGGGGTCTTCCGGCAAGGTCAATCTGGCCCTGGATGGCCTGCCGGAGCTGGCCTGCCGACCGGGATATGGGGCGCATCTGCGAGGGGCTATCTCCATCAGCCCCTCGGTGGATTATCTGGAACAGGCGTACGACGAGGCCAAATACGGCAGTTTTTCCCGCCGGCCGTATATCGACATCATCATCCCCTCCATGATCGATCCGGCGATGGCTCCACCGGGCAAGCACGTGATGTCCTGCTTTGTGCAGTATGCTCCCTATCATCTGGCGAAAGGCACCTGGGAGGAGCGGCGGGAGGCCTTCGGCGATGCGGTGGTGGATACGCTGGCGGAGTATTTTCCCAACCTCAAAGACCTGATTCTGCATCGCCAGGTGCTCACCCCGCTGGACATTGAGCGGATCACCGGCCTTTCCGAGGGGAATATCTTTCAGGGAGAGTTAAGCCTGTCGCAACTCTTTTTTCTGCGTCCGGCGGCGGGGCTGGCGAAATATCGCACTCCCATCCGGGGATACTATCATTGCGGCTCCGGAACCCACCCCGGCGGCGGCATCATGGGCGCCCCGGGCCGGCTGGCGGCGCTGGAAATCCTGCGGGAGGTGAAGAGATGAGTTATGATGCCCTGATCATCGGCGCAGGCCACAACGGCCTGGTGGCCGCGGCGTTGCTGGCGAAGGCGGGATTGCGGGTGCTGGTGTGCGAGCGCCGGGAAACGCCCGGCGGCCTGGCCG
>CAYQGB010000228.1:0-6893 GCA_964416895.1 uncultured Calditrichaceae bacterium
AGCCCCAGAAAAGGAGCATTCCCAGGACTGCCACCAGGGACATTTTACCAAGCCGCTTCATAAAACCTCCATTTCGTGAAGGACCATCCGTGCCCATCCCGGGAACGGATGACTTGCTAAACTCAGGCACCTCCGGCGGTAGCCGCCTGGCGAAAAGTGCCCACCAGCTGGATTACCGACCACACCAGCAGTAGCAGGTGCACGATCAGGAGCAACCCCGCCCCGGCTACCACAACTTCTACCAGGGCACTGTAAACGGTTAACAGCGCCAACCACCCCCAGCCCAGTCGATCCGCACCCACATCGCCGATTTTGGGTAACCCTCCGATCACCATCATGGCGATAAAAAACAGTAACACCGGCAACACGAGTAACCACCATCCTCCCTCAATGCCCCGTACCACAATGTGCATCATTAACAGGGCATATCCCACCATCACCAAAACGGCCTGAAGAGGAGAACCTTTCATGGCGCACCTCCTTTGGGTTTAAGGGGATTCCCAGAAACGGTAAAGTGTTACTGAGAGGATTGCCGTTCGTTTTGATTGAATTAAATTTCCCCAGGGTTTTGCCATTGCCCGTTCCCGAAACATTTTTCTCAATTCGAGCAAAAAAGCAGGGAAGGGCTACATGAGGAAACCTCCTCCGTAATCTGGAAAACGGATTTGCAGAACTCGAATGGTCAGGGAAAAGATACACATGACCGGGCGAAAAATGCAAGTCAGGAATGGACATCTTTGCCGGCAAACCAACAAGCCCTTGCAAAAAACCGCCCAATGTGTAAATTCGGTACTTAAAGATATGGAGATGACATTGACCTACAGCCTATGGCCTGACAACCTACAGCCTACAGTCTAAAGCCGATTGGGAGAGATGGTGGAGTTATTACGAAAATATGCCAACGAGCATTCCCGCTTTCTGGTAGTGGATGGGGCCATGATTCACTACCGGGATGAAGGGGAGGGATTTCCGCTGGTGTTGCTGCACGGGGCTTTTTCTTCCCTGCACACTTTTGATGCCTGGACGGAGCAGTTGCGAGATACCTTCCGGGTAATTCGCTACGACCTGCCCGGCTTCGGCCTTACCGGCCCGACCCCGGAACAGCAGTATTCCATGCCCCGGCATCTGTATTATCTGGAAACGATCCTGGATCGGCTGGGGGTGGAGGAGTGCTATCTGGCGGGCAGTTCCCTGGGGGGATGGATTGCCTGGGAGTTCGCCCTGCGCCATCCGGAGCGGGTGCGCAAGCTCATCCTCATCGCCGCGGCGGGATTTTTAGACGAGCGCAGCATCCCCCTGCCGTTTAAGCTGGCCCGGGTGCCCTTTGCCAATCACACCATCCGCTACGTGGTGCGGCGGCAGGTGCTGGAGTATTTTCTCCGGGAAGTCTATGCCGATCCTTCCCGAATCACGCCCCGGCTGGTGGATCGCTACTTTGATCTGTTTACCCGGGAGGGCAATCCCGAGGCCTTCGTGCGGCTGGTGAACGGGCGGGTGAAGGACAATACCCGCCACCTGCGGGAGATTCGCTGCCCCACGCTAATCCAGTGGGGGCGGGAGGATCGCTGGCAACCCCTGGAGAATGCCTACCGCTTTCATCGGGAGATTCCCGATACTCACCTGATCATCTATGAGGGAGTGGGCCATGTCCCCATGGAGGAAAGCCCCCTCATCACCGCCCGGGATGCCCGGCAATTTCTGCGCACCCCCATTCGAAAAGTCGGTTGAGAGGCTTTCCCCGGTAAACCCCCTCTTAGATGTACCCTCAGATAGACATCCGAAACTTTTCCACCCATGTGGGATTGTTCTGGTGAAACGGGGAATCGGAAAATACGCACTACGCACTACGCAATATGAACTCTAACCCGGAGGTACCTGTTTATGCTGCGGAGATGTACCGCCACCCGGCGATGGATTGGATATGCTGCGGTGGTGATCTGGTTGGGGTGGAGCGGGGCGGTGGCCCTGTTGCCCCAGAGCAAATGGAGCGTGGAATCGGTACTGAAACAGGAAAGCCTTACCGACGCCAACATCTCTCCCGATGGGCGGAAGGTGGTCTGGGTGAAGCGGTTTCCCGACAAAGAGAAAGATCGCTACCGCTCGGATCTGTTCCTGACCCTCCTCCCATCCCCACCCGACAGCGGCAGGCCGGAGACCATCCGCCTGACCCGCACCGGAGACAACTATCGCCCCCGCTGGAGTCTCGACGGGCGGTGGATCGCCTTTCTTTCTTCCCGACAATCGAACAACAAGGACAAAAAGGCCAACGGCGCTCAGATCTGGCTGCTGGACCTGCGGGGCGGGGAACCCCGCCGGCTCACCCAATGGGAAACCGGGGTGCAGCGCTTTGCCTGGCTGGATTCCACCACCCTGGTTTTCTCCGCCCGGGAAGGAAAGACGTACTATGAGCAAGAACTGAAGAAGCATAAAGATGATGCCGTGGTGGTGGAGGACACCACCCTGTTCTGGCCGGTGCGGTTGTTCACCCTGAACATCGAGAAGGGCAACGAAGTCAAACGTTTGACGCATAACCGTTACCGGATCGGGGAGTTTGCTCCCGACCCCACCGGGCGCTACATCGTGTACAGCCTGCACCTTTCTCCCATCACCGCCGATGCCCGCATGCAACCCCGGCAATATCTGCTGGATCGCCACACCGGAAAGACGGTGGAGATTTTCCCGGGGAAGTATTTCGATCCGGAGAATTTTCAATGGACGCCCGACGGCAGGGGGTTCTATGCCACCGATGAATTTTCTTCCGATCCGGAAAACGAAGGCGCCGGCATTACCGAACTGTATTACTTCGATGTGGCCACCGGAACCCATCGGAAGGTGCCCCTGGACTGGGAATGGGGAGTGGGATTCGGGGGGTATGCGGTGGCGAAGAACGGCGTGCATGTGCAACTGGCCGATGGCCCGTGGATGAACCCCCGTTTTTATCGAAAGACGGCGCAGGGATGGGAGCCGGTGAAAGTGGCCGACCGCCGCCTGCGCCACAGCACCTCGGTGACCATCGGCCCGGATGGGGAAACGATGGTGTTCGTGTATTCCCGCCCGGATAGCATTCCCCGGTACTATCACGCCCGGTATCAAGAAGGGCGCCTGGAAAGGGTGGGGGAGATGGTGCAGTTGAACGGCTATCTGAAAAAGCTGCCCATGCCCCGGGCGGAAGTGATCCGCTGGGTGGGCGCCGAAGGGGATACCGTCAACGGGATTCTGTACTATCCCCTGAACTACCGCCCCGGGCGGCGCCATCCTTTGATGGTGGTGATCCACGGCGGCCCCAGCGGGGCGGATCTGGATGCCTGGCGCCTGAGCTGGACGGTCTATCCCGGCATCTGGGCGGAAAAAGGGGCGTTTGTGTTCCGGCCCAATTATCACGGCTCCGGCAACCACGGGCTGAAGTTTGTGGAATCCATCAAGGGGCGGTATTACGAGCTGGAGGTGCCGGACATCGTGCGGGGGGTGCAGCATCTGATCGACCGGGGGATGGTGCACCCGGATTCCCTGGGCGTGATGGGCTGGTCCAACGGCGCCATCCTGACCATCGCCCTGACGGTGGAGCATCCGGAGATGTTTAAAGCCGCCGCTCCCGGCGCGGGAGATGTGAACTGGATTTCCGATTACGGCAATTGTAGCTTCGGGGTCTCCTTCGATAATTCCTATTTTAAAGGCCCGCCCTGGGAGTATTTGCAGCACTACATCGAGAAAAGCCCCCTGTTCCGGATGCACCGGGTGGTCACGCCCACGATTATCTTCTTCGGCACCGAGGATCGGGCGGTGCCCACGGAGCAGGGGTGGGAGCACTATCGGGCGTTGCAGCAACTGGGGAAGGCGCCGGTGCGGTTCATTCTCTTTCCCGGTCAACCTCACGGCCTGCAACGGCTGTCCCATCAGCGGAGAAAGATGGAGGAGGAAATCGCCTGGTTTGATCGGTATCTGTTCGGGAAAGCAAGCCTGAAGGAACAGTTGGAAGCGCGGGTGCTGCCCAAAGATTCCCCGCTGGCGCTGCTGGAACGGCGGGCACGGATTAAGATGCAGGGGCGGCTGTATGGGGAGAAGGTGCGGGGAGTGCTGGCCCCGGAGGTAATTCCCATCGGCGACAGCCTGTGGATCGGGCGGTTTGAGGTCACCCGGGCCCAGTTCCGGGAGTTTCGTGCTTCTTATAAAGTTGCCCCCGGTACGGAAAATTATCCGGCCAACAACATCACCCTGAAAGACGCCCGTCGGTATGTGGCCTGGCTGAGCCGTAAGACCGGCCGGAAGTATCGCCTGCCCACGGAAAAGGAGTTGAAGTCCCTGCGGCGGTTGGCCGGGGCCTCGGAGAACAACCTGAGCTACTGGCTGGGATACACCCCCACGGTGGATGAACAGGCCCGTATTCGCCCCCGGCTGGGGGGCATTTCCCCGGATCGCCTGCTGATGCCGGTGGGAAGCCGCCCGCCGGGCAATGTGAACGATGAGGAAGGGGAGTTGATCTTCGATGTGGACGGCAACGTGGCCGAATGGGCGGAGACCGGCGACGGCGAAGGCAGGATTATGACCGGTTCGGCCATCACCGTGGAGGACTCCCGCGTCGTCCAACCCACTCCACCCCCGCTGCCGTTTGTGGGATTTCGGGTGGTGCAGGAGTAGGACCGCCGACTTCTTCCCGACATGCGTCGGGATCTAAAGCTCGGGGCAAGCAGGCATCTTGCCTGTCAGTCAGCCTGTCAGTATCGTAGGGGTAAATGACAGGCTGGAAGCCTGTCCTACCGTGCTTCCGGTATCTCAGGGAGTCGCCGTAGAGCTTTCCTGTTGCTGAAGGAAATGGCGATATTTCTCCTGCAATTCGTTGAACGCCTGTTGCAGTTTATCGAAGGCGATCAAGGTATCTTGCTTTACATTGTAGACGTACATCCGGCGAATTTTTAAACGATAGCCTGCTATATCCTTCTCGTTTAATGGTTCGACTTCTTCAAAGTAGATTTTTCCCAAGTCATTGGAGATGCTATAGCATTCTAGATAAGTAGCAAAAGGTGTGATGCGTTTAAGATTTCTTCCTCTCGAATCGGACATGAAATATGCGCTGCTGTCTTGATCGTTAATTCGCATATCTCCATTGGTGTCTCGCAGAGCGATTCTGTACAGAAAATAGTCTCTGGGTGGAGTGTCTTTTTTTTGGTGATATCGAAAGTCGTTAGGGTCAATAATTTCAGAAATATATCCGAATGTGTTCAGTAGAGGGTGAACATCGCTTTGGTCTTTACTGAAAAAAAGGATATTTACCATTGCACCGATCATTTGGGTGTGGAAATCGTTGGCGCTCATCAGTAGTGCCTTAATTTCTGGGGGAAGTTTTTTGTCCACTGCATACACTTCGGTGTAATAATAATCGCTATTGGGAACGGGAGATGGGCGGTCGTAAACCAAGTGCTGCAAATCTATTCTCAGGCTGTCGGCGATCAATTTCTTCTTTCCGGTGATGATGCCCTGAGGAAGAGGGGGTTCCCTGAACCAACTTCGGGTCAGATCTTTACCCAGGGCTATCAGACCGGCAATCACCAGAATTAGAATCCCGATCCCATTCATCCCCCATATAATCTTGAAGAATCTGGATTGAATCATCAGTTATTCTCCTTCAATTTGATGTTGGGCGTTATTTGCTAAAAGCCGCCCCCGACAGGGTCAGTGGTCTTACACGTTGTGTTTGAGCAACACTTTGCCGATGCTCTGCCGGGATTCGATGAAGGCATGGGCTTCGGCGGCCTGCTCGAAGGGAAAGATGCGCCCGATCACCGGGCGAATGTCCGTGCCGGTGACGAATTGGCGCAACTCCTCCAGCGCTTTGATCAGCCGGGGAGGATCGGCCAGCAGGTATCCCAGATGGGTGGCCATGACCCCCAGGGAGCGCTCGGACATCTTCAACAGCGGCGGGCGAGGCATATCCCGCCAGGTCTTCCACCAGGTGTAAGGGTTCCACTTTTTGAGGTTCAGGCTGGCAAAGCCCACCACCACCAGCCGCCCGAAAGGATTGAGCAGGTCGATGCATCTGCGGAACACCTCTCCGCCGACCACCTCCAGCACGTAATCCACGCCCCCGGTGGCTTCCCGCACCTGCTCATGCCAGTTGGGTTCCCGGTAGTTGAACGCTTCCGCAGCGCCCAACTTTTTCACGAAGGCGATCTTTTCCGCATTGCCGGCCAGCCCATATACCGGGCAATCCAGATGCGCCCCAATTTGCACCGCCGCGGTGCCCACTCCCCCGGCGGCGGCGCTGATGAGCACCTTTTCTCCCGATTGCAACCGCGCCAGGGGCACCATGGCCACATAGGCGGTCATGTAATTCACCAGAAAGGCGGCGTTCTCTTCCAGGGAATATCCCTCGATGGCGGGGATGGCCTGAATGGAGGGCACCACCACCTTTTCGGCGTAGCAGCCGTTCTGCGCGCCCACGATCACCGTCTCGCCCACCCGGGCGAGATCCACGCCCTCGCCCACGGCATCAATCACCCCGGCGGCTTCCAGACCCAGAATGTACGGCCGCTTTACCGCCCACTGGTACAGCCCTTTGCGAGAAAGAATGTCGGCGTAGTTGATAGCGGTGTAATGCACCTGCACCCGCACCTGTCCCGGCCCCGGTTCCGGTTCCGGCACTTCGGTTACCTTTAACACCTCCGGCCCACCGGTCTTGCGCAACATGATCGCTTTCATCGGTGCTTCCTCCGAGCGTTTATATGTGTGTGCCAGAATAAAACGGGAGCAATTTAGGGAATTGGGGGGAGACTTCCAAGGAGCCGTGAAACGTAAAACGTGAAACGTGAACTTAAGTTTTCATCACGTTTCACGCCTCACGCCTCACGTATAGCAGTGATCTTTGACAAAGTGGTCTGTTCCGGAAATTCTTGTAGGGT
>CAYQGB010000229.1:0-6876 GCA_964416895.1 uncultured Calditrichaceae bacterium
GTTAAAAATCAGGAGGTTAACCAAACTGGAGGGCGAGGGAGATGCACCGGAGGAAAATTCTGGATTAGAACTTCCTTATGCACGCAAGGCGCAGATTCTGCACAGGGGGATTCATATAGCCGAATTTTAGAATCCCTCTTTCCTGCACAAATGTAAAAGGTGAACTTCTTTTTTACATTTCACACGCATCCCATTTCATGAGGCATGGATTCATGAGGCATGGACAAAAGCTTCGGGCCTTTCCTGTTCCGCCGTGAATGTGAGAAAATATGCATCGCAGAAACATACGAAATGATGTTGTTGATTTTTAACAACTTGTAAACAAAAAAATCGTTGCAGGGGTTGACAATTACGATCTTTTGTGTGTATATTGTTATATTCCGTAAGTCTTTTTAATTCTTGGGGTTGTGAGAAAAGATGCGGAATGCATATTTATGCATATTGATGAGATTAATTCACCGGCAATTTAACCCGGAGCCGGCTTATGAAAGCGACCGTGAAAAAGGATCGGCGCTCCACGATCCGTAAGCGGGGAAACGCCGCTTCCACCGTCGAACCTGTCATCAAATTGTATGAGTTGATACAGGGAGAGCGAGGGGTTGTGAAAATTTACAGCGAATTTCTGGAATGCGAAATCTACCTGATCAATCCGGGGGTAACCAACCTGCCGCCCCTTCCCGATGACTGCCCGATCTATACTACCGAAGAACTGGCCTTCCTGGTGAACCTCTCCGAAGACGATCTGCGCCGCTATCACTACCTGAAGACCCGCCTGATCGGGTAGCCCCAATACACCTGCTTTCTACCGCTCAAACTTCCACTCGCTGGTGCCGTCGGGGCGGTCGGCGATGGCAATGCCCATCTTGCGCAGCTCCTCTCGAATGTAATCCGCCAGGACCCAGTTCTTCTCCTTCCGCAGCCGGTTGCGCACATTCAGGTTGAGCACCACCAGTTTCTCCACCAGGCTGCCATCCACTTCCCGGCCCGGTTGCCCGAATTCCGCGGGGACGATCCCCAGCACCTCGTGCCCCAGGGTGTGGAACAATCCGTGAATTGCTTCCAGGAACGGGCGGTGGGGCGCATCGGTGCCGGCCAGATAGGTATTCACCGCTTTCTGAAGATCGAACAGCACCGCGATGGCCTGGGGGGTATTGAAGTCGTCGTTCATGGCTTCTTCAAAACGGCGGCGGTACTCCTCGGGCGCAAAGGGCGGCTCAAATCCGGTCACTTCCCCGGCCTGTTGCACTGCCTCCTGAACCCGGGCGACCGTATCCAGAAGCCGTTTCAGTCCCTTTTCGGCAGCCTGCACCGCTGCGTCGCTGTAATCCAGGCGGCTGCGGTAGTGGCTGCTGAGCATAAAATGGCGCAGGGTTTCCGGGGAGTACTGTTTCAGGGCATCCTTGATGTTCAGCACGTTGCCCAGCGATTTGCTCATCTTCTCCCCGTTCATGGTCAGGGTATTGTTGTGCATCCAGTACCGCACGAAGGGTTTTCCGGTGGCCGCCTCGCTCTGGGCAATCTCGCATTCGTGATGGGGAAAGACGTTATCCAGCCCCCCGCCGTGAATATCAAAAGTATCGCCCAGGTACTTCATGGACATGGCCGAGCACTCAATATGCCAGCCGGGATAGCCCACGCTCCAGGGAGAGGGCCAGCGCATCAGATGGGTGGGATCGGCTTTTTTCCACAGGGCGAAATCCACCGGGTGGCGCTTCTCCGGGTTCACCTCCACCCGGGCGCCCGCCTCCAGTTCCTCCACCCGGCGACCGCTGAGCTTGCCGTATTCGGGAAATTTGTGCACGTCGTAATACACCGAGCCGTTTACCTCGTAGGCGTAGCCTTTATCCAGCAAAATCTTGATCAGTTCGATCTGCTCGATGATGTGCCCGGTGGCGTGGGGAGAAATATCCGGGCGCTGCACCCCCAGAGCGGCCATGTCGTCGAAGTAGCTCCAGGTATAATACTGGGCGATCTGCATGGGATCGAGCTGCTCTTCCCGGGCCTTCTTTTCGATCTTGTCTTCGCCCTCGTCGGTATCCCCCACCAGATGCCCCACATCGGTGATGTTCTGCACGTATTTGACCCGATATCCCAGATAGCGCAGGTAGCGTACCACCACATCAAAGCTGATGTAGCTCTTGGCGTGGCCGATGTGAGCGTGGCTGTATACCGTGGGGCCGCAGACATAGATATGCACCCGCCCCGGATGCAGGGGCACGAAGTCTTCTTTCCGGCGGGTCAACGTATTGTAAATTTTCAGGGCCATGATGATCTTCCTTTTTCAATCCCGTTTGTAAAACCCGGGCTCGAACGGCAAAGCCGCTGTCTTCCCGGCTTCAGGCTCCGGCGATAAAGCGGAACAGTTCCTGCAAAACAATAAATGTACTTTCCCGATAGCAGAATTTGCAAGGGAAAAACCCCGGAGCGGGCAACAGGATCCCATCTCATTATTGTACCCGTTCCAGTTTCTGCAAATCCTCGTTCTTTCCCAGCACCGTCAGCACATCGCTGTCTTTGACCACGTAGTCTCCCCCGGGAATCATAATGAAATTTTCCGGCACGGTCTCCTTCACCATAATGACCTGCACCTGATAGTTTCTGCGCAGATCCAGTTCGGCCAGGGTTTTGCCCGACCAGGAGGAAGGGGGGCAGAATTCCACAATGCTGTAATCCTGCTCCAGGGAGATGAAATCCAGCAGCTTGGGGCTGTACAGGGTGTAGGCGACCCGCAGGGCGGTGTCCCGTTCGGGGAAGAAGATCTCCGAGGCGCCGATCAATTCCAGCACCCGGGCGTGGTCTTCGCTGGTGGCTTTGGCCACGATGTCCCGGATGCCCATATCCCGCAGATGCACCACGATCAGGATGCTGGCGGCAATGTCTTCTCCCACGCTGACCACCACCTCATCCATCTCCTCAATGCCCAGTTCCCGCAGCACCTTGCGATCCCGGGCGTCGGCAATCACCGCCTTGTGCACGAAGGATTTGACGGCATCCACCCGTTTTTCATCCATATCCACGGCCAGGATTTCTACCCCGGCATCGGAGAGGTATTTGCACAGATAGTAGCCGAAGGTGCTAATCCCGATGATGGCGACCGAGCGCCGTTTGCCTTTTCGTTTGAACTTAACCAACCTGCACTTCCTCCTCTGCCTGTTTGTAATGCACCTGTTCTTTGCTTCCCACGGCCAGGGCCACCGTCAACGGCCCCAGCCGCCCGATGTACATCAATGCGGTAATGATCAATCGCCCGGTTGCAGAAAGTTTTCCGGTGACACCGGTGGACAGCCCCACCGTGGCAAACGCCGAGGATACCTCGAACAACAGTTCCAGAAACATCCCCCGGCTGTGCTGATGGGAAATCTGCGCCAGTTCGGTGATCAACAACAGGATGGTTCCCAGATTGATCAGCACCAGCGAAAAGAAGCTGATGGAGATGGCTTTGGAGACCACCCGGGTGGGCATCCGCCGGTGGAATATATCCACCTCTTCCCGATTCTGGAAGCGTGCCCGAATCAACGACAGCAGCACGGCAAAGGTGGTGGTTTTGATGCCTCCGCCGCAGGAACCCGGCGAGGCGCCCACGATCATCAGCAGAATCATCAGGAAGAGGGTGGCGTTGGTCATCGAGGAAATATCCAGGGTATTGAAGCCGGCGGTGCGGGTGGTAACCGACTGAAACAGGGCTCCCCACAGCCGGGTGGGCCAGGGCAGGCCTTTGAGGGCATTGTTGAATTCCAGAATGAAAATCAACAGCGCCCCGCCTATGATCAGGCTCCCGCTGGTCCACAACACCAGCCGGGAGTGCAGGCTGATGGGGCGCCGGGGATTGCGCAGGTGCCGGATCACATCAAAGATAACCACAAAGCCCAACCCCCCCAGGACGATCAACCCCATCAGGATCAGATTGATGAACGGGTCGCCCTGATAGCCCATGAAGCTATCGGAAAACAGGGCGAATCCGGCGTTGCAAAAGGCGGAGACGCTATGGAATATTCCCATATACAGGGCTTTTCCCACCGGCATATCCGCCGCGAAACGGAGCCAGAGCAACAGGGCGCCGATACCCTCTACCGAAATGGTGGCCAGAAAAACGGTCTTCATCAGGGGCCAGAAGTGGCGGGTGGGGCGATGGGTGAAGGTTTCCTGCAATACTTCTCGGGTTCCCAGAGAGAGCCGATAGCCTAACAGATAGAGAAAGAAGGTGGAAAAGGTCATAATGCCCAGGCCGCCCAACTGAATCAGGATCAAAATCACGGTTTGCCCGAAGGGGGTAAAGGCGGTGGCGGTATCCACCACGATCAGGCCGGTAACGCAGGTAGCCGAGGTGGCCGTAAACAGGGCATCCACGAAGGACAGGCGCGGGCCGGTGGTAGAGAGGGGCAGCATCAGGAGCAGGGTTCCCAGGAGGATGATTCCGGCGAAACTGGTCATCATCGTCCGGGCAGGGGTGAAAAAGCGCACCAGTCGCTCCCGCAAAAGGGGTTTGGGGAAAAAGGATTTCATAAGCGTCTCATCGTTTCGCCGGAACCGGAATCCCTGCTTGCAAAGTCCGCCGGTTTCACGGTGCGCCAAATTAAGCAAAAAAACTTTCCCCGAGCAATGGACTTCCGGATTATCCCTCTCTCGATGATCGCCCGGTGTTTTTTGGGGCGCCTGCCGGATCTGGAGATCCCCCTGACCGATCTTTCGACACCAGTGTGTTGGAAAGGGAGTCAATTTCACCCGCAATACCGGGAAATTCAGCCCATCTGGGTTGTTGGCATTCAATTTGTGGGAATTGTCGATCCGAGATATTTCCCCATCCAGGAAGGCGCCATATCGGGCAGGGAGGCCCGGAACGAGTTGGAAAGGGAGAACAGGAGTTGGTTCGGTTGTCGGTACGGGAAAACACTTCAGACGTGGGCTCATGGGCTTTGTCCGAAACCTCGGCACCTGTCCGATGCCTGCCTTAGTGTTCCCGATCATGGGAGGTTTTGTTTGACCCCTGCGGAGTGGAATTTGGGAAGGGAGAAAAGGAAGGTCACCTGCGGTATATTCCGATTCAGGGATGTCCTTTTCACCTTTCGGAGTTGACCGGGAGGTGCGGTGTGTCTCCTCGGGAGACGCACTGCCCTTTCCATATCCGGCAACCCTTTTCCGGTAAATGAGCATAAGGAGAAGAACTCATGTATGACCT
This sequence comes from uncultured Calditrichaceae bacterium, assembly GCA_964416895.1. GTDB lineage: Bacteria > Calditrichota > Calditrichia > RBG-13-44-9 > J075 > CAYQGB01. The sequence continues at coordinate 5,177 of CAYQGB010000229.1, forward strand.
TCAGGAGATGAACGGCGTATTGTCCGATGAATCGATCTCGCAACGATGGAATCCGGCCTCGCCGCCAATGGTGGAGACGGTGCAATTGTTGAATCAGATAACACCTCCGGAAATTCAGTTAAAAAAGCTGCAATTTCACCGGCTTCAGGCCTCCCTGTACGGTTCGGATTTCTCCGGAGAGAAAAAGAGCCGCGTGCACTATCATCTCCACATCTGGGGAGAGGTAGTGGATTTTGAAGAAAGAGAGGAAATGTTGCTGAAGCATTTTGTGCAACGCCTTATGAAGGTCGGTTATTTTCGGGATGTTCAACTCCTTCGCCACTTCTGGAACGAAGATGCCCGGGCCCTGCAATTTGAAGTGGTGACCGAATTGGGTTAAATCCTGCGATATTCCCTCTCAGAAGCTCCCTTCCTTTCTATAGATTCCCCGATACCGATGTTGGGTATGCGAACCCGCCCGATCTGTATTCCACCACAGGGCGCCCGACGCATGGCCTGCCCGGATGTTGAAAAAAACGAATCCGGTTGACAATTAAGAAAAATTTAGCAAAATTGATTTCTTTCTCATGGACTGTGGCAGTTTACCGTCCCCGGAAAAGTTATGAGGATTCCACCAGTTGGGTGAGGAAACGCGTATGAAGGCACTGATAACCAGCGGTGGTCGAGGCACTCGTCTGCGTCCGATTACCCACACCCAGAACAAACATCTGATCCCCATCGCCAACAAACCCATTCTTCACTACGCCATCGAGGCGGTGGCGGAGGCGGGCATTCAACAGATCGGCATTGTGGTCAACGCCGATGACACCGAAGTGCAGGAAGCCATCGGCAACGGGAAGCGATGGGGAGTGGAGATTACCTACATTCCCCAGGAAGCGCCGTTGGGGCTGGCCCACGTGGTGAAAATATCTCAGGATTTCATCGGGGAGGAGCCGTTCATCTTTTATCTGGGCGATAACATGGTGGTCGGAGGGGTCAAGCGCTTCATCGAGCGCTTCTGGGAAGATAACTGCAATTGCCACCTGACCCTGGCGAAGGTGAAAGATCCCTCCCGGTTCGGCGTCCCTGAACTGGAAGGCAACCGAATTGTTCGGGTGGAGGAGAAGCCCAAACACCCCAAAAGCCAGTATGCGGTTGCCGGGATTTACATTTATGACTCCACCATCTTTGAGGCGGTGAATGCCATTCAGCCCAGCGCCCGGGGGGAACTGGAAATCTCCGATGCCCATACTTACCTTCTGGAAAAAGGATACCGGATTACCTACTCGGAGATCACCGGGTGGTGGAAGGATACCGGAAAACCCGATGACCTCTTAGAGGCGAACCGCCTGGTGCTGGAAAACCTGAAAGGGGAAATTCGAGGTCAGGTGGATGCCCACTCTCACCTGGCCGGACAGGTGGTGGTGGAAGAGGGAGCGCAGATCATTAATAGCAACGTGCGTGGCCCGGTGATTATCGGCAAGAACACCATCATCAAAGATAGTTACATTGGCCCGTACACTTCTATTTATCACGACTCGGTGATCCAGAATAGCGAAGTGGAGTTCAGCATTATCATGGATCATTGTCGGATTTCCGATGTGGGGATACGCATTGAAAGCAGCATTCTGGGCAGCGAGGTGGATATTATCCGGGGAAGGGAGAAGCCCAAAACCCATCGGTTTGTGGTGGGCGCCCAGAGCTATCTGGAGATTGTATAG
>CAYQGB010000230.1:0-6854 GCA_964416895.1 uncultured Calditrichaceae bacterium
GCAGGGTGGAAATGTGTCCGTGGCGAATGTTCTTTTCCCGGGCGGATTCCTTGCTTACCTCTTTAACCGGAAAGGATTCTTCGATGAAGCGTTTGTTGTTGTTCACTGCTGAACTTCCCCTTTCTGTTGAATTTCCTTAAAAGGAACAAAATACCGCACCACTTCAATCTTTTCTTCTGCGTTCAAATTTTCCGCCGGATTTTGCACAATATACAATTGTGGATTATTGGATGTGGGCATCACCGCATACAGGTAATAATCGTTCTTAAACCGCTTGGCTTTGAACCATTCATTGGGCGTTAACGCTACAGATGCTATCTGTGCCCGGGCTTTTACCTCGATGTAGCGAACCGCCTGAGTTTCGGGATCCACCGAGCGGATATCAAACCCCAGATTCTGATCGGAAACATCTTCCGGCACACGATGATGCCGCCGTTCATACTCCATGGCGATCTCCATCCCTATCCGTTCCACTTCCGGGTCGTTGCGCATTTCCTGATCGATGGGGGTTTGGGGTATTACCCGAATAATCCCTTTGAACTGCGGCATGCTCATGGTAAGGCTTTTTTCTTTCTCAATCTGCGCTTTCAATTCGTCAAGTGCTCGTTCGTAGCTGGCTTTCCGTTCCTCTTTGTTGCGGATAACCAGATCTACATTTTCCCCTTTCTCTTTCCGGTCGTACAGGTCGATGAGTTCTCCATCCAGCTTCCAGATCAAATGATCCAGCGAGGAAATCCCGTATTTGGCTTTTATCGCCGCCTGGCGTTCTCTTTCATTAAGTAATTCTTGTTTATACTGCTCGAGTCTCTCGATGGCCAACTTTTGGGAAAGGGCCTTTATCTGCTCGACATCGGCGGTCTCGTTCTGTATGGGTTCGGTTTCCGCCAGGTCCCATATGACCGAGGCCGGAATTGGCTCTACAGCCCGGTTGTGCACGTAAAAGCTAAACAGGCTTTTGCCGGCCACACTTCCGGTGCCGTCTTGAACTTCCCCTTCGTAAAAAATGATGTGACCATCCAGAACCCCCTCGGGATCACAAAATGTAGCTCCATTCAGCATGGTTTGAGAAAAATGGCGTTCGATGTAGGTCATCATAGCTTCAAAGAGTGGATGCCCAAAGCTGATAAACTCGGCATCCGGATTCCGGAAGGCGACATCTTTATCAAAGGTGGCTTTGGGATACTTTCTGAGCAGGTCCCCGTAAGCCTTTTTAAAGCTATCCTCATCGGCGATGGAGCGAACCTCAAAGGGAATGGATTCAATCGCCAGAAATCCGTCTTTCCGCTCTCGAATTTTTCCACCCGCTTTCTGAAAGGCTTTCTTGAAAAAGCTTTCCGTGTATTCCGGTATCAGGCGATGCTCTCTGGCCCTCTGTTCCATCTCTTTAATGCGAGTGAAATCAATGAACCGGGTAGCCAGGCTCTCTCCCAGATTTTCTTTGACGGTTTGGATATAGTTTTCATCCACCTGAATATCAATCTCTTTCAAAATTTCGTCCAGACTCCGGGCATTGGCTGCTGCCTCGATCATCAGATGGGAGAGATTCCGGTTGTAATAGACTTCACTGAGCACATCGAATACTTTGTCGCTTCCCAAGGCCTTGCGTATTTCCTCTAATTTCTCGAACAGCTTGTTCAGCACCCTGCCTTCCCGGGTATCAATAGCCACCAGGTTAAACACATAAACTTCCTTTTGCTGACCATAGCGATGAATCCGGCCCATGCGCTGTTCCAGACGGTTAGGATTCCAGGGGATGTCATAATTGATCATCAGGTGACAGAACTGGAGGTTAATACCCTCGCCGGCGGCTTCGGTGGCGATGAGGACATCGGTTTCGTTGCGAAATACGCTTTCGGCTTTGATGCGCTCTTCCAGTTTCATCCCGCCGTGGATGACATTGGCACGATACCCCCAGCTTTTAACCTTGCGGTAGAGGTATTCCAGAGTATCTCGAGATTCGGTAAAAACCAGTATCTTTTTGTCCTTCGGGTCCCCATACTTTGCTTCTAATTCCCGGAGAGCCTCCCTGAATTCCCTTAGTTTTACCTCTTCTTCATTCCTGATAATCGCTCTTGCCCGCTGAATGAGTTTTTCAATGGTTTCAATCTCTTTTTGCAGCTCTTCCCGGTTCTCGGCAACACTCAGGGTCTCCCAGATTTCTTCTTCCCGCCAACGTTCTGCTTCACTCATGTCCTCCACGGCATCCGGATCGTAAGTAACCGAAGGCACCTGGTCCCTGTTGGTGGCTCCGGCCAGATAGTCTTCCAGTTTCTTTTTCCGACGTTCCAGGGATTTTACCAGAGCAAAGGTACTGGATGCCAGCCGTCGTTGCAGGATCACCAGAGCGAAAGCAATATTGCGACGTTTATCTTTCGCGAGGGCTTTGTTGTATTGATTTTCCACGTATTTGGATAACTCATTATAAAGTTCCATTTCGTTGGGAGAAGTGGTTTTCCAGCGAAATGCCTTTGTTTGCACATGTCGGGGCAGAAACAGGGGTTTGCCCTCAAAGTCCTTTAAATCCTCTTTAATTCGGCGAATGAACAGGGGATTATCCTTCGAACGGATGGATTCGTCAATCATCTCATTGGTGGCAAAGAAACCCGGTTCTATCAAATCCAGAAATAGACGAAAGTTCTCCGGATCACCTTTGTGGGGGGTTGCAGTCAGGAAAAGCAGATGATCACAGTTGCGGGAGAGTACCTCTCCTAACCGGTAGCGGCTGGTTTTATCGATTTTTTCCCCGTACCGATAGGCGCTCATCTTGTGCGCTTCATCCACGATAATCAGGTCAAAATGTGCCGCTGCTATGGAGGGCAAAACATCATCTCGTTTGGCAAAATCGATAGAGGTGACAATTTGATTTTCTCGCATCCAGACATTCTGCCCATAAAGGGAGTCGATGTATTGTCGCCCCACCGGAATAAATATTTCTTCAAAACGTTCTTTCATTTCCCGCCGCCATTGATCCCGAAGGTGCCCGGGAGCAACGATTAAAATCCGTTTTACCACCTGGCGAATTTTCAATTCTTTAATCAATAGCCCGGCCATGATGGTTTTCCCGGCTCCGGGGTCATCGGCAATCATGAACCGAATTCGGGGTTTTTTCAAAATATATCCATACACCGCTTCAATCTGATGAGGTAGAGGATCTACTTTGGAAGTATTCATGGCAATCAACGGATCATACATGGAAGCAAACCGGTAGCGGGTGGTTTCCAGAGCTAAAAATACCTTCCAGGCTTGTTCATTGAATTGAGGGCTAAGCGGTATTGATGCAATGTGTTCAAATTCTTCTTTTGGGATGATTTGATCAATATGTTGTCGGCTGGCTATGGTAGAGCCAACCAAACGAACATATTCCCCAAGATCTTCGACGAGGTCAATTTTTACCGGTTCGCTCCAGAAGTGGCCGCGAATAATGGTACCTCTGGTGACGGTCTTCATGATTTCTCCAGCTGTTTGTTGCTCAGCTGTTTCGGTGAGGCTGTATTTCTTTCAAAAGGGTAATTCAATGTATTACCTTAAAGAAATATACCCTTCCCCCACCCGCAAAATCAATCCCCAATTCCGGGAAATCCTCTCATCGCTCTCCCCTTCGGCACCATCCGATACAGGGTAATGCCCACGATCTTCCGCCAGTAGCGGTCGGTGTAGATGTATTGACGGTAGCGGTGAACGGTGTACTCCCGGGAAAGGCGTTTCAGAAAGGCGGCTTCGTGCTCCTGAAAATGGGAGGAAACAAACCACATGGGGCGATCCATGCGGCGGAGCCACAGGAATAGCTGATTGCGAAGAAACTCGTGCTCCATGTACTCCCGGGGGAATCCGGCAAGGGGATTGGGCAGATCGCCGGCGTAATACAGGAAGGCATCCGGCAGGGCGCAGTGGGGATCCACCAGCATGACCGCCCCGGCATCCTGCCAGTTGGGGGTATCGGTAAAGCCGGGCAGCAGGATCATTTCATCCGGTGCGGCGATCTGGCGTAAATCCGCCACCATCTCCCGCCAGGGTTCCCGGGTGGGTTCCCGGTAGTATCGAGTCAGCGGCACCCCGGAGAGCAGCAGAACGACCGCCAGGGTCACCAGAGACCACCGCTTCCGGGGCAGATGGGCGATGCTCAACGCCACTAAGAGATAAAAGGGCACCGTAGCGGAAATCACGTATCGGGGGAGGTAAAAGGGGGTGAGCACCTGAGAGAGCAGGAAAGGCACCAGCACCACCCCGCCGCCCCAGCCCAACAGCAGGATAAGGGATTCCCGATACTGACGCCATATCTCCCGCCGCCGATACAGGAGAAATCCCAACCATACCAGCAGGCCGCCGCAGATCAATGCCAGGGCGATGGAACCGCTGAACTGCACCAGCGTGCCTGCCAGATGCAACAGCGTGGGGCGGGGAAGCCAGTAGTGCGCCTGCACTTTCCCCACGATGTGAAGGAACTGCCCCAGATACGGCAGAAACAGCACCAGAAGCAGTCCCTGTATTCCCGCCCAAAACGCCGGGGAGAAGGGTAACTCTCCCCGCCGATGCCGGTATAAAACCCACAGATTTTCCAGCAGCAACACCAGCCATCCGTACACATGCAGATAGATGAGCAGGACGGTGCTCAGCAGATAGGCTATGGCCCGGCGAACATCGGAACGTTCCAGCAGGCGCAGGAACGTGTACACCGAGGCGAGGGAAAGCAACCCTAACAGGCTGTAGGAACGCACCTCCTGGGCAAAATAAATCTGATACGGGGAAAAGAGGAACAGAAGCCCGGCCATCACCGCCACCCGGCGATTGAACAGCCTTTGCGCAAGCGCCAGCAGAAGCGGCAGGGTCAGCAGGTTGGCGATGGCCGACAGGCTGCGCCCGGCGAATTCGCTGCTTCCAAAAAGCTGCACCCATCCATACAACAGCAGGGGATACAGGGGAGGGTGGGGATCGTTTAGCGCCCGGTGGAACATCCGGTCAAAGGGCATCATGGCGGTGCGCAGGCTGAAGGCTTCGTCCAGCCACAGGCTGTCGGAGGCAAGATTATAAAATCGGGTGAACAGGGCCAGGAAAATCAGGGCGATCCAGAGGGGGCGATGACGGATGGCAGGAGCAATCATGGGATATTCGTGCATTGGGGTATCAGGGTATCGGGATATTTGGATATGAGGATACCGGGATATTGACCATTACCTCTCTCCGGTCAAGACGGTATGATTCAGGTCGGGAGTGGGGAGCAGGGAACTGATCTGAACCACCCCCCGGGACACGGAGAAGCGTGGCCGGATGAGATCTTCCTGCAGGTAACGCCAGGTATCCAGCCCGGCGGCGACGCCCTCCTCATGCAGCCCGGCGGCCAGCTGCGCCGCCATCGCCAGTCCCACTCCCGATTCCACAGGCGAACTGATTACCACTTTCAAATGATGCTTCCGGGCGAGGGCGGCCCAGGTTAGCGTGGCCGCCACACCTCCGATGACCGACGGCTTGAGCACCAGAGCGGTTACTCCCGACGGAGGAACAAACCCTTCCGGGTTGTGGTCAGGGAGACTTTCATCCAGCGCACAGGGCAGGCCGGTAGCCTGATAAAATTGAGGGATTTCGGCGGCGTCCCTCAGCGGTTCTTCGATGTATTCCACGGGACAGCCCCGAACCGCCTGCCCGAATTCCACCGCCTCTTCCGGCGTCCAGGCGCGATTGGCATCCAGACGCAGCCGCACCCCCGGAGGCAGGCGGCGACTGATCGCTCTCACCCGTTCTCCTTCTTCGGCCGGAGATTTGCGCCCCACTTTGAGTTTGATGGTGGTATACCCTTCGGCCAGCAGCGCCTGTAGATGGGCTTCCCATTCCCCATTATCCACCAGCAGGGCATTCACCGGGATTTCCTCCCGATGCCGGGGGAAGAGCAATCCGGCCGGGGAAAGGCTCCGCCGAACCGCCAACAGATTCACCAGGGCGACCTCCAGACCATAACGCACGGTGGGAAACCATCGGTCGTATTCCGGCAGGCCCTTGAGGGTCCACCACAGGGGTTCCGGCGCATCGGGAAACCGGTGGTGCAGGAGCGTGCGGGTTGCCTCGATGAGTTGCTCCCGGGCCGCCGCCAGGCTCTCCTTGTGCAGTCCCGGAAACGGGGCCACCTCTCCGATTCCCACCCGGCCGCCGCCGTCCTGCACCTGCAGAAGCAGGCCGGAGCGGATGGTTAGCTCCCGCCCCATCATTGGGAGCGGAGCGGTCAACGGCAACTCATACCGAAATATGTTCCAGGCAGTCAGGTGCATGGTTGGTTACTGGATGCTGGATACTGGATACTGGATACTGGATGCTGGATGCTGGTTGTAGCGCAGCGGAAATCCCGACACAGTCGGGAATACTGGATGCTGGTTGCTGGTTGTAGCGCAGCGGAGATCCCGAGGCGGTCGGGAATACTGGACTTTGTACACCATTCTGTCATCCTTTGTAAGGATACCACCCTCGCCCATCCCCACCCCGGCCCTCATCCGCCCGGGCCCCCGCCGGGGCGCATAGGCGTGAACCTTAGCAGGCCTAGAGAACAGATGACCACTATCTCGTTCACATCCCGAAGCGTCGGGATGGGAACGAGGTAAGGCGCGAAACTCCGTTTCGAGATGCGCAAAAATATAGCCTGATTACCATAAATTTAGCCATGTGAAACGGAGTTTCCCGTATTCTTGCGTTCCAAAACAGAGTTTTGGAACGAGGGGAGCATGCCCAATCGTTAGGTTCACCCCGCCTGGGCGGGGCCGGGGCGGGGGGCGGGGATACCGGCATTTGCGTCCCGACCAACCGCTCCAATTCCATTGTTATTCCGGACTTGTTTTTCAATAATCACCCTGTTAAAATTGAAAAATGATCAA
>CAYQGB010000231.1:0-6836 GCA_964416895.1 uncultured Calditrichaceae bacterium
GCATCCAGAACTAAGGGAGGTTTTGTGAGCATTGTGATGAGACTTATGGCCGTTTTATGGCTGACAGGGCTGTTGTTCAGCCTGCCGGCGCAGGTGGGTGATCAGGATCTGCGGCGGCACAACTTCGAGCGACAGCAGTTTCGGATGGCCCAGCGGTACCAGAGCAGCAATCAGCATGACCTGGCCCTGCGCATCCTCAAGCCCCTGTATGATCGAAATCCGGGAAATGTGCAGTACTATCAGGAACTGCTGGAATCTTACCTGAAACTCTCTCTGTTCGAGGAAGCGGCGGCCCTGATCCGCCAGCAGCGGGCCTTCGATCCCACCAATCCCCGCTACGATATTGACTACGCCAACCTGCTGTATCATAGCGATCAGAAGGAAGAAGCCCTGCGCCGATGGCACCGGGTGATCGAGCAGCACCCGGACAATCTGGCCCTGTACACCCTGGTGGCCAACAACATGCTCAGCAACGGCCTGTTTGAAGAGGCGGTGGAGACCTATCGCCAGGCCTACCGGCATTTTCCCGATAAGCATTTTTTGCTCAAAAACGTGGCCAACTTTTACCGGCGGCGGCTGCACTACCGGCAGGCGGTGCAGTACTATCTGGAATACGTGAGCAAGCAACCCCGGGATTACCAGTCCGTGGCCCGGCAACTCCTGAGCATCCAGGTGGAAGAAGAACAGGCCGACAGCCTGATCCGGCTATTCCGGCAGGAAGCCCGCAAATATCCCGACGTGCCCGAAATTCAGTTGATCGCGGCTCAATTTTACCAGCGCTATCAGCGCTACCCGGAGGCCATGCGCATCTATCAATCCCTGGAGGATCGCCAGAGCCAGGGCAAATACCTGTTTGAATTCGCCCAGGCGGCGCAAACCGATTCGGTGTATGACCTGGCCCTGCAGGCGTATCGGCAAATCATCGACCGGTACCCCGATTCCCCCTACGTGCTGGCGGCCTATTTCGGGGCCGCCGAATGCAATTTGAAGATGGCCCAGAAAAACAACGATCAAACCGCCGCCCGCCGGGCCATTCAAATCATCCGCAGCGTTCGGGAGCAGTACGCCACCTACCCCCAGATGGCCCGATTGAGCTTGTTAGAGGGGGATATTTACCGGGAATTCTTTTTCGACATTGATCGGGCGATCACCACCTATCTGGATGTGGCCCGGCGCTATGGAGAGGAGCCGGAAGTTCAAGAGCAGGCCTATTTGAAAGCCGGGGAAAGCTATATTATCCGGGGAGACCTGGCCAAAGCGGCGGCCATGTTTGCCCGAATTTCCGCCGACCTGAAGCCCAAAGCGCTGTTCTATTTAGCCAAAATCGCTTTCTACCAGCACAACTATGCCGAAGCGGAGAACTACCTGAATCAGGTAATCCAGATGCAGGGATTGCGGGGGGAACAGACCAACGACGCTCTGGATTTGATGGCGCTGCTGAATTTTCGGCAAACGGCTCCGGAGGCTCTGAAAGATTACGCCGCCGCCGACTGGCTGATCTTTCAGCAGAAAAAATCCCAGGCCATCACCCGACTTCGGGATGCCCTGGAGCATACCCCCCCGCCGGGACTGCGGGTGCGGATACTGCTTCAGGCCGCAGAACTCTCCGCCGAACTGGATAACCTCCCCGAAGCCCTGGAGTACTGCAATCGGATTCTCCAGGATCAGGAACTGAGCCTGTTTGCCGATCAGGCGCTGTTTTTGATGGCCACCATTGTGGACCGACGCTTGAACGATCCCGCCCGGGCCTTCCGACTGTACGATCGCCTGCTGGCCGAATTCCCCGAAAGCCAATTCGTCAACACCGCCCGGGAACGGTTGAAACAACTTCGCACCCAAAACCCGGACATCGTGCCATGAAAAAGAGACTATATGCGTTCTGGCTGGCCTTTCTGATGAGCGCCGGCCCGATCCCGGGGCAGCACTGTCTGATCCCCATGGATTTCGTGCAGACGGATCACCTGAAGGCCTACGGCATCGCCTACTGGGCGCTGACCCGGGGCGTGAACGTGGAATGGCTGCTGAACTACCGGGGCGGTTCGTTTTTGATGCAAACGTTTCCCGGACTGGAAGCGGAATGCCGCATCCGGGGGGTGAAGTATGAACTGATCGGCGCGGCGGAGGTCAATACCATCTATGCCACCATTGAATCGGAAAACATGGAACGGGTGCTGCTGGAAAAAGCCCCCAAAGTAGCCATCTACACCCCGCCCAACAAACAGCCCTGGGACGACGCGGTAACTCTGGCGCTCACTTACGCCGAGATCCCCTACGACAAGGTGTACGACGAGGAAGTGTTGAAAGGCAAGCTGAACGAATACGACTGGCTTCATCTTCATCACGAGGATTTCACCGGCCAGTACGGCAAATTTTATGGGGCTTTTCGCAACGCTCCCTGGTATATCGAAGAAGTGCGCACCAACGAAGCCATGGCCGCCAAATTGGGTTTTCCCAACGTTTCCGAGTTGAAGAAAGCGGTGGCCCGGGCCATCAAACAGTATGTGGTGGACGGGGGGTTCCTGTTTGCCATGTGCTCCGCCACCGATGCCCTGGACATCGCCCTGGCCGCAGAGGGAGTGGATATTGTGGATATCCCCTTCGACGGCGACCCCCCGGATCCCGACTTTCAGCAAAAATTAGACTATTCCAAAACCCTGGCCTTCCAGGATTTTCAACTATACACCGATCCCAATTTGTACGAGTTCTCCGACATCGACATTCCCCCCAGCTTCGCCCCGCGCATCCGGGACCCGGAAAGCGACTATTTCACCCTGTTTGAATTTTCCGCCAAATACGATCCCGTGCCCACCATGCTCACCCAGAACCACGTGAATGTGGTGAAAGGATTCATGGGGCAGACCACCATGTTCAACCGGAAAAAGATCAAGCCCTCGGTGATTATCCTGGGAGAAGTGGAAGGCACCGACGAGGTGCGCTACATTCACGGCAACGCCGGGAAGGGCACCTTCACCTTCTACGGGGGGCACGATCCGGAAGACTACACCCACGCGGTGGGCGATCCTCCCACGCAACTGGAACTGCACAAAAACTCCCCCGGCTACCGGCTGATTTTGAACAACATCCTCTTCCCGGCGGCGAAGAAGAAGAAACTGAAAACCTGATGCGCCTTATTCCCGAAAACGAATTCCGGGAGCTTTTCCCGGAAGCCCAACCGCAGCAACTCCATCGCCTGGAACGGTACGCCGAACAGGTTCGGGAGTGGAATCGGCGGGTCAATCTGGTTTCCCGAAACGATGCGGCGCACCTGTGGCGGCGTCACATTTTGCCCTCGATCATGGTTCTCAAGTGTCTGGAACTTCCCCGGGATCTCTGGGCGGCAGACATCGGCAGCGGGGCCGGCTTTCCCGCCATCCCGCTGAAAATTCTGCGGGAAGACACCCAGTGGCTGCTGATAGAGTCGATCCGGAAGAAAAAGCTGTTTCTGGAGAAAACCATCCGGGATTTACAACTGAGCGGAATCGCGGCCCTGAATCAGCGGGTGGAGGAGATGCACCGGCAGCCGGCGTATCGGGGAAAGTTCGACGTGGTCACCGCCCGGGCGGTGGGCAGCATCGCCGATCTGTACCGCTGGGCCGCCCCCCTGCTGAAACCGCAAGGCATGCTTCTGCTGTGGAAAGGCGCCTCCGACCTCGACGAATTTCGCCGCTGCGCCGGAGCGTTGGGCTTTTCCGGGGAAGTGCTGGCCGTTCCGGAGAATTATCACCGGTTTTCCGAAAAGCTTCCCCATTTACGCTTTCTGGTCATTCGAGCTGCTGAGGCATCAGGAGGAGAACACCGATGAACTGGGAGACAACAATCCAATGGCTGTCGGGGCACCCCATTGTGTGGCGAACACTGGCGGTGCTGGGAGTGCTGCTCCTGAGCTATCTGACGTATGTGATCGTTCGCCGGTATCTGCTGCGCCTGCTGGCCCGCCTGGTACAGCGCAGCCAGACCCGGCTGGATGATGTCCTGTTCGAGAAGGTGGTTGCCCGACGCCTGGCCTATCTGGCCCCGCTCCTGGTGGCCTACTACTTCGCCTACCTCATCCCCGGTTACGAGACGATCATCCAGCAGGTGCTTCTGGCCCTGATGGTATGGGTGCTGTTGATTTCCCTGGGGGCTTTCCTCAACGTGATGGTGGATATCCTCAAACGCCTCCCTTTTCTGAAAGACAAGCCCATTCGCGGCTACGTACAACTGATCAAACTGTTCGTGTACATCGCCGGGGCGATCATCATTTTCGGGCAGATCACCGGCACTTCGGTGGTGGGTCTGCTCAGCGGTCTGGGCGCCATGACTGCGGTGCTGCTACTGGTGTTTCGGGATACCATTCTGTCTCTGGTGGCCAGCATTCAGATTGCGGCCAACGATTTGATCCGGGTGGGCGACTGGATTGAGGTGCGTAAACACGGCGCCGACGGCACGGTGACCGACATCGCCCTGCACACCATCACCATCCAGAACTGGGACAAAACCATCACCGTCATCCCCACCTATCGGATTCTGGAAGATACGTTTGTGAACTGGCGGGGGATGGAAGAGAGCGGCGGTCGGCGCATCAAACGGGCGATATATATCGACATCACCAGCGTCCGATTTTGCGATGAGGAGTTAATCCGGCGATTCCGCAAAATCCACCTGCTGACCGGGTATGTGGATCAAAAGCTGGAAGAACTGCGGGCTTACAACGAGAAGCACAACATCGATGACAGCGTGCTGGTGAACGGACGGCGGATGACCAACGTGGGCACCTTTCGCGCCTACGTGGAAGCGTATCTGCAACATCATCCCCACATCCGGCAGGACATGACCCTGCTGGTGAGGCAACTCCCTCCCGGCCCTCAGGGACTTCCCATCGAGATTTACGCGTTCACCCGCACCACCGCCTGGAAGACCTACGAGGCCATTCAGGCGGATATCTTCGACCACCTTCTGGCAGTGATCCCGGAATTTGATCTGCGGGTATTTCAAATCCCTTCCGGGGCAGATCTGGAAAGGCTACGTCTGGCTCCGGGGATACCCTCCTCTCCGGATTAGAAACTTAAAATTTACAAAGCTTAAAATTTACATTGATTTGGAATGGGACTCTCCATAATTTTACTTCTGTTCCCGATGGTCTTAGCCTGGCTTCATGGTCTCCTACTGAATTTCCGCTCCGATTTGCATTTTATTCGACAATTCGGTAACTTGCAGCGGATTGGCCTCGTCCAACACGCGTTCTGATAAAGTGCATTCAAGAGCCGCAATGCTCCAAACACGAAGAAGGGTGAGAAGCAAATGAAATTAGCAGAAGTGCATTTAGAAACCCATAAATTGGAAGCGCTGAAAGCCTTTTATACCCAAACCCTGCAACTTCCCCTGGTACATGAGGATAAAAACTCCTTTGCGGTGAGGATCGGAGCTTCCAAATTGTATTTTTCCCATACCACCGGCGACGACGAACCGTTTTATCATTTTGCGATTAATATCCCGGAAAATCAACTGGCCGAGGCCAGAGCCTGGTTGTCGACACGGGTTTCCCTGATAGAAAAAGAAGGAACCGACGAGTTCTACCACGAAGACTGGAATGCTCATTCCCTCTACTTTCGAGATCCCGCCGGCAATCTGGTGGAATTCATTGCTCGCCACAATCTGGATAATGCTTCCCGGGAACCGTTTTCCAGCGAAAGCCTGCTGTGCATCAGCGAGATCGGGATTGCTGTGGAAGAAGTGCGCATTTTCTCCGAGCATGTCAAACAGGAGTTGAATGTTCAGGTATGGCGAGGCGATGAAAAGAATTTTGCCGCCATCGGCGATGAAGAGGGGCTGTTTATCATCGTGCCGGTGGGAAGACCCTGGTTTCCCGATGATCGACCGGCCCAGGAATTCCCTGTGGTGGTGGATGTGGGAGACCAATAAACCCCCGACCCTGCCCACCCGGAGGCATCCCCTGTGAGATTCCTGTACATTTTTCCCCATCCCGATGACGAATCGTTCGGCCCGGCCTTAGCCATCTCCAAACAACGGCGCCAGGGACATGAGGTATTTCTGCTCACCCTTACCCGTGGCGAAGCCACCAAAATGCGCTTGAAACTGGGATACACCCGGGAACAGATGGGCGAAGTGCGCTACCGGGAGATGCAGGACGTTGCCCGCACCCTGAATCTGAACGGCATGACCGTGCTCAACTTTCCCGACAGCGGTCTGAAGGAGCTGGATCCCCGGGAACTGGAACTGGCCGTGCAGCGGGAAATCCAGCGCCGGGAGCCGGATATCGTGGTGACTTACCCGGTGCACGGTATCAGCGGCTTCCACGATCATCTGGTGACCCATGCGGTGGTCAAGCGGGTGTTCGTGGAGATGCGGGACCACGGGGCGAGCTATCTCAAACGCCTGGCGTTTTTTACCCTGGCCGAAACGGAGGAACCTCAAGAGGGCATCCATCATCTCAGCCGTTCCACTGAAGAGGAGATAGATTGTCTGTTCCAGGTGGAGGAAGAAGATGTGCAAGCCTTCCGGCAGGCCCTGGACTGCTACAAAACCTATCAGGAGGTCATCGAGCAGACCCGGGTAAAGGAAATCGCCTCGCGAGAAGTCGCCTTTGAAATCTATCAGGAAAATCACACCCCGCCGCTGGGGGATCTATGTGAAAAATTAGCCTGAAGGGGGATGGGGGTATTTCACTACCGTACACTTTTTGTAACTATCTCGACAATGTCACATTTCAGGAACAACCGTAGAGGTCGCCACAACCGCAGGGAGAGAATTTTTTTAAAACGAGGGGATTCGGTAATTCTTTCCATCAACTCAGTGTTCTTGCCCTCACCCTACCCCTCCCGCCCCGACAGCCCGAA
>CAYQGB010000232.1:0-6820 GCA_964416895.1 uncultured Calditrichaceae bacterium
TCACATAAAAAGGGGAAAACTTTAGACGCCCCTAAATTACGCTCACCGGGGATAAACCTTGCCCTCCGTTGCCGGGCAAAACCTGTGCATTTTCGGCGATCTTGCCTGAAATCCCCTTATCCAGGCCGATGCAGATTCGGTATTACCGAAAATGCGTCTTCTTTGATTTTATCCTGATGTTCTTTCAAGGTTTATTTGACGGGTTTCCTGTCATTCTGAGGGCTGCCGCCGGGGAAGTGCTGGCGTTATTAAAAGCGGCGGTTTCAGAAACACCGATCTCATTCGCAGGAGTGGTGTCAAGGCGGCAGCCCCGAAGAATCTCTTTATGAATTCAACCCGTAATCCAAACCTTGAAAGGGCACTAATGGCCTTTTTCAGGTGACGGTGTGAACCGTTTTAAGATCGGCCAATCCCATCATGTCCAGCACCTGATGCTGCACCTCCTCGCACACCTGATTGATCCGCTCCACTCCCTGAGGATGCCGATCCACTACCGTGCGCAGCGGTCGCTTTCCCGGAGGGGTCTGGATAAGCCGCAGCACCGCCCGGGCAACCTCCCGGGGATCGGGGGCCTCCGGGCCGGTAAGCTGCCGACCGATGTTTTCCGACATCTGCCGGGGAACATCGGCCACCGGTCCGTAGGCCCGTACCCGATCCTCGTCGGCGGGCTGTTGGGCATTCTCCGCCAGGCGGGTCAGAAAAGCCCCCGGTTCGATGATCACCGAATCCACTCCCAGGCGAGCCAGCTCATACCGGTAGGCTTCCGCCAGGGCTTCCAGGGCAAACTTGCTGGCGGTGTAAGCCCCCAGAAAGGGGAACAGAATTCTTCCCACTATACTGGATATATGAATCAACAGCCCGCTCTTCCGTTGCCGCATGGAAGGGAGCACCGCCCGATTTACCCGTAACGGCCCCAGAACGTTCACCTCCAGCATCTCCCGGGCCTGATCCACGGTAAACCCTTCCAGAAGGCCAATGGCCATAATCCCGGCATTGTTTACCGCCACATCGATTTTTCCGGCCTGACGCAATGCGGTCTCCACCGCCCCATTGACGCTCTCCTCATCGGTAACATCCAGTTCCAGCACTTGCAGTGAGTATCCCTGCTCCCGGGCCCGGTTTTGTAGCGCTTCGGCGGCAGGGGCATTCTTGCCGGCCACGTCTCGCATGGTGGCAAACACCCGATACCCGGACTCCGCCAGCAACTCCGCCGTATATCGGCCAAATCCGCTGCTGCAACCGGTAATCAATACCACGTCTTTCTGGCTCATACACCCACTCCTATTGATGGATATGAATTAACCCTTGCATTTGTGAAGTCAATTCCGTTTGTTCTGAGGCGTTCTGTATTCCGGAGCAATATACACACGAGGGGCAAAGAATGAAACATGCGGTGTTAAAACTCCTGGTGATCGGAGGCGTTCTGTTCTTGTTCATCGGATGCGACCGGGTTCCTCCCGAGCTTCTTCCGGGGAGATGGCGGGCTACCGCCACCCTGCCCGGCGGAGAGCTTCCCTTCTTCATCGATGTGCACCCCGATTCTATCACACCGGAAGTGTTTCTGGTCAACGGAGAAGAACGGGTGCGGGTACGGGAGGTTCACCTGTCCCGCGATTCGGTGATATTGAAACTGCCGGCGTTCAACACCACCCTTCGTGCCCGACGTTCCCGGCCGGAGGTTCTGGAAGGAGAACTGATTCTGGTCAAGCGGGGAGGCGTTCGTCAGGTGATGCCTTTCCAGGCCCGGCATGGAGTTACCCACCGATTCTTCGCCCACGCCGCCCCACCGGCGATAGAGGTCACCGGTCGCTGGGAAGTCACGTTTGTGGATGATGAGGGAAATGCCACCCAGGCTGTGGGGGAATTTCATCAGCAACACCGGCGGCTCCGGGGCACCTTTATGACCCCGACCGGCGATTACCGCTTTCTGGAAGGGGAAGTCACCGATAGCAGTCTATACCTCTCCTGCTTCGACGGGGGACATGCCTTCCTGTTCCGGGCAAAACTGGATTCGCAGGGCCAATTGCGGGGGGATTTCTGGTCCGGTACCGCCTGGCATGAGAAATGGACCGCCCGCCCCAATCCCGAAGCCTCCCTGCCGGATCCCTACCGGCTGACTTATTTGAAAGCGGGGTACGACCGCTTCGATTTCATTTTCCCGAACATCAACGGCGATTCTATCTCTCTCTCCGATCCCCAATTCCGGGGGAAAGTGGTGCTGATCAGCATCGGTGGAAGCTGGTGCCCGAACTGCCACGATGAAACTCGATTTTTAGTCCAACTCTATAAAGAATACCATGATCAGGGGCTGGAAGTCATCGGGTTGATGTACGAGCACTTTCGAGATTTCTCCCGCGCCGCCCGGCAGGTCAGGCGCTTTCGGGAAAAATTCGGCATTCGCTATCCCCTGCTGATCGCCGGTTATTCCGACAAAGAAGCCGCCTCCCGAACCCTGCCCATGCTCAATCATGTGCTGTCTTATCCCACCACCATTTTTGTGGATCGCCGGGGAAGAGTGCGCAAAATTCACACCGGCTTTACCGGCCCGGGAACCGGGGAACACTACCGACAACTCACCCGGGAATATCGAGAACTGGTGGAACAGTTGCTTCGGGAATAAGCCGGTTAATGCCATAACAGCCAAACACAAATGTCACGCGACACTCCCGGTGATAGAAAGGAAGGCAAAAAAGTATTCCGGATAACCTTATCCCAATTGTTTCTATTGCACGAACAAAGCCCCGATAGTAAATTCTTCGGCAAATCCAAGAAATGAGAGCAAATCCGAGGGACGCATGAATACCTGGTTTCGCAAGGCCCTGGATATTCGCAAAGGCGAATGGGGTCGCACCGGATTGATGGTCTTCTATATCTTCCTGATCATCTGTTCCTATCTGATCCTCAAACCCATGACCCGTTCCCTGGTGTTGAAGAAGCTGGGGCCGGAGAAGCTTCCTTACATTTACATGCTGGTCGCTCTGGTATCCGGAGTGGTGGCGGTGACCTACGCCCGCCTTTCCGCCCGAATGCGCCTCAACCGCCTGATCAACACCACCACCCTGTTTCTCATCTCCAACCTGGTGATCTTCTGGTGGTTGCTGAACAGCGGCATTAAAGCGCCCTGGTTGTATTACGTGCTGTACACCTGGGTGAGCATCTACGGGGTGCTGACGGTGTCTCAATTCTGGCTGCTGGCCAATTATGTGTTCAACCCCCGGGAAGCCCGGCGCATCTTCCCCATTCTGGCGGCGGCGGCCATCGGCGGGGGAATTACCGGGGGATATCTCACCAAAGCGCTGGTCAAACCGGTGGGAGGTACCCACAATCTGGCCTTTTTCTGCATGGCCTTTCTGGGAATCACCATGCTGCTGATGAATCTGGCCTGGAGAAGACGCGCCCAGGTCAGCGAAGCCCCTTCCCGAAAAGGTACCCCCGAAGCCGAAGGCCAATTCCTCCGGATTGTGGCAGAGATATTTTCCCTGATCCGGCGCTCCCGCCACCTGGCGCTGCTCATCGGCATCGTGGGCATGATCGTGATGGTCTCCCAGATCGCCGACTTCCAGTTCAGCGCCTTCGCCACCCAGCAAATCAAAGGTACCGACGACCTCACCGCGTTCATCGGATTCTGGCTCTCCAACCTCAGCGTCATTTCCCTTATTTTTCAGGTTACCGTGGCCGGGTATGTGATCAAGCGCTTTGGGGTGGGAATGGCAACCCTGTTCCTCCCTCTGGCCATGCTGATCTCCTCCACCTGGGTGCTGGTGGGATACGGCCTGGCCTCCATCCTGGTACTGAAGATCGCCGACGGCGCCTTTCGCTATAGCATCAATAAGGCGGGGCTGGAACTGCTGTTTTTGCCCATTCCCCAAAATGTGAAGAAAAAAACCAAAGTGTTCATCGACACCTTTGCCGATCGCCTGGCCCGGGGGATTTCCGGCTTTCTGCTGCTGATCTTCTATACCTGGATGGGGCTGAGCATCGCTCAGGTGAGCCTGATTTCCATCGCGCTGGTGATGATCTGGATCAGCATTGTGCTGGCGATGCGCAAGGAATATGTGAACTCCTTCCGTAAGGCTCTGGAAAAGCGGGAGATCAACCTGGAGGATTTGCGGCTCAATATTTCCGAAGCTTCCACCCTTCCCTTATTGACCGAAG
Organism: uncultured Calditrichaceae bacterium; assembly: GCA_964416895.1. Taxonomy (GTDB): domain Bacteria; phylum Calditrichota; class Calditrichia; order RBG-13-44-9; family J075; genus CAYQGB01. Next base: position 4,156 of record CAYQGB010000232.1, read on the forward strand.
CCCTGAAGAGCGAAAACGAACGCCAGGTGGTGTATGCCCTGGATATGCTCTCCGGCGTGGAAGATCGGGCGCTGCTGCCGGCGTTGCGTCCGCTGATTCGGCATTCCTCCGCCGAGGTTCGCCGCAAGGCCCTGGCTCTGCTGGGCAACATTGGAGACGGAGAATTGATCCCGGAAGTGCAAAAACGGCTGGCCGATCCGGATGTGGCCGTGCGCACGGAGGCCATCCGTTTTATATGCGCCCACGGGGCCGCGGAGCAGCCAGAACAATTGCAGCAGTATCTGCAAGACCCGGATCCGCTGACCAGAGCCGCCGCCGCGGGATACATCGCGGCCCACGGGTCGCCTTCGGAAAAGGAATTGATCGACCGCCGGCTGATTGAGGAATTGCTCCGGGTTTCTGATGCCGGGGCGGAAACGGTACGGGCACACCTGTGTTCGGTGCTGGGAACTCTTCAAAAACCGGAATATTACCCTTATCTCTTCCAGATGCTGGAAGACCCCTCTCCGGTGGTAAAACGGGCCGCCATCGCCGGAGCCGGACAGACCCGCCACCGGGAATTTATTCCCCCTCTGCTGCAACTTTTAGGGAAACCGCCCTTCCGGGCCCACGCCCGGGCCGCCCTGGCCAACTTCGGGGAACGCATTCTGGGCACGCTGAACGATCATCTGCTGGATGAATCGGTGGATTTTTCCATTCGCCGGAGTATCCCCCGGCTCATCAGCGAAATTCCCGTGCAACGCTCGGTAAATGTGCTCTTAGAAGCTCTGCCGCAGGTGCCCTCACCCTTAAAGCACGAGGTGCTCCGGGCGCTGAATCGCATGCGCAAACGCTACCCGGATCTGCGATTTCATCCGGAAGCGGTGCTGGATGCCCTTCGCGCGGAAGTACAGGAATACTATGTCGCCCGGTGTGCCCTGATCCACTTCTCCCCCGATGACGGAACCTCTCCTTCGGAAGCCGCTTCCGGGGAACCGCTCCGGCTCTTCCGCAGAGCGTTGCAGGAAAAGCTGGATCGGAGCATGGAACGGGTGTTTCGCCTGCTGGGGCTGCTCTATCCCCTCCGGGATATTTACAGCGCCTATCTGGGGATTATCAGCAACGACAAACCGCTTCGGGCCAGCGGGATTGAATTTCTGGACAATCTCCTCTCCCGCCAGCTGAAAACCTATGTCATGCCGTTGCTGGAACAACAATCGTCGGAAGAGCTGAAACGCCGGGGGCGCCGCCTGTTTCAACTGGATCTGGACGATCCGGAAAAGGCCCTCTCGTATCTAATCCAGAACAACGATCCCTGGCTGAAAGCCTGTGCGATTTACGTGGCGCCTATCATCGGGCGTGACCGATTCAACTCGCTCATCGAATCCGCCCGGAAGGATTCCAATCCCTTCGTGCAAGAAGCCGCCGCCAGAGCGCTGAAGCTGCAAGAGTAACCCCTGCCATGACGCACAACACCGCTTCCATCCGGGACGAATGGGTAGATGTACACGGATGGCCGATTCACTACCGCCGGGGAGGAGATGGAGGTAGCCGGGTGCTGCTGATCCACGGCGGTGGAAGCGACCATTCCGGATTTGCCTGGAAATATGTGCTGCCGGAACTCTCCCGACATCATCAGGTGGTGGCGGTGGATCTGCCGGGGTACGGTGAAAGCCGTCGACCCCGGGAGGGGCATTCCCCGCAGGCTTTCTCAGAACTGCTCCACGATCCCCTGCCCTTTCACATCCGGTTTATCGGAGAATTTTTGAGGGCCATTGACTGGCCTTCCGCTGCTCTGGTAGGGCTTTCTATGGGCGGCGGGATTGCCCTGGGGGTAACGCTACAATATCCGGAGCTGGTGGAACGCCTGGTGCTGGTGAGCAGCTACGGTCTGGGAAGGTGGTCGCGCTGGTGTCTGCTCACGCCCCTTGTGGTGGGCATTCCCGGTTTTGATCGGCAACTTCGCCGGCGGTTGTGCCGATCTCCCCGTTTGATCGAGTGGGGGCTACGCCGCCTGTTCCGGAATCGCCGGGCAATTACTCCGGAGCTGGTGCAGGAAGTTCGGGAGATGATCTGCCGGTACGGGGAGCATCCCGCCTGGGGCGCCTTCCTCCGCCGGGAAGTTCGCCGGTGGGGGTTTCGCACCCACTTTCTGGCTCACCTGTCCCGGATACAGGTGCCGACCCTGCTGATTCACGGCAAACAGGACCCGCTGATTCCGGTGGCCTGGGCCAGGCGCGCCCATCGGCAAATCGCCGGTTCCCGGCTGGGCCTTCTTTCTCATTGCGGCCACGTGCCCCCGCTGGAATATCCAAAGGAGGTGACGGAATTCATTTTAGGGGAATCAGGTCGCAGGCGGTAGGATAGGTTAAGAGTACTATTTCTCAGAAGAGTTCGGTGCTCAACAGCTCGAAAAAAGGGAGAAATTCCACCTTACCAGCATCATGGTGGTCTTGCCCACCTGACGGGGGCCAATGATGAGGGAAATTTCTCTGGCGGAAAGATGTTGTTGTAACGCGGAATATAATTCACGCCGGATGTGCATTTTGTAAATTACCCGATAATTCTGCAACCATAGTTGTTATTTTATCGGGTAATTTAATCACATTTCTTGCTCCCGGCAAGTTTTTCGCTCCTGCTTCAGCCGCTAATAAATTTCCAGATCCGAAAGCCAGAAATTATCCTT
>CAYQGB010000233.1:0-6769 GCA_964416895.1 uncultured Calditrichaceae bacterium
ACCCGGCACAAAGCAGACAATGCTCTGGAAGCAACCTGAATAGTTACGGATGCTGAATAGTAACGAATTGTCAAAGTTCTCCCATCGCTGATGGCGAGGCAACGAAGCCCATAATTTTTCCTTGAATCACCAGGGGATTTATCTTATTTTTTGACAACATGTTGCACTAAGAACGGAACGGATATGGCGAACTGGGCAAAACTTCGATGGATCGTATGGCTGGGGTTGATTTCCTGGCTGGCGGTGGGGTGTAGCAGTTCCAGAACCGTGCAATCTCCGCAACCCTCTCCGACCACGCCCGCTTCCCCGGTAGATGAATCTTTTGATCCCCTTCAATTGCAGGATGAAGATATTGACTTTCCCGCAGCGCCGGCAGCTACCGGCGCCGCCGAACCCACCGGACAGCCCTTCATACCGGTCAAAGAACCGGAAACCCGTCAAAATCGGGTAGTGGATGGGTTCCGGGTGCAGCTGTTCGCCACCCGGGATCGCCAGCGGGCCATGGTGGAAAAAAAGGAAGCGGAATACGTTTTTGCCGAAGACAGCGTGGCGGTGTATATCGAATTCGACGCTCCCATGTACAAGGTGCGGATTGGCGACTGCATCCAGCGGGGGTGCGCCGAGGAATTGCGCCAGAAAGCCCGCCGCAAAGGCTATCCCACCGCCTGGATTGTGAAAACCCGCGTGAACACCCTTCCTGTGTTGCCGGTGATTTCCCCGGAGGAAGAAACCGAATCGGAGCAGTGATCCTTTTGCATCGGTTGCAGGTCGGTAGAAAACGTTTTGATTTCCTGACCATAAACAGTTACCGGTATTCTATCTGTTAATGGAGGATTTATGGCAGGTCATTCCAAATGGGCAAACATTCGATTTCGCAAAGAGCGGCAGGATGCCAAACGGGGCAAGATTTTTACCAAGCTGATCAAAGAGATCACCGTGGCGGCCCGGATGGGGGGCGGTGATCCGGAAACCAATCCCCGTTTGCGCAACGCCATCCAGGCGGCCAAGGCGGCCAACATGCCCATGAAGAACATCGAAAACGCCATCAAAAAGGGAACCGGAGAACTTCCCGGAACCACGCTGGAAGAGGTAACCTACGAGGGCTATGGCCCCGGAGGGGTGGCGGTATTTGTGGTGTGCACCACGGATAACCGCAACCGAACCGTCAGCGAAATTCGCCACCTGTTCAGCAAATACGGGGGCAATTTGGGGGAATCCGGTTGTGTCGCCTGGATGTTTGATCACAAAGGATTGATCCGGGTGCCGGCGGCCAACTACGATGAGGAAGAGTTGATGCTGCTGGCCATCGATGCCGGAGCCGATGATTTTGTTCAGGAAGAGGAATACTACGAAATTTATACCGCCTTTGAAGACCTGGACAAAGTGCGGGCCAAATTGGAGGAGGCTGGCATTCACATCGCTTCTGCGGAAGAAACCTATATCCCTCAGAATACCGTTTCTCTGGAGGGAAAGAAGGCCGAACAGATGCTCAAGCTGATGGAGGCCCTGGAAGAAAACGACGACGTGCAAAAGGTGTATGCCAATTTTGACATCGACGTCGCCGTGATGGAGCAGATCAGCAGCCAGTGATGTGCGGAACAGCCCTGTTCGGCGTCAACCCGCCTGCCAGCCCGTAACCCGTGGGAACGCCCTTGATTATTCTGGGAATTGATCCGGGACTGAGCGTAACCGGATATGGAGTCATCGAAGTCGTGCACCGGGATGTGCATTGCCTGGACTTCGGAGGCATATATAATCGGAGCCGCTCTTTGACCCTGGCGGAAAAGCTGGAGAAAATTTACCGGGAATTGTGTCGGGTGATTGAGCGCCACCGACCGGAACATTGTGCTATTGAAGAAGTGTTTTATCACGAGAATGTAAATACGGCCATCGTGATGGGACATGCCCGGGGGGTGGCCATGCTGGCGGCGCGCCAGGCGGGGGTAGAGGTCTTTGAATACGCCGCCCGGGAAGTTAAAATGTCCACCGTGGGAACCGGGGCGGCTTCTAAACAGCAGGTGCAGGCGATGGTGAAAAATTTGCTGGGATTATCGAAAGCTCCTCGCCCGCAGGATGCCGCCGACGCTCTGGCAGTAGCTCTATGTCACTATCACCGGTTAAAGTTCAATCGTATTCAAAAATCCACCGGGTTGGCCTGAATGATCGAACACGTTACCGGAAAAGTCATCCACAAATCCCCCACGTTCTGTGTGCTGGATTGCCACGGCATTGGTCTGGGACTGCACATCTCTCTGAATACCTTTCAACATCTGGAAAAATACGCACCGGGAGAGCCGGTGCAACTGCACGCCCATCTGTACGTGCGGGAAGACGTGTTGCAACTGTACGGCTTTGCCGATACCCGGGAGAAGCAGATGTTCCAGTTGCTGATCACCATTTCCGGGGTGGGGCCGCGGCTGGCTCTGGCAATCCTTTCCGGCACCCGCCCGGACGATCTGGTGAACGCCATCTCCCGGGAGGATGTGGGCATGCTCACCCGCATTCCCGGAGTGGGAAAAAAGACCGCTCAGCGAGTGATCCTGGAATTGAAGGAAAAATTGGCCCAGCAACCGGCCATCGAGGGACTGACAACGGTTTTCCCGGCCGCCTCCCCGGAACAGAGCCGGATCAACGATGCGTTGCTGGCCTTGATGGCCCTGGGATTCAAACAACCGGAGGCGCAGCGGGCAATCGATGTGGTGATTCGCCGTTCCGGCGATGAACTCTCCGTGGATGAAATTGTTCGATTAGCCCTGAAGGAACTGTAACATGGCCAAGCAGAAGAAAATCACCGACCGGGATGTGGTCGATCCGTTGCCTCATCGGGACGAGCAGGCCTTTGAAGTGGCGCTGCGCCCCTCCATGTTCGATGAGTTCATCGGCCAGGAAAAGGTGGTGGAGAATCTAAAAATCTTTATCGAGGCGGCCCGCCGGCGAGGCGAGGCGCTGGATCATGTGCTGCTGTACGGGCCGCCGGGACTGGGCAAGACCACTCTGGCCCACATTATTGCCCACGAGCTGGGCGTGGACATCAAGGTCACTTCCGGCCCGGTGCTGGACAAGGCCGGAGACCTGGCCGGTATCCTCACCAACCTCGCCGAACGGGATACCCTGTTCATCGATGAAATTCACCGCCTGAACAACGTGGTGGAAGAGTATCTCTACTCCGCCATGGAAGATTACCGCCTGGACATCATGATCGATCGGGGAGCCAACGCCCGCACCATTCAGATCAAGCTGCCCAAATTTACCCTGGTGGGGGCTACCACCCGGGCCGGCCTGCTCACCGCCCCCATGCGCGCCCGCTTCGGAGTGGTGCTGCGGCTGGATTACTACCGCCCGGAGGAGTTGTATCTCATCGTGAAGCGTTCCGCCAAACTGCTTCAGGTGGAGATTGATGATGAAGGCGCCCGGGAGATCGCCCGCCGTTCCCGGGGCACCCCCCGGGTGGCCAACCGCCTGCTCCGCCGGATACGGGATTATGCCCAGGTGAAGGCCGAGGGTAAGATTACCCGGGAAGTGGCCGATGAAGCACTGAAGATGCTGGAGGTGGATGAACGGGGTCTGGATGAGATGGACAAGCGGATTATTCGAACCATCATCGAGAAGTACAACGGTGGGCCGGTGGGCATCAACACCATCGCGGTAGCGGTAGGCGAAGAGAGCGATACCATCGAAGAGATTTACGAGCCTTTTCTGATTCAGGAAGGATTTATTAAACGGACTCCCCGTGGCCGGGTGGCCACGGCGCTGGCGTATGAACATTTTAACTATGGGCCCAGGAGACATGGATATCAGCAGGAACTTTTTTGAAGACGATACCCAAATCAAGCTGCGTCTGTCCGATTTCCGGTACCACTACCCGGAAAAATTGGTGGCACAGTACCCTCTGGAACGTCGCGATGAAGCCCGGATGATGGTGTTACACCGGGCTACCCGGGAAGTTGAACATCGCATTTTTAAAGATCTGCCGGAGTATTTGCAACCGGGAGATTGTCTGGTCATCAACGATACCCGGGTGTTTCCGGCGCGACTGCTGGGCACCAAGGACAAGACCGGGGCGAAGGTAGAAGTGTTCTTGCTGCGCAATCTGGAAAACGGTATCTGGGAAGTGATGGTTAAGCCTGCCCGGAAAGTGCGCCTGGGCAACCGGATTGTGTTTGAGAATGGATTTACCTGCGATATTATCGACAACACCGTTTCCGGGGGGCGGATCATCGAGGTGCATTGCCAGGGAGATTTTTTTGAGGTACTGGATGAAGTGGGGCAAACGCCTCTGCCGCCGTATATCAAGCGCAAACCGGAGCCGCTGGATCGGGAGTTCTATCAAACGGTGTATGCCCGGAAGCGGGGAGCGGTAGCCGCGCCTACTGCCGGATTGCACTTTACCGACGAATTGCTGGAGCGGATTCGGGAAAGAGGGGTGCGCATTGCTCCGATTACCCTTCATGTGGGGCTGGGCACCTTTCGACCGGTGCAGGTGGATGACATCTCCCGGCATCAGATGCATTCGGAATACTACGAGGTGAGCGAGGAGAGCGCCCAATTGATCAATCGCACCAAGCAGGAAGAAAAAGCCGTGGTAGCGGTGGGCACCACCTGCGTGCGGGTGCTGGAAACGGTGGCCGATCGCACCGGTTATATCCGTCCGGGTAAAGGATGGACGGACAAGTTTATCTACCCCCCATATTCCTTCCGCATGGTGGATCGCCTGATCACCAACTTCCACCAGCCGGAATCCACTTTACTCATGCTGGTTTCCGCCTTTGCCGGCCATGAGTTTATCATGGATGCCTACCACACCGCCATACAAGAAAAATACCGCCTGTTCAGTTATGGCGATGGAATGTTGATTCTTTAGCCGGGTGACAGGGAGGTACCACGAGGTTCTTCGGGGTATCTGTTTGAGTTCTGCCTTCTGATGCTGGTTTCTGGCGTTGGTTGCCCGGACAGCGCCGGCGGAAAATAACTTCGATAGCCCGAGAGAGGAAAGAACTCCCGAACGTTATGGCGAATTTGGGGTGGCTTTGGTAGGAACGATTGAAAGATGTGGTCAAAAACAAACCGAGGTTGGGGAAAAGCTCTGGAGATGTTTGGATAAATTTTGTACCCGAGTTCCCCAATCGGGAAGCAATTTTATCCCTGTCCCCGAAACTCTTTGAGGAAAAAACAAAATGAAGTTTTCGATAGTCTCAAAAAGAATACTTCCTTTTGTCGGATCAATTCTCCTGTTGTTTTTAGGAGCTATCGCGCTGGGATATTCTTTGCATTTGCTAAATGCAGTATGGGTTGGCCGCTATTTCGGAATTGTGGGTACCGGGCTAATTCTTCTCTCTTTTCTGTATTCTTTGCAGAAACGGGGAATAATTCGGTTAGGTTCTCCTAAAACGCTTTTGCTCTGGCATGAGTACCTGACCTGGACGGGGGCTTTAATGATTCTTGTGCATGCGGGGCTTCAAGTCAATGCGATTTTACCCTGGCTTGCAGTTCTGGCGATGATTATTGTTGTTATTAGCGGGCATCTGGGGAAATATATTTTGAGCCGGGCCCGTCTGGATCTGAAGCATCTGGAAAAAGAGATGATACAACGGGGGCTTTCTACCGAAGAAATCGAGAAAAAATTACTTTTGGACGCTCTGGTGGTGAAAGCCATGGAAAACTGGCGAGCACTGCATTTCCCTTTTGTGGCTTTGTTTGCTTCCCTGGCTATTCTCCACATATTGGTCATTTTCTTTTTCTGGAATTGGTAAGGCGCATGCATGAAGACTTTCTTTATTCATATCCTGGGCATTGTTTTGCTTATTGGATTAATTATCAAATTTCCCCATGAAATGATCAATCCAGGTGGCCTGTCAACCGGCCATCAGGAACTTCGGCAACAGTGCCTGGCCTGCCATGCCCCTTTACAGGGAATTAAACCCGAAAAATGCCTGACCTGCCATAAGCTTGACAAAATCGGAGTGGTTACAGTTGCCGGTAATCCGGTATCGGAGCCTCGTACCGTTACCCCATTCCATGAGGCTTTGTTTACAAAGGATTGTTTAACCTGCCACACCGAGCATAAAGGGCGGCAAACAGAACGCTCGTTTACCCATTTTTCCCACGATTTGCTAATGGAATCTGTAAAAGATAACTGTGTACAGTGTCATCAATTTCAAGTACCTGAGGACCCTCTCCACAATCAGATGAAAGCCAGGTGCGCTCTGTGCCACTCAACCTCTGGGTGGCAAATTGTTAATTTTGATCATTCCTTCTTAAAAAGTGTTCCCCGGGTAAAGTGTGTTTCCTGTCATGTGAAAGATGTTCCCAACGATGTGCTTCATCGAGGAATTCGGATGAGCTGTGAACAATGTCATACCCCAAACAAGTGGAAACCTGCCACGTTTGAGCATGACCGATATTTCCGATTTGATCGGCAACACCCCCCTGAATGCGAAAGCTGCCATCAAAACCTCCAGAATTTCCGAGCATATACATGCTACGGTTGTCATGAACATTCTCCTCGAAAAATTGCTGCCGAACATTATGAAGAAGGGATACGGGAATTTGAAAATTGTGTAGAATGCCATCGCAGTGGGGACGAAGAAGCGGCCAAGCGGAAATGGCGGCAGTTAAAACGTCGAGATAGATCCCGTGAACGTATTCCCGAAGAGTTTCGAGAGCACGACGACGATGATGATCACCATGAGGATCATGATTGAGTAAGGCGTGGCTTTTGGTTTTGAATGTGCCCATCCTTTTCCGACTTCAGTTTTTCCCTCCTATCGAT
>CAYQGB010000234.1:0-6759 GCA_964416895.1 uncultured Calditrichaceae bacterium
GAATATTTCCCTGACCCGAACATATGCGATCTCGAAGGCATCCAACAGACCGCTCAATACGCAATACGCAATACGCATCGCGCATCACGGTTAATGGCGAAACACCTGAAAATTTTGCACTCACGAAAAATATCACTTTTGTCCTGAACAGGTAGGAACGGGGAAAACCATGTCTCGTTATCCCAAACTCTCTTTTAATAAGGTAAAGACCTACAGCATCAAAGATCGCTACAGCAAAGTCAACATCGAGGATTTTGCCCATCCCCTGCATCGAGGGGCAACGCTGGAGGATTTTCTGGCGGCGATCCCGGATATTCTGGTGGGCAAAGACTTCCGGGAATTTGTGGAACACTTCCGGCGGGCCATCGCCGAACAGAAGGCGGTGATCTGGATGATGGGCGCCCACGTCATCAAGTGTGGGATCAACCCTCTGATCATCGAACTGCTGCGCCGGGGATACATCACCCATCTGGCCATGAACGGCGCCTGCGTGATCCATGACGTGGAGATCGCCATGTGGGGAATCACCAGCGAGGACGTGGCCGCCGGGTTGCAGGACGGCACCTTTGGCATGGCCAAAGAGACTGCCGGGTTCATCAACGGGGCGCTGGCGGAGAATAAGGGGAATGACAGGGGCTACGGGGAGGTGGTGGGCGAGAAGTTGCTGGCGGAGCAGGCCCCCAATCGAGAGCTGAGCCTGCTGGCCGCCTGCGTGGAACTGGGTATTCCCGTGTCGGTGCATCCGGCGCTGGGAACGGAGATCATCCACCAGCATCCCAACCTGGACGGCGCCGCCTTCGGGGAAAAATCCTGGCTGGACTTTCAGGTGTTCGCTCAATCGCTCACCCATCTGCAGGAGGGAAGCATCGTCCTCAACGTGGGATCGGCGGTGATCATGCCCGAGGTGTTCCTGAAGGCGTTGACGGTGGTGCGCAATCTGGGGTATCCCGCCCACGGCTTCTACACCGCGGTGTTTGATATGATCCGCCACTACCGCCCCTCGGAGAATGTGATGCACCGGCCGACCCTCTCCGGGGGAAAGGGCTACTACTTTGTGGGACACCATGAACTGCTGTTGCCCCTGCTGGTGGGGCTGCTGTTAGAGGATGCTTCCGGTCCGGCCACCGAGAGCGAAACCACCGCCGATATTACCGCCAACCTGGAAAAGCAAATTCCGGGCGAAGGTGAAGAGGATACGACCTCCCGCGCCGGGGAAACCCGGGCCTATCTGGTGCCCATTCTTCCCTCCGGAGAGCCGGATACCCGGAGGTTCCCCCTGCGCTCCCGGGGGATGACCACCATCGGGCGCCAGGAGGCGGACATCGCCTTTCCCGAAGATCAACTGCTGTCCGATCAGCACGCTTCCATTGTGCACAATCCCGACGGCTACTTCCTGCGGGATGATGGGAGCGTCAACGGGGTGTATTATCAGGCGCGGGGAGGAGAAGATGTAATCCTGGAGCCGGGCACCATCGTGCGGGTGGGGCGCCAGTTTCTCCTGCTGCAAAAGCGCGCCGGAAAGTGCATCCTGGCCCATTACGACCAGGAGGGAAGGCAGGTGAATTTGTATGAAATTCCGGAGCGGTTCATCCTCCTGGGGCGCAGTGCCCCGGACATCGTGCTGGACCCGCGGGATACCCTGTTATCCCGGCGGCATCTGGGCATCGCCATAAAAGAGGGGAAAGTGATTCTCCGGGATCTGAACAGCCTGAACGGCACCTACATCAAGGTGCGCAATCCCATTCCCCTGAAACATGGGGATCGGTTTCGTCTGGGGAAGCAGTATTTTGAGTTTCGGCTGGAAGCGCCCCCCGAAGCCTTCCCGGATGAGGAGCCGGATGAAGATCGCACGGTGGTATTGCCCGAAGGGGTGAATCAGCTCGCCGAAGGAGCCGGGGAGATGGAGGTTGCGGTCACCTTCAAAGGGCTGGGAAAGGCATGTACGCTGAAGCAGGGGGAAAACCTGTGCCAGGCCGCCCGGCGCTGCGGGGTGCAGATCGATGCGGAATGCGGCAACGGCGCCTGCGGCAGCGATCCGGTGCGCATTGTGGAAGGGGGCGAACATCTGAATGAGATCAGCCCTCTGGAAGCCTCCACCTTGCAGGATTTGCTGCACCTGAAACCGGGGGAATATCGCCTGGCCTGCATGGCCCGCCCCACCGGGCCGGTGGTGGTGGAACTGCTGCCGGAGAAAAAATCTCCCTCGAAAGCTTGAGTGGGGGGTAAATACATGCATCCCGGGAACTTTCACGGTGAAGCAGCCGGTCGTTTGATTCAGGTGGGGAAAGGGGATGCTGCTTATTGGGCTTTTGTTCCCCATCCTTTGCCGCCACCGGTGATGTACACACCGGAACTCATCCAGACCCTTTCACAAGCCGATCGTGCTTTAGGAGAATTGGCCGGTTTGGGCCGGGCGTTGTCCAATCCTCATTTGCTTATTCACCCGTTTATCCGCCGTGAAGCGGTATTGTCTTCCCGTATAGAAGGCACCCAGACCGATTTACCCCATCTGTATGCCTATGAGAGCGGGCAATTGGTGTTTCCTGGCTTTGAACCGACGCCTCCGGAGAGTGATTTGCGGGAAGTGCTCAATTATGTACATGCTCTGGAGTATGGTCTGGAACGTATGAAGACATTACCGGTGAGTCTTCGCCTGTTGCGTGAAATCCATGCTCGCCTGATGGAGGGTGTGCGGGGAGAAGGGGCTTATCCGGGAGAATTCCGGCGTAGCCAGAATTGGATTGGGCCGCCGGGGTGCACACTGAACGAAGCCACCTTTGTTCCCCCGCCGCCGGAATATCTGATGGAGACCCTGAAGGATTTTGAACGATACTTGCATGAAGAAGATCAGCATCCTCCTTTAATTCGTCTGGCGTTCATCCACTACCAGTTTGAAGCCATCCACCCCTTTGTGGATGGCAACGGTCGCATCGGGCGCCTGTTGCTGATTCTGTTGCTGGTGGGCTGGGAACTGCTTCCACTTCCTTTATTGTACCTGAGTGCCTATTTTGAACGCAAGCGTCAGGCTTATTATGACCACCTGTTTCGGGTAAGTATGGAGGGGGCCTGGGAGAGCTGGATACGATTTTTTCTGGAAGGAGTCGCTGAACAAGCTGCCGACACAATTGACCGAATCAAGCAATTGCAGGATTTACAAAGTCTCTGGCGGAGGAAGTTAAGCCAGGGACGTGTCTCCGCTAATCTGCTACGATTGGTTGATCATCTATTTGAGGAACCGATTATTACCGTGACCCGTGCTGCAACAATTATGGGCATAACCTATCCGGCGGCACAGCGAAATATTGAGCGATTAGTAAAAGAGGGAATCCTGTTGCCGATGGATGACCGGCCATACGGTCGTGCATTTGTCTGTCATGAGATTCTCAGGGTGCTGGGCATCGTTACCGGATGGGCAAAGGATGAAGATATCTAACTTCCAAAATCAATCTTTATCTTGAAATCTATACCACAAAAATTATACTTTATGAACACAAAGTATAATTTTGACCCACAGAATTATAGTAAAGTTATAAACGCTGCCTTAGTACCCCGTTTCATAATTACTTGTAGGGTTTCAAAACACAGTTTTTCCGCCTCCTTCCACCGCCTGATTTAGCCGCGGCCTTTTGTAGTTGAGGGAGAGATGCTCCGTTTCAAAACACAGTTTTTCCGCCTCCTTCCACCGCTCCTGCCTGCCCTCGACGGAGTCGGGGCGGTGGAAGGAAGAGAAGGCGCTCCCGCGCCTACATATTCTTCCACCTACCTGGTTGCTTCATTGTAGCGGGTGGGGCTAATTTCCTTTATTTAAGAGCCGGGGTTAAATCCAGTTGATATTTTCGGAGCTTCATCTTCAAGGTATTCCGGGAAATCCCCAAAAAACGGGCGGTCTGGGAAAGGTTGTGGTCGGTTTTTTCCAGAACCAGTTCGATGATCCGCTTCTCCAGTTCGTGGTACAAGGCAGGAGAAATTTGAAGCCCTTTTTCATCCAGCACTTCATCCAGGCACCGCTCGATGCATTCCTGAGGATCTTCACAAAGTTTGAAGGCATGGGAATCTAATAAGAGATCCTCGACCTGAATCGTTCCGGAGAATCGCTGCAAGGCCGCGGTAAAAATAGCGTTTTTTAACTCACGGATATTTCCCGGCCATTCATAGTCGAGAAGATATTGCATCGCTTCCGGAGCAATCCCCTGAATATCCGTTTTCAATTCGGTATTTGCCCGATCAATGAAGTATTGCACCAGGGAGGGAATATCGGATTTGCGCTCTCGTAACGGAGGGATATGAATGACGATCTGGGAAAGGCGATAATATAAATCCCGCCGAAACTTTCCCGTTTGAATATAGCTTTCGATATCGATGTTGCTGGCGCAAATGATTTTTACATCCGAATGGAGATATTCTCTACCCCCTACCCGTAAGAATTTTTTGGTTTCCAGGAAACGGAGCAATTTGCTCTGGAGTTCAACGCTCATTTCTCCGATTTCATCCAGAAACAAAACTCCCTGGTCGGCCTGTTCAACCAGGCCGATTTTGCGGTTTTTGGCGCCGGTGAATGCTCCTACTTCGTGGCCGAACAACTCGCTTTCAAATAACTCTGCGGGAACGGCAGCACAGTTAATGGCCACAAAATTTTTCTCCTTTCGATTGGAAAACGCATGAATATTCCGGGCGGCCATTTCCTTGCCCACTCCGGTCTCACCGACCAGCATCACGTTTAAATCGTTGGACGCCGCAATTCCAATCTGGCGGTAAATGTCTCCCATTGTCTTAAAAGTACCGATGAAGCTTTCTTTGCCCGGAGAAGTCTGAGGCTCATGGGGTGGGGATTGGAGAAGTCGCTGGCGGTATTTTTCTACTACCTGAAGAATCTCTTCTTTATTGAAGGGTTTTTCCAGAATGTCGCGCACGCCTAATTTGCTGGCCTGAATGATATTCTCCGGCGTGGTGTAGGCGGTGATCAAAATGACCGGAAATCCTGCTCGACGTGAACGAAGTCGGGCCAGAATGTCCAGGCCAGACCCCATATCCAGCTGAATATCCAGAATGGCCACATCCGCGGACAATATCTGCTGCATCAGGAATTCTTCATCTTCATTCCCGGTTAGCAACAGGGGTTCGATATTTCTTCGTTTTAATATCTTGCAAATTGCCTGACCGGACTCAAACTGATTTTCTATGATGGCTACCTTCATTGTCCTGCCTTTCCGTTTTTATGGATTACGTAACAGATACCCATCCACCGGGAATCGAGCCTTGTCACCTCTTCACCTCACCGCAAATTGGGCGTGGCCTTCTCAATCCCCGGTGTGAAAGCCAGTTTGCAACCGGTGCCGATGATCTATTTTCCAAATTGGTGAATTTTCAATCCCTTGCTCGTTAGAAGCATCCCGAACCCGATGCTTTGAATACGTCCGCGTTACTTCCACAAGAAAGAAACAAAAGTGTCTGTGGTTATACAAGGCCTAAAACAAACATTAAGTTATTCTAATGTTTCTGTGGGGGGCTTCGGTTCCGGAATGGCCGGAAGTTTTATGGAAATCCGGGTACCTTCTGGGCTGCTCTGCAATTCCAGGCTTCCACCACAGTCGTTGACCAATCGGTACACTGTAGAAAGCCCCAGGCCGGTGCCGGTGGATTTGGTGGTAAAAAAGGGGGTGAACACTTTATCCTGAATTTCCCGGGGAATGCCGGGTCCCTGGTCGGCAATGGTCAAACAAAGTTCGCTGGGATCCTCACAACCCAGGGTAATCGTAAGCTCCTTTTTCGGGGCGCTGGCTTCGATGGCATTAATCAACAGGTTAAAACTGATGATTTCAAACACCTGGGCTGAAATTGGGGAGTAGACGTTGGGAGCGATCTCTTTTTTCACGCTTAACTGATGGTCTTCGAGTTTGGCCGAGAGGATGAATAGAATCTCTTCCAGCAGTTCCGAAACATTGGTGCGAGATGTTCCGGATTCTTTCCAGGGTTCGGTAAAGCTCAGAAACGTATGAATCAGGCGATTCATTTTCGACAGGGTGAGATGCACAATTTGCAGGTCTTCCTCATCCAGGTTGTTGATGTCGCTCAGATAGAGGTTCAGCGGAAGCAACAGATTTTTCAAATGGTGCGCCAGTCCTGAATGCATATAACTCAAGGTTTGAAAGGCATGGGCAATTCCCCACTCATCCAGCAAATCCATCATTTTCGATTCCAGAAGCAGGAGGCCTACCTGTTGTTTATCCCGGGCATGAAGGATAAGAGAAGCGGTGAAGGTTTTTCCCCGGTTCCCCTGAAAGGGCACGTGGTGGGCTTCCAGATGTTTATTCTGCTGGAACTGCTGATATAGCTGGCGAGAGAGTTGAGCGTCGTCGATCAGGGAAAACAACTCCTTTCCCTTCCAGGAGGACAGGGACTTTCCCGCTTCCTCTGGAGAGAGGGCAATACACTCCCGGATGTGGGATTTTTCATCGCAAATTACCATCACAAGGGCATGGAGAATATCGCCAAAAACCTTTCCAAAGATGTTACGGTCCTGTTGCGCCGGTGTAGGTTGATAAGAGAGAAGCCTGGGTATGGTTTTCCTCCCGCTTTGGTCGTTGGATTCCTGTTCGGGGCCGGAGCCCGTTTTCTTCGGGTGATTTTCTTCTATATGTTTATGCATTCGGTCGATTTCCGGTGACTGGTTATGCAATTTGTTTTCCAAATTGGATTGTACCGGGCCACAACCCGAACTATCGTTTCCCGGTTTACTCGATCTCACCGATAAATGACGGA
>CAYQGB010000235.1:0-6749 GCA_964416895.1 uncultured Calditrichaceae bacterium
GGGGAAACACCTCTTCCCATTCCGAACAGAGAAGTTAAGCCCACCAGCGCCAATGATACTATGCGGTTCGCCGCATGGGAAAGTAGGTCGCTGCCAGGGATTCAATTTCAACTCCGGATGTCCTTTTGGGCACCCGGAGTTTTTTTTTGTACCGGATGGGCAGGGATGGATTATAGAAAGTAGATGGGTAGCCAATACACCCGGGTTTCCCCGAAGGTCTGGTAGTGTAGAAAATCTCTGGTGATGATAAACGCTGTGCCGGGGGAATAGGTGGTGATAAACGCTTTCAGCCCACCGGGAAATATCGGCCGTTGCATATCGGTGAACTTTACCTCGACGGGCACCAGCCCTGTGCCGGTTGATAGTACGAAATCCACCTCCTGCCGGGACTTGGTGCGCCAGAAATGGATATCCGCATCGGAATAGCGTTTTTGAAGCTGGTTCAGTACATAGTTTTCGGCCAGATTGCCCGGATTCACTTTGTATTCATTCCGATGAAAAGCATTCAGAATGGCATTGCGGACCCCCACGTCTTCCAGATAAACTTTGGGCATTTTGGTTAGTTCTTTGCGAACATTGGAATAGTAGGGGGAAAGGAACTCAACCACAAAAGTGCTTTGCTGTAAAAAGGAATATTTTTCCACCGTCTTTCGGGATATCCCAAGGGTGTTGGCAATCTCGGTAAAATTTACCAGTTTTCCTATTTGAGCCGCGTACAGGCGAATAAGCTTGTTAAATTTGTCGATTTGATCGATGGCGAACAGGTGGCCGATGTCTTTCTGAACATAAGCCGAATAGAATTCAAACAAAGCTTCCTGGCGTTTTTTCTCTTCCGTTAACAGAGTTGGTTCCGGGTATCCCCCGTAAGTTAAGAAGTCAAAGATTTCTTCCAGCAAGATTGTTCGTTGGGAAGGTAGTAGCTGAATCTGAGATAAAGCCGTCTCTATGTTACCGGAGAGGATGTCTACAGGTAAGTGCGGTGGCAAAGCATGATCTTTGTCCTTGAACCGCAAAAATTCTCCGAAAGTAAGCGGATACAACCGGAACACCCGTTTTCGCCCTGCCATCGAGTCTTTAAAAATCGTTTTGATCCTCAGTGAAGAAGAGCCGGAAAGAATAAACTTCAGGCGGGGATAGTGATCTACCAGATACTTAATCAGGCCGGAAGGTTCTTTTAAATACTGCACTTCATCCAGGAAAACAAACACCCGTTTATCGGAATTTTCGGCCCGGGATAGCAACGCCTGACCCACAAGATCATAATGAGGTTCCTCGAAATCCTGGCGGAAGATGGGGTTTTCCAGATCAAAATACAGAATGTTGCCCGGAGGAACGCCGCTTTCTCGAAGCCGATTTTGGAGCAGTTTTAGCAGGGTGGTTTTCCCCACCCGTCGGGAACCGAGGATGAACACCGCATAGGGGGAGTCCAGTTCCGCTTCAATGGTGGGCAATATTTCACGATTGTATAATTTTGTACCGCTCATGACGCAAAAAGTCGTACTTTTTGCGTACAATATAGCACAAAAAGTACGACTTTCCAAAAAAGAGCTTTCACGCAGGATCTTTTAACGGATTAGAGCCGATTATCCCATTGCCGTGATTTTTTCTTTTACCAAAGCCAGCGTCTGGTCTAATAGAGTGCGCGCTTCCGACTCCAGTGCCGTACAGGTCTGGCGCATGGTTTGTTTGAACACCTCATCGGTGATCTGAGGCAGGTTGATCAGCACGTTGAAAATCCCTCCTAACACTCCGGTGAAGGCGATCTGCGCTCCCACGCCGGCATCGGTGACCGAATTGACGTTGCCTTTCTCCACCGCTTCCGCAGCTAACCGGAGGGCTTCCAGGCTCAATTGAGCGGTATTCAGGGGAACCTGTACCGCCTGCTTCAAACCTTCCTGAATGGCTTCTTCCCGGCGCTGTTTTTCTTCCGGGGTGTTCTGGGGTAGCCGGGTGGCTTCCATATAAGCGTTGAAAGCGTTGGTGTCTTCATCCACCGCCCGGAGCAGTTTGTCTTTGATTTCTTGAGCCTTTTCGGCCAGTTTCAGGAGATCCTCCTGCACGGCCTCGTATCCCGGTTTTCCGATGGTGAGATTGCTGACCATGGAGGCCAGCGCGGCGCCCAGGGAACCGGCCAGGGCAGCAATGGAGCCGCCCCCCGGCGCCGGGGTGTCCCGGCTGACCTCGTCGACGAATTCCCGGGTTTTCATTTCCACCAGCGCTTCAGCGGCATATCGGGGAAGCCCCAGGATCTTTTCCTCCGGATTGAACGGAGCCACATCGTTGAGATTCATGGACATGATGGCCATCTCGATCACGTCGGGGACGGGCACCCCGGTGGATTTGCCCTGCTGGCGCAGATAGTACTTCCCCGCTTCATAAATCCACTGGAAGGGCACCAGTCCCACCACTTCGCAGCCGGTGACCACCAGCCCCCGTTTGGCGGCCAGTTCCCGGGCTGCTTCTACCACCACATGCGGCGGGGTAATTTTGTAATTGGTAAAATTGATGGTCACCTGTGCCCGTTTGTATTCATCTACATACCATCCGATAGCTCGAACATGTTTGAACAGGCCCGGCTTTTTCACCGACCACCCCACCGGGTTCTCGGGATCAGAGCCGTGGGCTTTCAGCAGGTCGTAGGGATCGTAATCGTGTTCATTGCGGCAGTGGGCGCGGGTCTCCTCCCAGGTTTTGCCCACAAAATTACAACTGCCGCAGGGATAGTGATTTTCCCGATATTTCACCAGCTTGCCCCGCATATACACCGGGTCGATGTTGCCGGTGCGCACACTGCGGCCTTTTTCACGCAGCTCGAAGGCGATATCCATGGCCAGTTGTTTGTCTTTGGTATTCAGGTTGATGTTGAAAGCGATCAGGAACTCCCGGGCACCGATGGCGGTGGCCCCGCTTTTGGGATTGAATTCCGCCGGGCCGAAATCCGGTTTCCAGGCGGGGTCTTTCAATTTTTCCGGCAGCCCCTCATATTCCCCGGCCCGGATGTTGGCCAGGCTTTTTCGCTCCGGAGTGGTGGCGGATTCTTCATACAGGTACACCGGGATGCCCAGTTCTTCGCCCACCCGACGCCCAACTTCGCGAGAGATTTCCACACACTCTTCCATGGTTACCCCGCTGACGGGCACAAAGGGGCATACGTCGGTGGCGCCCATGCGAGGGTGCGCCCCTTTATGATGGCGCATGTCGATCAACTCCGCGGCCTTTTTGATGGCCCGGAAGGCCGCCTCTTTAACCGCTTCGGGCGGGCCGATGAAGGTGACCACGGTGCGGTTCACGTCGGCACCCATTTCGCAGGAGAGCAACTGAATTCCGGATACCGCTTTGATTTCGGCAGTAATCTGATCGATCACGCTCCTGTCTCGACCTTCAGAAAAGTTCGGTACGCACTCAACGATCCTTTCGCTCATAGAGGTAGCTCCTTTGGTTTCATCTACAGTCGAATAAACATTTTCCCGGAAAGCTGTTTGACCAGGCCCATCAGCTCCAGAGTAAGCAACCGGGCCAGCAGCACCGCGGGAGATTCGTTCAGTTCTGCCACCAGCCGGTCGATGTGTTTAGGTTCGCCGGAAAGGTGGTTCAGCAACTTCAGTTCCTCCTGGCTCAGGTTGGGCGGAAGGGGTTTTTCCGCCGGAGCGCTGGATTGCAGTATTCCCCCGATTTCTTCCAGAATATCTTCCACCCTGGTGACCAGCTTGGCGCCCTGTTGAATCAAGCGGTTGGTGCCCCGGCTTTTGTCGTTGAAGATGCTGCCGGGAACGGCGAACACTTCCCGATTTTGTTCCAGAGCATAGGCGGCGGTAATTAATGCCCCGCTTTTGGTGCCGGCTTCTACCACCAGCACCCCGGCGCTCATCCCGCTGATGATGCGATTGCGGCGGGGGAAGTTGACTGCATCGGGTTGGGTGCCCAGGAAAAATTCCGATAGCACCGCCCCCTGTTGGGCAATTTGCTGATACAATTTTCGATTTTCCGGGGGGTACACATAATCCACTCCACAGCCGAGTACGGCGTAGGTCAATCCGCCGTGCCGGATGGCCACGCTGTGGGCCAGGGTATCTACCCCCCGGGCCAGGCCGCTAACCACGGCGATGCCCTGGCGGGATAACTCGGCCACTAACTTTTCGGTGACGCTGCGGCCGTACTGAGAAGGCATACGGGTGCCCACCACCCCCACACAGGGCGGCCAGGGGGAAGGCAATTCCCCCCGGTAAAACAGCACCACCGGAGGATCGTTAATCTTTTTCAGCAGAGGTGGGTAACGGTCATCCCAGATGGTCAGGCAGTGTACCTGCTCCGTCTCCATGCGGCGCAACTGTTCTTCCACCACTGTGGGATCGCCGCCGGTTTTGATCTGTCGGGCCAGTTTCTCATCAATACCGTCGATGCGGGTAAGCCGGCGCAAAGGAGTGTGGAGGAGCTCTTCCGCCGAGGGAAAGATGGACAGCAGGCGGCGCACCCGCCCGGGGCCGATCTGAGGAATGGTCAACAGGAGAAGAATGTCCCGCAGGGAAGGTTCAGGCTGTGGCATGCTCCGCTTTCACCTTCTCCAATTCGTTCCACAGGTGGTGTTTCAGTGCTTCCAGGCCGATTTTCGCTACTGCAGATATAGCCAGCACCGGATGGGGAAAAGCATCTTTCAGTTCCGCCAGCCAATCCCGCTGCCAGATGTCCTGTTTGGTCAGCACGATGGCAGCGGGCTTTTCCGCCAGGGTGGAGGAATATGCTTCCAGCTCCTTGTGGAGAACGGCAAAGGTTTCCCGGGGATCTTCTACTTCAGGATCTTCCGGGTCGATGAGGTACAGAACGATCCGGGTTCGCTCGATATGACGCAGGAATTGTAAGCCCAGGCCTCGCCCTTCGTGAGCGCCTTCGATCAAACCGGGAATATCGGCCATAACAAAGCTGCGGTGATCCTGATATTTGATGATGCCCAGATTGGGTTGTAGAGTGGTGAAGGGGTAGTCGGCGATTTTGGGACGGGCAGCGGAGATAGCCGCCAGGAGGGTGGATTTTCCCGCATTGGGTTTGCCCACCAGCCCCACGTCGGCGATGAGCTTCAATTCCAGCACGATGTCCCGCTCTTCTCCCGGTTCGCCCACTTCCCATTCCCGGGGGGAACGGTGGGTGGGGGTCACAAAGCGGGCATTGCCCCGGCCTCCCCGGCCACCCTGTGCGGCCACGAACCGTTGGCCTTCTTCGGTCAGATCGGTCAGCACCTCCCCGGTGTGGGCGTCTTTGACCACCGTGCCCGGAGGCACTTTCAGGATGATGTCTTCGCCTTTGCGCCCGTGCTGATTGCTGCCTTTCCCGTGCTCGCCCCGGGGGGCTTCGTAGCGGGCGTGGTATTTGTAGTCGATCAGCGTGTGCAGCTGGGGATCCACTTCTAGGATGACGCTCCCGCCCCGGCCGCCGTCGCCGCCATCGGGGCCGCCTTTGGGGATGAATTTCTCCCGCCGGAAGCTCACGCAGCCGCTTCCCCCCTGACCGCCTTTGACGTGGATTTTGACGTAGTCGATGAATACCATGATTCTTGCCGTTTTCAGTCGAACTTCTGGATATGAGCGCCGGTTGCGGGCGGAAAAGTGTACGCAGATTGAAATGGCAAAGCAAGCGGTTTGTTGGGGATCGGAACCGGGAAAATCTCTCGGCTCCGATCCCATGCATTTTTCCGGTGAATTTCTCTTCTATCTCTTTATGGGTGATTCCTTTCACCATCAATATTGTTGGTATGGATCTGCATAATCTTTAGAAGTGATAGAAGGTATCCACTAGCGAACGGAGGTAAGGGAAAAGAGTGAGCATGTAATGTCAATTCATTTTGATCTAAACAGGTGCAATAGAAATTTACCGCAAAATCTACAGGATACCGTGTTCAGCAAGATACCATGCTACAATAAGGATAATCACGACGAAGACAATAACGGTGAAAATAATCAGCCCAATCAAAAACTTGATGAATTTAAAAAAATCATTCAGCATGGTTACCATCCTTTCTGTTCTGTTTTTGAGTCATTTTTGAAATCCAGAGTTTCTTTGTTCCCATTTCTGCAAATCGATTGAGGAGTTGAACGGGAACCAAACAGAAGATATGAACTATTCCCCAAATCGGAGAAATGAATCGAATAACAAGATGTGATGGGGAAGATGGTTAATGTTTAAGCACAGCGGGAAAGAGAGGATGAAAAAACATATACTGCTTCAGGAGGGCGAGAGCTTTCGAAAAAACTGCTTAAGAAATTTGCTTTTTTAGCCGAGATGCAGTAAATTGATTTGTTTTTGTGCAGCCCCGCTGGGCTCAAACATGGGGATTAACAGTGCTCTCACCACTGTTAATCCCTTTTTTTTCATCCATGGGCTTCACCTCCTTTATGGATTTTATTGTAATTCAAAAAATGCTAAAAAAAAAACCCATTTGAAACATTCTCAAATGGGCTTATGGTTGCATCATTATATGCCATAGAAACACTTTCTAAGATGTTGTTTATAGTTCTTTAAGCGTTCTCTCTTCCAAAGAACAGCATTGAATCTACTAATCCAACCGGGCTTATAGCTCATAAAAAAATCTGAGGAGCTATTTCTATTTACCCAATTGTCCAGGGTAATGCTGACATACTCTGAAATGTCCGGCCCCACACTACACCATGCAACATTCATGGTCTCTCACCTATCCATTAACGCTTAACTAATATACGAGCCTTAATAGGCGTTAGCAAGAATAAAATAGTTTTTCTACA
>CAYQGB010000236.1:0-4119 GCA_964416895.1 uncultured Calditrichaceae bacterium
AGAGCTTCTAACCGCGGTGGATGGCGTGATGGAAGACCTGACCGCGTTCCGGGAGGATTTGCATCGGCATCCGGAGTTAAGCTGGCAGGAATTCCGCACCACCGAGAAGATTGAAGCCAAATTGAAGGCCCACGGCCTGGAACGCATCTACCGCCCCCTGGAAACCGGCCTGGTAGGCGAGGTGAATTTTTCCGCCGGGGCGCCGTTCCTGCTGTTCCGGGCCGATATCGACGCCCTGCCGCTCCCCGATGAAAAGAACGTTCCCTACCGCTCCCAACATCCGGGAGTCTGTCATGCCTGTGGCCACGATGTACACACCACGGTGATGCTGGGCGCCGCCATCCTGGCCCGGCGGCTGAATCTGGCCGGAAAGTACAACCTGCGCTTCGTGTTCCAGCCTGCGGAAGAACCCATCCCCAGCGGAGCACCCAAAATGATTGAAAAAGGCGTGCTCGGGGGAGTCACCTACGCCCTGGGCATGCACCTGGAACCCCGCCTGCCCCTGGGAACGGTGGCGCTCACTCCCGGCTGGGTAAACCTGCAGAGCATTCGGCTGGATCTTACCCTGACCGGCCCCGGAGGGCATTCCGCCCGACCGGAAGAAACCGCCGACCTTTTGTGGCTGGCTTCCCGGATGGTTCAGGATAGCTACCAGATGGTTTACCGCACTCTGGATCTCCGCACCTCTCCGGTGATCCTCACCTTCACCGAAATTCACGCCGGAGAGGGGTATAACGTCATTCCCCGGGAACTGCGGCTAACCGGCACTCTCCGCCTGGCCGATCCCCAAAAAAAGGAGGCTTTTTTGCATCGGTTCTCCGAGTTGCTAAAAGGGCTGGAATCCACCGGGGGGTGCCGGATCGAATGGAGCTACCGGGAAGGCGCGCCGGCCATATATAACGATCCCGATCTCATCCATCTGCTGCAACAGGCCGCGGCGCAGGACTTTCCCATATCCGTTCACATCGACCGCACCTTTCGCACTCCCGGCGCCGATGATTTCAGCTACTACGCCCGGGAAGTGCCCGGCGCGATGGTGCGCTTCGGGTCTCGCACGGAACACCATACCGCCGGCCTCCATGAGGGAACGTTTGACGTTCCTCCGGAGGTCATTCGGCTGGGAGTGTTGTTTTTCCTGCATCAAATTCGTTTTTTGCAGCAACAATGAATTTGCCGGATTTCACAGAGGGTTCATCCGATTGTCATCCAATTGTAACCTAAACGGCCTAATTTTTACCGAACGTAAAAACTCCTGGCAGGCAAATTCACGGTGGTAAGTCAGGCATGAACGAACAGTTTACCATCTATATCGTGGAAGATGATCCGGATATTACCGAGATTGTGGAGGACAATCTCTGGAAAGAGGGGTTTCGCATCCGCACCTTTGCCGATGGCGCCAAAGCCTACGATGCCATTATGAGCAACCCTCCGGATCTCATCCTGCTGGATTTGAATTTGCCCTCCATGAGCGGGATCGAATTGTGCAAGTACATCCGGGCCGAGGAGATTACCCGGGATATACCGGTGATTATGCTTACTGCCCGTACCGAAGAAATCGACAAGCTCATCGGATTCGAGGTCGGCGCAGATGACTACATTACCAAACCGTTCAGTCCCCGGGAGCTGCTGGCCCGGGTAAAAGTGCATCTTCGCCGAACCCGGAAAATCGCCTTTGAAGAGTTCCGACAGGATCATCTGCGGGTAAACTTCTCCACTCACCAGGTCTTCGTCAACGACCAACCGATAGAACTGACCCCCATCCAGTTCAAGATTCTCAAACAATTGATTCAGGCCGAAGGGCGGGTTGTTTCCCGGCAAACGTTTCTGGATGCCATCTGGGGGGAAAATTACCACGGAGATCCCCGCACGGTGGATGTGCACATTACCCGCCTGCGGGAGAGGATCGATCCGGAGGGAAAGTTGATTCTGACCGTTAAAGGAGCAGGCTATCGCTGGAATCGACGATAGAATGGGAGGGTGTTTCGGATGAAGCGGCTTTCGCCCTATCGTGTTGCCCTGAAGGGTTCATGGCGGATACTCCTGGTGATCATCGTGGCGATAGCCGTTCTGGAAGGATGGTTCTATTTTCGGTGGAAGCAGCACGCCTACGCCGGAGCACAGCAGGAGGTCATCCGCCACCTTCGGCTGGCGGAAGCGATGCTGGATTCCGGGCGTCTCTCTCTTCCCGACATGGCCTATCTTCGCCGGTTTGCCCAACGAGTTTCCCGGGCCACCGGATGCCGGGTCACGCTCATCGACAGTACCGGCCGGGTACTGGTGGATTCGGACATCGCCCCTTCGCAGATAGGGCGACTGGATAACCATCTGCACCGCCCGGAAGTTCAGGCAGCGTTGAAACACCCTGAAGGCACGGCGGTGCGATACAGCGTTTCCCTGGGGCGCTCCTTTGTGTATGCTTGTCGAAAACTGGGGGAACCGGCGTGGGGATTCCTGCGCCTGGCTTTGCCGGAGGAAATCGTGGGGAAACACATCGGCGCGTTCCGCCTGAGGTTGCTGGGCGTGGGGGTGATCATCGGGGTGGTCGCGGCGCTGGCCTGGATGATTCATCTTTCCCGCATGTATCAAGACATCCAGCAGCTCAGGATCGGGGTGCAGCCCATCTCTCCCCGGAGCCAAAAAGTTACCCTCCCCCACCCTTCCGATCCGGAACTGGCCGCATTTTCCCATCGGCTGGAACGGCAGTTTTCCCGTCTCCTCCGGGAACTGCAATCGCTGGACCGGGAAAAGAACGAGCTGCGCACCATCCTGGCTTCTATTAAAGACGGGATCATCGCCATCGATGCCCATCGGCGGATCATGCTGTGTAACGAGGTCGCCCGACAGATGCTCGACGACCTCCCCCGGAATCCCGCTCAGCGCTATTTCTATCAGGTGATCCGCAATCCCCATCTGCATTCCCTGATCAACCGTTTTTTTGAGCAGCCGTTTTTGATGAATGACCGCATCGAAACCGATCAGGGCACCGTTCTGGAAGTGGATATTGTGCCATTTCGGGAAGGGGATGCCTCCGGCCCCGGAGCGGTGGTGGTGCTCCGAGATGTTACCCAGATGCACCAGCTGGAAAAAATTCGCCGGGATTTTGTGGCCAACGTTTCCCATGAATTCAAAACACCGCTGACCGCCGTTCGGGGATACGCCGAGACGCTGCTGGATTGGGCCCTGGAACGCTCCCAGATGCGTCGTAAATACGTGGAAAAGATCCTTCAGCACGCCATACAGCTGGAAAATCTGGTCAACGATCTGTTGCAATTGGCCCGAATCGAGCGGATGTCCCGCCCGGAGTTACAACCGTTTGATCCGCTTCCGATTCTCAGGGAAGTGGCGGAAACCTACCGGGAAGCGGCTCGCCGCAAGGGATTGTCCTTCTCCCTGAGCACCGGGGAGGCTCCTCCAACCATTCTGGGAGAACCGGAGATGTTTCGCTCCATCCTGGCCAATCTGATCGACAACGCCATTAAGTACACCCCTTCCGGCGGCTCGGTGGCGATTTCCTGGGCGGTGGAGGAAAATTCGTGCACCTTCATGGTGCGGGACACCGGGATCGGCATTCCCCAATCGGAGCAGGAGCGCATTTTCGAGCGGTTCTATCGAGTGGATAAGGCGCGCAGCCGAAGCATTGGAGGCACCGGGTTGGGGCTATCCATTGTCAAACACCTGGCGGAATTGCAACAGGCGGAGGTATGGGTTAACAGCGAGGAAAATCAGGGGAGTTGTTTTGGGGTGGTGTTCCAGGTGGATAAACTGAGTGGAAACTTAGCCGTGAATCGTAAAATCGATGAAGGAAATTAAGAAAGTTCTAACCAACAAGTTTTTCAGCCCAATTGAGCACTTTCTCAGCAACGGACAAAGCCTGCCAGTATTCTTCTTCTGTAACTTCCTCGGATATTCCTGGGTACCGAGTTTCTACAGCATATCCTGTTAAATTCGCAGCCGAATATAGCTCATCAGGAAAGTGTATCCCAGCATTCTGGATTAAGGTAATCAATCGAGCAATATCATGCACATAAGGAAATGCAACACCATGATGGAGCAAAACTGCTTTGAGAGCCTTTTCTACCGCTTGTTGGAGTTGGTAGCACAGATCTTCCCAGTAAATTT
>CAYQGB010000236.1:4219-6725 GCA_964416895.1 uncultured Calditrichaceae bacterium
AGAGCCTTTTCTACCGCTTGTTGGAGTTGGTAGCACAGATCTTCCCAGTAAATTTCTTCAGTCTTGGCAACTTTTCCCAACAATAAACTGCTTCGAGCACGGGCAAGCCACTCTTGCGGCGAGCCTGGTTCTGTGGGTTTAGACGGCATAAATTTCCTTTCCTTCTCTCAAAGCCGGATAGAAAACCAGACCGATATTATCACCATACTTCTGCAAATCACTTACGGTAGCAACAATAATATCCACGGCAAATGCATTTCCGATCATATTTCGATAAATGGCCTGAGCAGTTTTCCGACGATGCACTCCATCGGGAACCACCACCAGCAGGTCAACATCGCTATGGGGCCCCATTTCACCTCTGGCCGAAGAACCGAACAGAATAATCCGAACCGGATAACAAACTTCCCGTATTCGCCGAACAACCTCTTGCAATTGTTTTGCTTCTGGAAACATCTGATAATCTATCCGCTTGTTTTTCAAAAATAATTTAGGAAACCCTTACATAAATGTCAAGGATCGCCACTGAGCACGGGGTTATTTCGAAAGTGTTATTCAACTTCAACGCTGCCCTTTTCCCACAAACACCCCACTTCCCAGGGTCCCGGCATAAACGGTGCCCTCCGGCACCACCAGCAGCGAGATCACCCGCCGATTTTCCAGGCCCCGGTTAAGGAACTGCCAGCTTTCCCCCCGGTCGGTGGAAACGATTACCCCTTCTCCCCCGCTCCCGGCATATACCTCTCCCGACAGCCCCACTGCCAGGGCATTCACCGGGGTGTGCAGCAATCCCCGATCAATCCGTTCCCAGTGCGCTCCCCGATCCCGGGAATAAAAGATTTCGCCGAACAGGCTTCCGGCATATACCTCGCCGCCGGACCGCAGCGCCAGGCATCGGATGGAATTGTTGGCCAGCCCGGTGGGCGCCCAGGTTTCCCCGTTGTCGTTGGACATCAACACCCCGCCCCCGGCGGTTCCGACATACAGGAAATTTTGCTCATCCACAGCCAGCGTCTGGGGCACATAAGGTGCCAGCCCCGCATCGAAGCGACGCCAGGAACCCCCCTCGTCGGTGGAACGGAGAATCCCCTGATCAGAAGCGGCGAACAGATGGTCAAACCGGTTGATGACCAGGGCATAGATGGCGTTCACCGGAATTCCCGGGGATAGCTCCTCCCACCCTCGCCCCTGATCCCCAGAGCGATAGAGTTTCCCCTCCAGGGTGCCGATGAACCAGAACCCCCGAAACCCCACCGTCACCGCCCGCACCGTTTCTCCGGACAGCCCTCCGGGAAACCAGTGGCGACCGGCGTCGGTGCTGCGAAACAATCCCCCGCCGGAGGTGCCGGCCAGCAACTCCTCCCCCGCCGGGGACAGGCTCAGCACTGTGGAAACCGAGACCCCCACCTGCTCCCAGGCGTCACCAACCCGCCGATACAGGCCGTTGCCCGCAAAGCCTAACAACACTCCTGCGGTCTCGCTTTCCAGAATCGACACCACCGCCATGCCTTCCGCGCCGACATGCACCGCTTCCCAGTGGTCTCCCAGGTCAAAACTGCGGAAGGCGCCTTCTTCGGTGCCGATCCAGATGCTCCCCCCGAGATCCTGAAGCAGGGCGTACACCGGCGCCTCTCCGGGACCGACAAACTCCCAGGTTTCCCCGGCATCGGAAGAACGGTACACTCCCTGATCGGTACCGGCCAGAATCTCCCCCTGTCGAAGACGGAACAGAGCGTGTACAGTAGAATCCGGAAGCCCCCGATTGACCGGCTCCCAGTGCTCCCCGCCGTCCTCGCTGCGCAGAACCCCCCGGCGGCGACTTCCCGCAAACCACGGCCCGGTGGGAGGGAGGAGCAAGGCGGTGACCTCCGGCAAACCGCCGAAAGTAAGAAACTCCCAGGTTCGCCCCGCATCTGCGGTTCTAAAAATACCGCTTCGGAAAGTACCGGCATATAACCGCCCCTGCGGATCCACCGCCAGGGCATATACCCCCCGTCCCTGCAACCCCATCGGTCGCCACTCTCCATCCTCCAGCATGAACACCCCGTCGTCGGTGCCGATAACCGGCAGGGAACGGGAATAGGGAATCAGGGCATGAATCATGTGGGAGGTTAACCCCCGGTTTAGAGGCATCCAGGTGCTTCCTCCATCGGTGGAGCGGAACACCCCGCTCCCCAGGGTGGCGGCAAACAGATGCCCTTCATCGCTTTCGCCGATGGCGGAAATGTGGCCTCCATACGGTCCCTGCGCTGCCTGCCAGAAATCCGGGGAAGGCTCATTGACCATCACCGGAGAAGTATCCCTCTGGCAGGACAGCCCTCCGGCCAGCACAAGCAGCACCGCAAATATCTCCACGGCAAGGGCGATTTTTTTCATCGTCGATAAGGGAATTATGCGCTTCACTATCCACCCCGGCGGATCATCTCTGGTAAATCCCTCCATTGTCGGTCAGGAAATATATGACTTGATCGGCTTCGTTCCACAGGATAAAATTGGATTAGGGATT
>CAYQGB010000237.1:0-6703 GCA_964416895.1 uncultured Calditrichaceae bacterium
GCCTATCGAGATACCGGCAACCGGGTGCTGACCATGAACCTGCTGGAGGAAAAACACGCCCGGCTGGATTTCGGATTCCTCATCCGGGAACTGGATCTGGAGTCGGGATTTCGGTATATGACCGACTACCTGGCCTCCGCCCACCAGCAGTTGCTGGCCGTTCACGAGGTGGGCGCCAACGAGTGGTTCCTGCTCACCCGGGATGAACAGCACCGGGATTACCGGATCTACCATTCCCGCACGCCCCGGCGCCGGTTGCAGGAACCCCTGGCCACCTTTACCCTGCCGGATGTGCCCAGAGCCTTCCTGTGGCTCCGGGAATTGGAGGTGGGGTTGATCGCCTCTTCCACCCATCTGTATTTGCTGGAGCCGGGATCCCCGGATCCTCTCCCGCAGAAATTGAACGAACTGTTGCGCACCTCCCACGAGCGCTTCGAGGTCGCCGGTGAGGTGCAGGATTTGAAAACGGTGCGCTGGCGAGGGCGGGAAGCAGTGGCTATCGTTCAAGATCAACGCATTTTGTTCACCATCTTCGAGGATTACCTGTGATCGACGTTCCCTTGTATCGAGATTCCCGGCGGCTGAATGTGGCCGCTTTTTACCCCTGCGCCCGCACCGCCGGGCCGGGCATTCGGGCGGTGCTCTGGTTGCAGGGATGCGCCAAACGCTGCCCGGGATGCATCACCCCGGAGATGCTCAAAATAACCCCTCGAACCTGGGTGGATGTGGATAAGCTGGCCGGCCTGCTGCTGGCCCTGGATGACATCGAGGGCATTACCCTCTACGGAGGGGAACCCCTGTTGCAGTACCGGGCGCTGGCCAACCTGTTTGAACAGATCACCGCCGGTGGGCTGAGCACCGTGGTGTATACGGGCTATTTGTACGAAGAGCTTTGCCGTCACCCGGATCCGGCCATGCAAACGGTGCTGGCCCATACCGATATTCTGATCGACGGCCCCTACATCCGGGAACTGGATCACGGGGAGATGTGGCGGGGATCGGCCAACCAGCGCATCCTGTTTCTCAGCCGGCGCTACCGGGAAGAATACCGGTGGGTGGTGGAGGCCAAAAACCGGGATCTGTGCATCCACCACGACGCCGACGGCAACTATGTGATTCTGGGAATCCCTCCCCGCACGTAGGAGAGGCTTCCCCGACTGCATCGGGGCAGGCCAGTCGGTCAGCAACCATGCAATAGGCCGCTTTGTCCATCATAAAACTGCAGGCACAAACTCTGGAGTGACAGCCTCTCTGATGAAACGATGACAGGCAAGATCCCTGTCCCGAAGTTTAAAACCTGGCGAATTTTGGGGTGAAGCCGGTGGTCTTACGGTGTATATCAAACAAATTAAAGAGGGACTGAGAATATATCCGCCCTACCCCTTTTGCGGGGGAGTGCGGCTTCAATATTTGAGGCAAGAGATTAACCGGGAGGATTTCAGGATGGAAACCGAAATCTTACTCAAACATCGGATTTTGTTTTTGAGTGAAGAGATTAACGCCCAGACGAGCAATCGGCTAATTAGCCAATTGTTATTGCTGGATGCCGATGATTCCGAGCAGCGTATAGATTTTTATATCAACAGCCCCGGGGGTGCGGTCTCTGATGGTTTGGCAATCATTGACACCATTCGCTGTATCCAGGCGCCGGTAAGCACTATCTGCCTGGGTAAAGCTTTCTCCATGGCTGCCTGGATACTGGCTGCTGGGATGAAAGGGCAGCGTTACGCTACACCCCATTCCGAAATGATGATTCATCAATTGGCTGCCGGCTTTCAAGGTGAAGCTGGCGATATCGAGGTGTATGCCCGGCGCATTCTTCGTCAGCAGGAGCAACTCATCGCAATGTTCTCCCAATGGACCGGGCGTCCTGTGGAGCAAATCCGCACTGATATGGAACGCGATTTTTTCCTGACCGCCGAAGAAGCCAAAGCGTATGGTCTGATTGATGAGCTTTTGGAGCCGTTTCAACCGTAGGAGGATTGAGGATGCACAAGCATCAACCGTATATCCATGTGGAAGAGATACCCACCAATCAGAAAGAACGCTTCATTGGGGTATTTGCCCTGCGCCTTCGCTCCTGCCCGGTTGAGCGTGAAGTGGAGGGAAATCGCCATACCATTGAAGAACAAAGATTGTTGGATATGATGGATGTTATTAACAGCCTATTTTGTCTTGATCCACCGCGTACCATTGCGTTACGCTATCTCTCCAGTCCCGATCCCCGGTCTTTTGTGGCAGGGAGCATTGACATTGTCATGCTAACACAATTTATTGCAACATCTGCAGAAACTGCCACATACAATGTCAGTGTATTTGCACCTGAGTTGCTGGAAATGTTAACGGGCAGATTTCCCGATCATTCCTGGGAGATGGTAGAAGATGCAGAAAATTTTCAGCGTTTCTGGACTCCTTTTGACTGGAAAACTGTACATGTTGCAGAAATACGTCGTCGTGAGGATTTTATAAAGGTGGATACCATGCGTCCCCGTCCAGGCCTGGGACGCAGTCGGCAAACCAACTCACAAACCGTTATTAGACGTTCGGATTATGTTTATTTTGTGCACCGGTTTATTCCACGGCCCGGTGATTTGAATCGGCTGTTGCGCTTAATGCTTTTGCATCCTGCCCCGCTCATCTGGCAAATCTCTCTCTCCCCGGTGACTCTAACCCGGGAGGAAGAAACGGCCTTGATGGCTGAGATCGCCAAATGTGAACGCCGCGCCCAGAAATGGACCTCCTCCGATAATTCTCTCTCGCAGTCGGAACCAACCCTGCACCAGTCCCGAGCCCGGGATATGGCGGAAAACCTGTTTCAGCAGTTGATGCGTCTGAAAGATGCCCCATTTCTGCTCTCTATCTATTTTGCCAGTCCTGCGCCAATTCCATACGGGCTATTAGAGACTACCGGTACGGAAATTACTGCTCCGGTGGGTAATCTCCCCCATCCTACACTGGTTACCCATACCCATTTCCTGCAGATGGGGGGCTATGATGTACTGTTCCCGGAAGATCAGAGGCAAAAACGGATTGCCAGCAATAATATGCGTTACCTGCAATGGCAGCCCTGGGGAGCTACCGTTGCACCCCCTAAATTGCAACGGACCCGTTTTCTGGTAGATGCACTGGAGGCTGCCAGCGCATTCCGATTACCCTTGGCTAGGGCAGAAGGTTTACCTGGATTATTCACCACCGGCGTACGTCATCGCCCCCTCCCACGGGAAATTGCCTTGCTGGGAACAAAATCCAAAACCGAAGGACTGAAAATCGGGGTAAACCAATATATGGGATTTTCCCACCCGGTATCATTAAATGAGAAAGATCGTCGACAGCATCTATATGTGGTGGGACAGACCGGCACCGGCAAGACTACCTTACTGAAATCCATGATCCTCTCCGACATTGAAGCCGGGCAGGGCCTTGCGGTCATCGACCCACACGGCGATTTGTTTGATGAACTATTGGGATACATTCCGCCCCATCGCATGGAAGATGTGGTAATTCTGGATCCCACCGATATGGAGTATCCGGTGGGATTGAACATCCTGGAATGTCAGCAGCAGGAGGAACGTTATTTTGTAGTGCGGGAATTCAAGGCGATCATGGAAAAACTACTGGTAGATCAGTATGGTCTTTCCGGCAAAGAGTTCTCCGGTCCTATCTTTTGGCAGCACACCCAAATGAATCTCCTCCTGACAATGTCACATCCTGAACAACCGGGGACTCTGCTTGAGTTTTATGAAATTTTCCATCATAAAGAATATTGGAAAAAGTGGATTCCACCGGTATGGACTGACAGTAAACTTAACGTTTGGGTAAATGAGGTGCTGCCTCGTATCAATTACATCTACCGTAGTCACTCCACGGATTCCACTCTCGGTGAGTACATCAGCAGCAAATTTGAGGATTTTGTATTCGATCCAAAGTTGCGCCTGATTTTCGGACAGCGGCGTTCCACCATTAATTTGAGTAAGGTGATGGACGAAGGAAAGATACTACTGGTCAATCTTGCCAAAGGCGAGTTGACCGAAGCAAATGCCCAATTTTTGGGAATGTTGTTAATGGCAAAGATCCAAGCAGCTGCCATGCAACGTAGCAACATCCCGGCTCACAAACGAAAGGTTTTTTACGTATATGTTGATGAGTTTCAATCTGTGGCGACTCAGAATTTTGTGCTGCTGCTTTCTGAAGCTCGAAAATTCGGTGTCGGTTTGATACTGGCAAATCAATTTATTTCCCAGATCAATGATGCCCGTATTGTACAATCCATCTTCGGCAACGTTGGAACCCTGGTCAGTTTCCGGGTGGGTCAGGCTGATGCGAAGCATTTTTTGGAACCCCAGTTCTATCCCTATTTCACCCGGCAAGATTTAACCAACCTACCCAACTGGCATGCGTGTGTAAAGACTACTGTACACGGTCAGGTCGTAGCGCCGTTCAGTATGCATACGGTGGTACCGGATCAAGAATGGCATGCGGATATCGCGGAACAGGTGCGACAATTCTCCCGTCGTCGTTATGGGAGACCTCGAGATATTGTAGAAAAGGAGATTGAGGAAAGTTTGAAATATGATGCCGGGGAATAGGGCATAAATGCTGCCCGGCAGTACGAATAGTCCTGCCTGGCAGCAAAGCATACATGAGGCAGCGTTAATTTGGTTACGACAAGAGCGTTTTCTATTTGACCGAACGATTTGTTGCAGAGATGAAGTGTATATCTATCAATACCTGATTAAAAATTTGTCTAAAAATTTGTTCGGGAACACAAACATCAAAGGATAATTTAATTTGTTAAGTCCTTTTCGACAGGAACGACAGGCCGAACGCCGGGCCGTTGCCGCCGATATTCTGGTCATTCTGATTATTGTACAGTTTGTGCTGGAAACCGCAGTGGTGGCTTCCGGTAATATCTTCTCTCTACTGGCGGCGGGCGTTATCGTCGGCGGGGTGCTGGCGGTGGCGGTGCGCATCGATTTTATCGGTGATCTAATCGATCTGGCGGCGCTGCTCATTTTCTTTTTCCGCCTGTTCACCACCGGCCCGCCCGGCCAGGGGGTAATGGTGTTTATCCTCATCGGCGTGGCGGTGGGGGCATATTTTTTATTGCGGTTTCTGTCGCGGTAACCGTGCCGCGACCCCTTGGAGTTGAAAAAAATGATGAGGAGACCGGCAGAAGCTTACATTCGCCCTGGCGGAACGGTGAAACCCAACCTACAACTGTGGAGAAAAAACCATGGCAACCACCCGTTGTTCCAACTGCGGCGCGCCGGCGAGAGGCGCCGGAAAATGCCGGGTATGCGGTGCTACTCTTACCGCGCCCTCGACCCACGTGACGTCCACACCCAGCAGCACTCCCCCGGCGCCCGGCGGCGGCAGGCCCTCTGTGGCTCCCACCCCGGCAGCCGGGGGCATGGCCGCTCCGGCGGGAACCGCTCCCACCGGGCGCCACGACCTGGAAGGCACCGTCCTTAGCGTTAGCGAAACTCGCCACGAACCGGCGGACTTCAACACCTACCGCTTCTTTTCCATCCTGCTGATCCTTCTGGGGTTATTGCCGCTGGTGCTGCTGTATATCACCTTTCGCATCGCCTTTGCTATTATATTTCGCATGCTGGGCTTCCGGCCGGGGATGACGTTTTTCGGGCATTTCTTCTGGATAATGGTAGGACGCGGTCATAGTGGAGGACGCGAGGAACCGGTTATGAATGCAGTGATCCGCACCTCGACCGGGGAGCAGCGTACGGTGCGAATTAAAGGGCACCTGGTGCGGGGTTCCCTGCAGAGCGGAGACCGGGTGGCGCTGAACGGTCGCTGGGACGGGGGCACCCTGCTGTTCCGCAGGGGGCGCAACCTGACCACCGGCAGCGAGTTGCGCCTGCGACCCAACTACTGGAAGCCGGTGTTCTTTATCCTGCTGGCGGCGGCGTTGGGATTGGTGATCTACGCCGCCAACCAGCCGGGCTATCCGTAGGACCCAAGCTCCTTCGGGGACAGGCGGGCATCCTGCCTGTCCATCAATAACCGACAGGCTGGATGCCTGCCTGCCCCGACGCAGTCGGTGGTCCTACAACAAAAAAAGGAGGCCTGCACATGAATTTCCATCTCCAGACCATCGCCCGCACCGTGGGGTGCGAAGATGCCGCGGTGAAAGCCGCCGCAAAACTGGAATCCCGCTTCCGGGAGGGATTGCCCTATCCCATCTCACACCCCCTGTGGCGCATGGGGTATAAAGATGACGGCGCCCCCCGGGATACCTCCCAACCCCACCATCTGTGGGTGGGCTGGATGTTGCAGTCCCTGGAGAATCTCCTGCGCATCACCGGGCTATCCCTGGTGATGGATTACCTGCTCTCCTTCGAGCAGGTGGAACTGAGCGAAGCCCAATTGCGCTACCTCAACGAGCAGTTGCGGGAGTTGCGCCACCCCTCCCTGGGCACCTGGAAGAACTGGCTGGATCGCACCCACCGGGTGCTGGCGCCGGCCGGGCCGTTGGTACCGCTCCTGGGCCGCTTTCCGAAGCAATACCCCTCCCTGCGCCCCCACCTGGAGGGCCTGCTTGCCCTGCGCAACAACCTGAACCTGGCCCACGGCACCCGGGGGCTGAGTGAGGAGCACCTGCCCAACATCCTGCGGGAGGGGCTGAACCATCTGCTTCCCCTGCTGGCCGGGGCCGAATACCTGGATGGGGTCACCCTGTACCTGC
>CAYQGB010000238.1:0-3378 GCA_964416895.1 uncultured Calditrichaceae bacterium
CAACCCGACCTCGTTGGCCTGACAGGCTGGGAAGCCTGTCCTACGTATTACGCATCACGTTTCACGCCATTGAAAGCTATCCTCCGCAACTCACCACCACCTGCCCATACTACCGATTGTTAGCCTTGCCCCAAAATTAGAAACTCCCGACACCGTAAGCGGCGCCGGGAGTTTCCGAATTGGGGAATGATTCTGCTTTAAAACGATGCCGTCACCCGGGCCAGAATGCTCCGACCCAGCTTGGGCGCTCCCACGAACTCCCGATGGGCGTCGTTCAGGGCATTGAGCACCATAACATCCAGCTGTAAACCGGGCACCGGGTGGTAGCTTCCGTTCAAATCCAGCAGAAAGTAATCTTCCACACCGGGATTGGTATCTTTGAAGGGCGGTTCATCCCGACCGCCCACATACGGCCCGGATTGCACCGGAAAACCCTTCACAAATCGTCCTGAGGCGCCCACGGTGAACTCCGGCGAGACGTCGTAGCTAAACCCGCCTTTGGCTTTAAACGTGGGGGCGTTCAGGGCGATGGACAGATCCGGGTTCTTGTCCGGGTTTTCCACGTTCAGTTCCTGGCTGGTGAAGAAATCATCCTCCACCCAGGAAGCGTTGGCAAAGACGCGCAGCCGGTCGCTGGCCTGCACCTGAACAGTCACATCCACGCCAAAGAATTCCACTTCCCCGAAGCTCCGATAGGCCAGCATCAATTCGGGAATCTTGCCTTCTCCCAGATCGTTTTCCCGGGGCACCACGATGGCCACCGGCGTTTCGGCATCCGGCAACTGATCCTTGACCAGTTTGGTAATTAAGGCCGCTGCCGAATCCGGCGTCAGGTCGGGGTTGATCAACTGAAGCGCTCCGGCCAGGGGAGGATTGTTGGCAATGCCATTCGCCAGCGCTCCGGTAAGATCCGAAGAGAGATTGGGTACAAACACCATGGGCGTTTCCATCCGCAGGGGGCTGACAAAGTTTTCCTTGCGGGTGTAATACGCATCCACTGCCACCATCACTTTGTTTTCAATGATGCCTTTGTAGCCCAGTTCAACGGTGTTGGTGATGGTGTGCTTGAGGGGCTGAATGTCCTTCACGTCCTCCACGAAAGTAGGAGGGCCGCCGGCCAGATCCGGAATTCCCAGCAACCCTCTGGAGAAACCCTGTACCTGGGTGGCCGAAGGATCTAACAGGGCCACCAGAGTTTGAATGGTCGCCAGATCCAGATTAATCCCCTGAGCGGCCAGAATGGCCTGCAATTGCTGGGGAGGAATGGCCGCCAGTCCCTGATACACGCTGGCATACACCGC
Organism: uncultured Calditrichaceae bacterium; assembly: GCA_964416895.1. Classification (GTDB taxonomy): domain Bacteria; phylum Calditrichota; class Calditrichia; order RBG-13-44-9; family J075; genus CAYQGB01. The sequence continues at coordinate 1,302 of CAYQGB010000238.1, forward strand.
ATCCAGGGGCAGGCCCACCGGCTGTGCCGCCCCGGCGGTCGCCGGATTCAAACTGCGGGCTACCAGATCGGTACCGGCTATGGCCGCAAATTGGGAATTCCGCTGAAAATGATACCCGTCTTTGGAACCGCGACCTCGCACGGTAATCGCATGGGTGGGGTCAATGGGAATCTGCGCCGCCACGATGTCCAGGAACAGGGAATTGACTCCCGGCAGGGTGAACGCCCGGTTATAGGTCGCTCGAACGGAATGATTGGCAGCCGGCTTAAATACCAATCCCACCCGGGGGGACAACTGAAACTCTTCGATGATATTATCAATGTCTCCTCGAAGGGCAAGGATCAGGTCCAGTTTGGAGCCGAACCGGGTCGTGGATTGAATGTAGCCGCCAAACTGGTTGATGTCATCGTTCTGCTCATTGCGGCCGTAAATGGTGCCTTCGGTGTTGGGGCGAATTAAGTTGAGGTCTCCCCCGACGATGAAGTTTTGCCGTTCGGAAAGATCATAGGAGTACTGGGCTTCGGTGCGAATCTGGCGGCCCTTATCCACGATGGGGTCTCCGTTCCCGTACACGAAAGAATCCCCGCCGTCATTTTGATTGACGTAGCCTTGAATGAAGAAGGCCGGGCCGGCCACCCGAAACTGCCCGTAAAAATAGCCGAAATTATCCGCCTGAGCCGTTCCCACTCCGGTCAGCACCGTTCCATCCAGATAAGAGAGTCCGCCATACAAGGAAACGGTGACATCATTATTCACCCGCCACTCCAGCAACCCGTTGGCGTTCCGCTTGGAATAATAGTAATTTCGGGGGCGAGCTTCGTTTTGCAACTGGGCGGCGTCAATGGGATCGTTGCCATCCAATCGCCAATCATCCGCCTGCGCCCATTGGCCGGTTATTTTGTAGGCCAGATTCTCGCTGATTTTTCCGGCCTGACGAAAGGCCGCAAACCCCAGTTCACCAACGTTATCGGTGGCGAATCCTTTGGAGCGATTGCCACCCCCCATAGAAATGGTGGTTCCCGGATGGCTGAAGGGATCTTTGGTGATGTAGTGGATTACCCCGGCGTCCACTCCCGGCCCGTACAGCGCCGATCCGGGGCCGCGCACGATTTCCACCCGATCCAGATCGATGGCCATATTGGGCATGATGGAATGCACGTTGACCGCCAGGGCCGGCACCGCCGCCTGCCGATAGTCGGTAAGCACGTAGGCCGCGCCCGAGAAGGCGTTGTTAAACCCCCGCACCACGATTTCCCGGCGATCAATACCGGTCTGAGCCACATCGATGCCGGTCACGTTCCGCAGTACGGAAGCCGATGTGGGAGATACATCGCTACGGATATCCACTTCGCTGAGCACCGATACCGAGGCCGGTGCATCCAGAGCTTTTTCCGCCCGACGGGAAGCGGTCACGGTAACCGCCTGCAACCCGATCCCGGTGGGCGCCAGCTCCACGTCGATGATTACTGTGGCATCCTCGCCTACGGTAACATTGGCCTGAGAATAGCCCTCGTAGCCAATATACTCCACCACCAGGGTATACGTGCCGGGAGGAACGTTCTCGATAACATACTCACCGTTCATATCGGTCGCCGCTCCCAGAACCGTCCCCTGTAGTGTTACATTGGCTCCGATCAACGGCTCACCGCTCTCCTTGTCGGTGATCTTTCCGGCAATTTTTCCATTACCGGCCCAGAGACCCACCGTAAGAGCCAGCAATACACCCAGGGTTGTTTGTACAAACCGATTCATAGTGCCTCCATAACCTTTTGTGTGATTTGAACCATTTACCGGAGAATGTCCACGGTTCTCCGGATTTCATGTCACCGCAAGGGATATTTTGAACAATGGGGCATCAGATGCCGGATGATAAGGAACTTAGTGTGTGTCGGTTGACTTGTTCACCATTCTGAACTGCTCTGATTTACCGGTGGAATAATAGGTTTTCTTTGTGAAAAACTACTCCAAATTAAGCACAGCAGAATATACTGCTAAGGAATATTTTTGTCAAATAAATTTCCGCCCGGAAGCCAATTTTTTACGGGAAGCGATTTATTTTTTTGAACTTATCGAATGA
>CAYQGB010000238.1:3478-6613 GCA_964416895.1 uncultured Calditrichaceae bacterium
CCCGGAAGCCAATTTTTTACGGGAAGCGATTTATTTTTTTGAACTTATCGAATGAGTGGTGAGTTGGTGAGTGGTGATTGGTGAGTTGGTGATTGGTGAGTTGGTGAGTGGTGATTGGTGAGTGGTGAGTGGTGAGTTGGTAATCGGCAGGGAGGGGGGATGTAGAGGGCAAAATGCAAAATGCCCGATGCAGAGTGCGGCAGGATTTTCAGTTGCTTTGAAAACGGGGGAAAATTACTTTTCACGAGTACTTCACAAAACGGAACCTGCTATGAAAATGAAATGTTGGGGAGCCTCCGGCTTTTGCATTTTTGGAGGCGATGGACCGTTTCGACGATGGATCCCGGGGCTGTTGGGAATGTTGATCGCCGCCGGGCCTGTTTTTGCCGGAGAGGTAATCGTGCGGCTGGCTGAAGGGGTGGAGGTGGCAACCCGTACCGCCCCTTCCGATCCTCTCCTGAGCAACTCTCCCCGAATACAGCAGGTGCTGGAAAAATACGCTCCCTCCCGTATCCGCCCCCTGTTTACCCGCCACCGCAATCGCCTGCCGGAACCTCTCCGCCGGGTTCAGGTGTGGGACATCAGCTCCCCGGAGCAGGCCGAACGAGCGGTACGGGAACTGGCCGACCTTCCGGAGGTGATCTATGCCGAACCCAATCGGGCGTTCCGCATCACCCAGACCGGCGTAACCCTGCCGGATGATCCGGATTTCGGGCAACAGTGGTATCTGAGCATGATCGGCGCTCCTCAGGCCTGGCAGATCACCCGTGGAAGCGCACAGGTGATCGTGGGGGTGATCGATACCGGGGTGGATTATAATCACGAGGATTTACGGGGGCAGTTGTGGATTAATGCCGCCGAAGACCTCAACAACAACGGGGTGCGGGATTCCCTGGATTTCAACGGTATCGACGAGGACGGCAACGGCTACGTGGATGACGTGATCGGGTGGGATTTTACCGATGCGCCTCGCTTTCCCGACGGGGGCGATTTTCTGGATCCCGATAACGATCCCATGGATGAGTTCGGCAGCGGGCACGGCACGCCGGTGGCGGGGATCATCGCCGCAGCCCAGAACAACGGGCGGGGCATCAGCGGGATTGCTCCCGGGGTACGGGTGATGGCCCTTCGGGCCGGCACCGCTTCCGGCTTTCTGGAAGAAGATGACGTGGCCGAGGCCATTCTCTACGCCGTGGAAAACGGCTGTCAGGTGGTGAACCTGAGCTTCGGGGATGTGGCGATCTCCTATCTGCTGCGGGACGCCATCCGCTACGGGATCCGCCGGGGGGTTATGTTTGTGGCCGCCGCCGGCAACGGCGGTAATGCCACGCCTACCTATCCCGCCGCATTCGAGGAAACCATCTCCGTCAGCGCAGTGGCCGAAGACGGCTCCCTGGCGCCCTTTTCCTCCTACGGCAGCACCATCGACCTGGCCGCTCCGGGGCAGGAAATCTACGCCCCCCTGATCGGGGATCAGTACGGAGCGGTGAATGGCACCTCCTTTGCCGCCCCCGTGGTCAGCGCGGTGCTGGCCCTGATTCGATCGCAGTATCCCCACTGGAGCGCGGAGCAGGTGAAAGGCGCCCTGTTGGCCGGAACCACGGAAGCGGGAGTGTTCGGCTGGGACATCTTTTTCGGGCACGGCATTGTGAACGCGTACCGGAGCCTGATCGGTGGGGAACAGGGCTTTGCGGAGATTCTGTATCCCGAAGCCAACGGAGGCACCGCCGCCGATACCGTGGCAATCGTGGGCACCGCCTTCAGCCCCAACCTGCGGGGCTACCGGCTTTTCTACGGTATGGGGGAAACGCCGGGAGAATATGTTCCCATCGCCGAGGTCTTTGGCGAGCAGGTGGTGCGGGATACCCTGGCGCTGTGGCAAACTACCGGTCTGCCGGACACCGGCTACACCCTGGAATTGCGCCTGGAGCAGGTCGGCGCCCCTGAGGTGGTGCGGCACGTCTCCTTCACCCTGGATCATACCCCGCCCCAACTGCTGGAACTGGATACCATTCCCCTGCTCATCGGCCCTTATTCCGGGTATCTGATTCACTTCCGCAGCGATGATCACACCCTGGCCCGGCTGCATTTCGGATTTCCGGATCTTCTTCCTCCGTTTCTATTTCGGACTTCCCGCTATTTCCATCGGGAACACTGGTTTATTCTCTCTCAGCAGGATATCACTGGCCCGGTAATTTTCTATATCGAGCTGGAGAATGCCCCCGGCCTGTCGACGCGGTGGGATAATCAGGGGGCGTTCTATCCTCTGAATCTCACGGGAGGATTTCCCTCCGAAGGTATCCTTTTTCAGACCGCTTTGCATCCCTTTCAGGGGTTCTTCCTTCCTTTTGCCACCGATTTTGACGGGGACGGAAATCGGGAAATCGTCATCTCCGAGTTGCTGGAAGGCGGGCGCTTCGGTCCCCTCAAGATCATGGAATTTTCCGGGGGGCAATTCCTCAGTCGAATGGAGACCGAGTTTGCGGCCATCCCCCGGGATGTGGGGGATATTCAGGGCAACGGATCGTTGCAATTGCTGGCGGGTGCAGGAAGCGCTTCCCTGCTGTTGGGCGGCAACGGGCCGGGGGAGTTTCCTCAGCAGGTGGTGTGGTTCGATACGGTGGATTTCTGGGGCAGTCGGCTGGTGAATCTGGATGCCGATCCGGCGCTGGAGATGCTGGCCCTCAACTTCGGGCGGTGGAAAATCTTCGACATCACTCCCGATTATCAGGTCATCGAGCAGCAGGTGCTGGCGGATACCACCGCCGGTAACAACATTTTCGGGGTGCCCCGGGCGCTGGTGGCGGATACCGACGGCGACGGTCGCCGGGAGATCATCGTGGGAGACGTGGACGGTGATCTCTACGTGTACGAAGAAGACGGCGCCGGCAGGTATCAATTCGTGTGGTCGGTGCGATTGCCCGGCGAGGGAGGCAGCAGCCTGTACGAGGCCGCGGATGTGACCGGCGACGGGCTTCCCGAAATCCTGGCCCTGGTGCGCAACGAACCGTCGGAGTTGCGGGAGTCCAACATCAATGCACCTTACTGGGCGCTGACGGTGTGGCAGGCCACCGCCGATAACGCATACGAGATGATCTGGCAGCAGAATTTTCAGGGAATCACCGTGCGCAGCGG
>CAYQGB010000239.1:0-6578 GCA_964416895.1 uncultured Calditrichaceae bacterium
TGAGTGGATACCATTTTCATTTTCCTTTTTCAGCCTCTCCGGAGGAGTGTTAAATTGCCGTTCATTCAATGAGCGTTGTTGCCCGCAGGGCAAAATCATGGAAAACCAATACCTGTGCAGGAGAGCACCATGACCCGGAAAGACCATTTTTCCCCGCCAGGGGACGATTATAAGATTGCTTACCAGGCGTTGACCTTCGATGACGTGCTGCTGCTTCCGGCTCGTTCGGCGGTATTGCCCCGGGAGGTGGATTTATCCACCCGCCTGACCCGCCGCCTGGCGCTGAACATTCCCCTACTCTCGGCGGCCATGGACACGGTCACCGAGGCGGAGATGGCCATCGCGGTGGCCCGGGAAGGAGGAATCGGGATCATTCACAAGAACATGTCCATTGCAGAGCAAGCGGAGCAGATCGACCGGGTGAAGCGCTCCGAAAGCGGGATGATTGTGGATCCCATCACCCTGACCGCCGACCGCCCCATCCGGGAGGCGCTGGAGATGATGCGCCGCTACCGGATATCCGGTATCCCCATCGTGGAGGGCACCCGACTGGTGGGGATCATCACCAATCGGGATTTGCGGTTCGAGGAGAATCTGGATCAGCCCATTGCCAACCTGATGACCCGGGAGCATCTGGTTACCGCCCCGGTAGGTACCACCCTGGAGCAGGCCAAATCCATTTTACAGAAGCACCGGATCGAGAAGCTGTTGATTGTGGATGAAGCGGGCAATCTGAAGGGTTTGATTACGGTGAAGGATATTCAGAAGAAGGCCAAATATCCCCATGCTTGCAAGGATGAGTTAGGTCGGCTGCGGGTGGGGGCAGCCATCGGTGTGGGGGAAGAAGGTCTGGAGCGGGCCGCGGCGCTGATCGAGCGGGGGGCGGATGTTCTGGTCATCGATACCGCTCACGGCCATTCCGAAGGGGTGCTGAAGGCGGTGGAGGCCTTCAAGCACCGGTATCCGGAGACGGAGTTGATTGCCGGGAATGTGGCCACCTATGAAGGGGCACGGGACTTGATCGCCGCCGGCGCCGATGCGGTTAAGGTGGGCATCGGGCCGGGGTCGATCTGCACCACCCGGGTGGTGACCGGCGTGGGCGTGCCTCAGGTGTCGGCCATTATGGAGGCGGCCCGGGCCTGCCGGGAAGCAGAGGTGCCTCTGATCGCCGATGGGGGCATCAAGCACACCGGGGATATCGCCAAAGCCATTGTCGCCGGAGCGGATGCGGTGATGATTGGTAGCCTGTTTGCCGGGGCGGCGGAAAGCCCCGGCGAGACCATCCTGCTGGACGGCCGCCGTTACAAGCAGGTGCGGGGGATGGGATCTATCGGCGCCATGAGCCGGGGCAGCAAGGATCGCTATTTTCAACAGGATGTCCGGGAGGCGGAGAAGCTGGTGCCGGAAGGCATCGAGGGGCGGGTGCCCTATAGCGGTCCGGTCAGCGATACGATCTTCCAGATGATGGGCGGGTTGCGCTCGGCCATGGGCTATACCGGGTGTCGTACCATCGCCGAATTGCAGCGCAAGGCCCGCTTCGTGAAAGTGACGCCGGCAGGTGTACGAGAAAGCCACCCCCATGATGTGGAAATCACCAAAGAATCCCCCAATTATAAACTGTGAGCTGAAGGATGCTGGAGAAGATTGATCACATCGGTGTGGCGGTGCCCTCTATTGAGGAGGTCAAACGGCTGTATCGGGAGGTTTTCGGTCTGGAGCCGGCCTTTGAGGAAGAAGTTCCCGATCAAAAAGTGCGGGTGGTGGGGTTTCGTATTGGTGAGAGCAATATCGAATATCTGGAGCCTACCGGGGAGGATTCTCCCATCGCCCGCTTTCTGGAGAAACGGGGGGCGGGGCTGCATCACGTGGCCGTGACCGTGGAGAATATCGGGGAGGCTTTAGCCCGCTTAAAGCGGGCTGAAGTGCCCCTGATCGATCAAGCACCCCGAAGGGGCGCTGAAGGCAAATGGATCGCCTTCGTGCATCCCAAAGGGTTCCACGGGGTACTGCTGGAACTCTCTCAGGCGGAGGAATCTTCCTGATCATCCAGCTTCCCCTGCTCATCGGATTCGTGTTACCCGACACTCAACCCGTTTGCGAACGCCCATGAAGCGATTGCTACACGTACTTCTGGCGCTGGTCGGTAGTGTGGCGGGATTTATCGCCCTGTTGGCGGCCCACGCGTACTTTACCACCCCGGACGTCTCCTATTTGAAGACCACCAATCCTCAAACCACCGCGTTTATGGAATACCGCCGGAAAGAGGCGAAGCGATCCGGCCGGACGCTGCGCATTCGGCACCGGTGGATTTCCCTGCGGCGGATTCCCAAAATCTTGCAGCGTACCATCATTGTGGCCGAGGATGCGGCCTTCTGGGTACACAATGGGGTGGATTGGGATGAGATGCGCAATGCGTTGCATCAGAATTGGGAGGAAAAGCGCATTGTTCGGGGGGCCAGCACCATTACCCAGCAGACGGCCAAGAATCTGTTCCTTTCTCCCCACCGCAACCTGTATCGTAAAATCAAAGAATTTTTCATCGCCCGGGAGCTGGAAAAGCACCTCAGCAAGCGGCGGATTCTGGAAATCTACCTGAACAGCATTGAATTCGGGCGGGGCATCTTCGGGATCTACAGCGCCTCGCAATACTACTTTGGCAAATCCCCGGAGGAGCTTACCCTCTCGGAGATGGTGCGTCTGGCGGCCATCATTCCCGCGCCCCTTCGCCTCAACCCCACCCGACCCAACCGGGAGTTGCGCTGGCGTTCTTTTGTCATCCTCCGGCGGCTATACAAGCACGGGTTCATCAACCGGTCACAATTTCAGTACACCGAGGGAAGGTTGAAGCGGTTTTTTAGCTCCGGAAAAGCATGATTACGGGCTTGTTGTAGTAACAATCGTTTCGGTAGTGTTCCCCCCTATGATAAAATGTTTTGGCCTCCAACAGGGCCGATTTCAATGTCTTTCTTGGCAGCTCCAATGCCCACCGAAAAACCACACAGAACATCCACCAACTGCATAATTCCCAAAATCAGAAAGTAGGGAGTGCCGGCACTTTTGACCAGCAAAAATTCTACCACCATGCCCACCAGCAAGAAGGTCGAGAAAACGTGTTCGGCAACGGACCTTGAGTCCGGGTGTACCGATTTGGTCACCTCAAAATAGAGGATCAGCACACCAAGAGCCACCAGGGCCTGAGCGATAGTCACAGAAAACGGGGCCTGGGAGGGCAGAACAATCTTGAGAAACGGAACCGTCAACAAGGGAATCCCTGCAAAATGCTCGGCCAGTATCAGACCGTGGTATATTGCCACAGGAATGATAAGCAGGGGGAATTTTTTCCACAACTTTGTTGGAGGGTCTGATCGCGCCATTTTTACCTCCTCCAATTGAATTTATGATTAGTGGATTGCATTTACAGTAACCCGTCTCCGCTACCTTCTCAACCCGGTTCGATCAGGGAGCCTTTTTCGGCTCACAGGAAGTCAGCGCTTTACTTCGGTATATTGCCTAACGTCTGAGAAGTTCCCGAATTTTTCAGCAACAAACCGGAGCGATAAAACTTGTTTTGTCCGTCAAAATAAATTTTGACGCTCCATGGCCGTTTAAAGACCACTACCACCGAACAATTTTCTCTATCCCGGTGTGATCCAGATACCGGGCAATAATCCGCCGGAAATCGGGGTGATCGGGCATGGGCTGAATCGCCCGGCGGAAGATTTCTCGGTCCCCGGCTTCCACTTCCTCAACGGAGAGATAGCCGAATCCCCGGTAAATTCCCTGCTCCACCAGCACCACCGAACGCTCCCCTTCGGTGCGCCCCCGGTCAATGATGGCAAAATCGGGATACGGATAATCCACTCGGGCGATCGCCGCGGTTACCCGGCGGTTGTAACTTTCCGGCGGTTCTGCCCCGATGCAGGCGCCCCGGCAGCGCCGCAGGTGATAGTGAAAGCAGGCTCCCCCGGTCTTGTGCAAACCACATCGCTTCTGGCACAACTCGTGGGTTCGGATCAGGCGCTCCAGAAACTGTTGCCCTTCCAGGCGATTGGCAAAGCCGATCAAAAAAGCCCCATCCTCCCGACCGGGCCGCAGGAACAGACACAAATACCCCTCTTTGTCGAGATATTGATACAACCCATATGCGGCGGTGATCATTTTCTGATCCCGATTGTATCGGGGCTGATACAGCTTTACCAGATGGGACTCCAGCAGCAAAGCGATCAACTCACTCCCGGTGATCTGATACTCGATCCGGGCCACCTCCGCCTTCAGAAAGGCCTCTTTGGGAGAGCGCAAATCTCCTGAGAAATGCCCCAACACCCGCCGCCGAATGCAGTTGCTCTTGCCGATATACAGCAGTGCTCCCCCGGCATCATAGAAAAAATAGATTCCTGTCTCCTCCGGCAGACGAGACAACACCTCCCGATCCAGCGCCGGAGGAAGGATGGCGTTACCGATCTCACGGGAGAGGGGATCGCTCCGGGAAGGAGAGGTAGGGCCGGACTTTTCCTCCGATGCCGCTCCGGTCAGGCGCCGCAACCGCCGAAACAGATGCAGCGTGCGGTACGCATCTCCCATCGCGCGATGATGGGCGCCATGCCCATCGATGCCAAAATATCGGCACAGCGCTTCCAGGGAGTGGGAGGAAAGATGGGGCAGGTACCGGCGACTCATCCGCAGGGTGCAGATGTGCCGACGGCGGAAATCGTAGCCCAGACGACGGAATTCCGCCCGCAGAAACGCATAATCGAAGCGCACCTGATGTCCCACCAGAACGCAATCTTCGGTGAGTTCCACTACCTTTCGGGCAATTTCGTAGAACGGCGGGGCTTCCTGAGCTACCGCAGAAGTGATCCCGGTAAGTCGAGAAATTTGAAGAGGGATACGGAATTGGGGATTTACCAGAGTGGTAAAGGTATCCAGGATCTTCTCTCCGTCGTACACCAGGATGGCCAGTTCCAGAATGCGGTCGTATCCCGGGCTAAGCCCGGTGGTTTCCACATCGATGATGGCAAACCGGGATGGGGGCATGAAGTTCTTCCTGAGCAGATATACACCCAAAAGACGAACGATGAAACAAGAGCAACAGTATTGTGAATGAACCGGGGCAATTTGCTATAAGAAACCGAGACCGGGAAAAAGATAACCATCGGTTTGTTATTCGACAACCGGCGAAAAAATAAATCCAGGTTGGATAACAGAAAATTTTACTCTAATTTATAAACAAACTTATAAATTGGAGTGGATTTATGTATTACCAGCGTGACATAGAAAAAAAGTTGATTGCTTCTGTGGAAAGCCGCAAGATAACTGTTCTCCTGGGACCCCGGCAGAGCGGCAAAACCACACTCCTGAAGCATCTACATCAGCAAATTCCCTCCCAAACGCTATATGTGGATCTGGATATTTTTGAAAATCAAAGGAATTTTGCCGGTTATCAGGAGGCCCTCCGGTTTCTTCGTTTTCACGGTTACTCCCCGGAAAAGCGTTTTGTGCTGTTCCTGGATGAATTTCAGGGGATTGCCGGTATTGATCGGGTTCTGAAAAATCTATATGACCATGAGCCGCAACTGAAAATTTTTGCCACAGGTTCTTCTTCGTTAGCAATTGTGAAGCGGCTGCGGGAGAGTCTGGCGGGGAGAAAGCAGATTTTTCATCTGTACCCGCTCTGTTTCGAGGAATTCATACGGTTCAAAGAGCCTGCGCTTTCTGAGAAATTGGCTGTAGCAGATATGAGGCAATTGCCTCCCACCATCAGGGAGCAACTGAACCATTATGTAGAAGAATTCTGTATTTTTGGCGGTTATCCAGAGGTGGTGCTGACGAGCATTCGTGATGAGAAAATAGAGATATTGCGCAGCATTTTTGATCTGTATGTAAAGAAAGACTTGATCGGTTTGCTAAACATCCGCAATCCGGATGCGGCTTACAATATTCTGCGCTATCTGGCGATCAATATGGGCAACCCGATCAATTATTCGGACATAAGCACCAGCCAAAGCATCGATATCAATACCCTTCGACACTACTTAAACATTTTGAATGAAACGTACCTGATTAAAACGATTACCCCCTTTTTCACCAACAAGACCAAAGAGATTGTTCGGGCACCCAAAGCGTATTTCATCGATCCGGGTGTGCGAAATTATTTTTTGAAGAACTTTGTTCCGCTGGCGGATCGTGTGGATGCCGGGGCGCTGGGGGAAAATTTTGTTTTTGCTCAGCTGCTCAAAAAGAGCGATTTTCTAACGGAGATCAAATATTGGCGAGATAAGAATAAACGGGAGGTCGATTTTGTGGTGGAGCGAGAGCAGGAGCTACGGGCATACGAAGTGAAATATCGCCATCGCATCTCCCGGAATATGATCGGCGGACTGTTGGCTTTTAAGCGGCAATATCCACAGGCGCACTGCTATTTAGTGAATATCCGTTCGCCCAATTTAAACATTCCTGAGATTAACGAACGGGAATATTTTGAAATATGAGGTATGGTAAAATTTTAGTGCTTTGAAAATGCCATGTATCTAACGGGATAAAAAAACAATAGATTAACACACCTCAACGTGATGCGTGAT
>CAYQGB010000240.1:0-6571 GCA_964416895.1 uncultured Calditrichaceae bacterium
GGAGCGCCTTCTCTTCCTTCCACCGCAGGAGCGGTGGAAGGAGGCGGAAAAACTGCGTTTTGAAACCCTACAAGCAATTATGAAACGGGGTACTAAGGGGTATTGCGCAGAATTGAGGATCAATCCGAAGGGAAATTCAGATACTGCGGAGGCACTTCCTCTACCAGCCATACCCCGTTGGAGGACAGATAAAATTCAAATCCATCTGCATACATCTCCTTTGCTTTTACCGTTAAAATTACCACCTGTCCATGACGTTGCCCAACCTTCAGGGCCGTTTGCCTGTCGGGAGATAAATGTACGTGATGGCGCTGCATTTTCTGCAATCCGCTCCGACGAATTGAATCCAGATAGCGCCGGGAAGTACCGTGGTAGAGAAATTCGGGGGGAGGCACAGGGGGGTAGTCCAAATCCACGGGAATGGAATGCCCCTGATTGGCCCGGATTCGTTGACCGTCGGCGTCGAAGGAAAAGCGCTGTTTATCATTGGTTTTCACGATTTCTTCTAATTCCTCCCGGGAAATAACAACCCCATGTTTGCGGCAACCTTCCAGCAGGGCATCTACTTCTACCCATCCGCCCTTATCCGGCGTCAATCCGATCTTTCCCGGATGATGCCGCAAAACGTAGCTAAGAAACTTGGAGAGCCTGATTCGACGAGAAGACTTCATAAATGCAGCCAGCAAAGGTTTTATTCTTCCGATAATACCAGATTCAACAACACATTCAACCCGATGCCCAGCAGCACCGCCAGCACCACCGTGTTGGTCACCAGCAGGCGCAGGGTTCCCGGAAGGCCATTCAACCAGGCTTCTCCCAGCACATATCGGGTGTAAACCGGGATGCCCACCGCCGTCACCAGAACCGTGCCGATCAGCAGGAAGTTGCCGGTGGTCCCGGGAGCGGCCTGCAACAGGCGGATACCGGAGACCACGATCATCCCGCACACCACCACAAACACCCCGCCCAGTACCGACCGGGGCATGGCGACTAACAAAGCCCCGAATTTGGGACACAGGCCGTAGAGCATCAGAATCACCGCCGCGATCTGCACCACAAACCGGCTGGCCACCCGGGTGGTGGCGATAATACCGATGTTCTGGGTGTAGCTGGTTACGGGGATGCCTCCGAACAGGGTGGCCAGGGCGCTGGCCAGCCCTTCGGCAAAGATGCCCCGATTCATGTGGCGCACGGTGTAGGTTTCATCGGCCACGGCGCAGGTGGCGGCGTAGTCTCCCAGAGATTCCACCATCGATCCCAGATACCCTGCCAGCACGGCCAGCACCGCCGCGGCGCTGAACTCCCAGCCCATCCCCGGGCCACCGAAGGGAAACAGCCGGGGCAACTGAAGCCAGGGCTTCTGCGCCACCAGCGCCCAATCCACCTCCCCCAGCATCCCGGCAATGCCTAATCCCACCAGCCAGATGGAAAAGAAAATCGAACCCCGGGCAATCACCCCTCCGGCAAGCTTTTCTCCCCGAAGTTGCAGCAGAAAAATGAGCAGGATAACCAGCCCGGCAAACAGAAAGTTGGCGCCGCGGCCATCCCCGATGAGCAGCCGAATCGCCACCTGCCCCAGGCTCAAACCGATGCAGATGATCACCACCCCGGACACCACCGGGGGAAAGAATTTGCGCAGATACCGGAGAACGCGGGAAGCGCCCACCAGCATCTCGATCAACCCGCCCACGAAGGCCCCGCCCCACATGGCCGCCGCCCCTAACTGACCCGCCACCGGCGCCAGGGTTCCCGTGAGCGTCGCCGAGGGGCCCTGGATGATGGGAAGCCGGTTGCCGATGGTGGTCTGCAAAAGTGTACCCACGCCCATGGCAAACAGACAAAAGTTGATGAACTCCGCTTCCCGGGCGGCGCTCATGCCGATGGTTCCGGCAATGGCCAGCGGGAGCACAAACGGGGAAATATCCACCAGAGTGTGCTGCCAGCCGTATAGCAGGGCTTCCCACCACCGCCGGGGACGCTCATCGATTTTGAAAATCGGTTCCTGAACGGTGACCACGGTTTCCCATACGGCTTCTTCGGCTGTGGGAGTGGAACAGTCTGAGGTATCCGCCATAACATTTCCTTTCTTTTAGCGGGGTATGCACCATTCATTGGAAAATTGTGGATTCTGGGGTACGCGCGAATGAATCGGAGAAACGGGGAACCGGGGAATCGGAGATAGAAAAATTCGGTTCCGGATCGCTTGCTCTGTTTCTTTTCTCTGCCGTTTTCCCGCTCCGTTTTCCATTGCCCTGCAATCTATCAATGTAGCATTCTCGAGCATGTTCGCATGTCGCGCACCTGTACAAATGGAAAGGAATTTAGGGAACCCGCCGGAAATAGCCAAGATCAACCGGGAGGCCGCACACGGTAATTGGGGCAGTTATTGAGCCGGAGCGAAAAATAAGCCTTGTATACCGGGCTTATTTTCTCTATTTTGTCTATTAGCAATAGACAAAATAGGAATACATCATGGATATTTATAAGCGTATCATCAAAGAATACGAAGCAATCCCTTTCCAGGGCCTGCCCAGAGGCTTCGACCCTGAACTCTACCGTCTCCAGAGCGCAGTGACCATCATCGGGCCACGTCGGGCGGGGAAAACCACTTATCTACGGGAAATCATCCACACCTTGAATCTATCTCATTTTCTGTTTTTGAATTTTGAAGATGAACGAATTCTTCATTTGCCGGAAATCGATCCCTTTTTGGAAGCCTATTACGAACTGTACCAGGAGAAACCCCATATTTTTCTGGATGAAGTGCAAAATGCCCAATTGTGGCATCAGAAGGTTCGGCGGCTGATCGACCAGGGGTACAAAGTTTTTCTGACCGGTTCCAATGCCAATTTATTGAGCAAAGAGATTGCTACCCATTTGGCCGGCCGTACGTTTGTGAAAACCATCCTGCCGTTTTCTTTTTTAGAGATGCTGCGCTTAAAAGGAATTGAACCGGATTCCCAGACGATCTATGGAGAGCAACGATTCACTGTAAAGAATCTTTTCGGTGAATATCTGGTTTACGGAGGATTTCCCGAAGTCATTCAAACGGCCCTCAAAAAAGAACTGCTCCGGCAATATTTTGACATGGTTTTTTACCGGGATCTGGTATCCCGATACCGAATTCGCCAGGAAACGGTGCTTCGCCTGTTGATCAAAAAACTTCACGAGAACATCGGAAGTCCTTACCGGGTCAGTGCGCTGCGCAACAAGATCGCCCAATTTACAAAGGTGAGCAAACAGACCATTTTTGACTACCTTCACTATCTGGAAGAAGCCTACATGATGGTTCATGTGCAAAATTACCGCCGCTCTTTTATGGTGCGAGAAACGGAGCGCAAGTCGTATTTTATTGATAATGGATTTGTGACCATTTTGAGCCTGGAGGATGAACCGGGAAAATTGCTGGAGCAGGGGGTATTTCTGGAATTGTTGAAGCGGGGTCGGGAGGTATATTATTTTCGCGAGAAATATGAATGTGATTTCGTCGCTGTGAGCGAAGGCCGCATCGCCGAAGTGATCCAAACCACCTGGAGATTGACCGACCAGAACCGGGATCGAGAAGTTCGGGGGTTATTGGAAACTCTGAAAAAGGTGGGGAAAGATACCGGTTTCATCCTGACGGAAAATCAGGATGAAACCCTGGAAGTGGAGGGGAAACAGATTCTGGTGCGACCGGCCTGGCGGTGGATACTGGGGTAGTCGAAAGCAGGGGGGCTTATCGGGCAACGATTCTCAGCGCCTCCCCCGGACGAATGGTATTGCTGCGCTTATGATTCCACCGCTTGAGATCCCGGATGCTGACGTTGTACATCCGGGCGATGTCCCACAGGGTATCTCCCGGCCGCACCACATGGATGGTGGTGGTCGATGCGGAAGATTCAGAGGAAGCTCCCCCCGAGGTGGGATTGCCGGGATTCGGCCCGCCGACTTTCGGGGATTGGTTTTGCGCCAGCAGAGCGTCTGCGTTTTGTTTGCCCTGACCACTTTGCTTCGGCGGCAACCAGATGTTCAGCGTCTGCCCCGGTTTGATGATCCGGGAGTAGCGGCTCAGCCCGTTCCAGCGGCGAATTTCGCTCATGGTCACCCCGAACGTCTGGGCAATCTTCCACAGGGAATCCCCCGATTTCACCGTATAGACATGCTTTTCCCGACCGGGCACGTTTTCCACCGGTTTGGGGCGCCGATAGCTGCGGGATGACCTTGAGTGGGCTGCCAGGTACCGGCGATAGGAAGCCTGATTTTTGGGCACGGGGATAATCAGGCTGGCCCCGGCGCGGATCAGGCTGCCCCGAATCTTGTTGAACCGCCTGATCTCCGAGACCGATACCCGATATTTCCGGGCAATGGTGGAAAGGGTTTCTCCGGAACGAATCCGATGGCGAATCCAGGTGACTTTCTGATCCTCGGGGATTTTGGCGTAGCGCTCCAGGAAGGTTTCCCGGGTGCCTTTGGGAAGATACAGCAGCCAGCTGTCCCGATCCGGCGGAGTGCACCAGCGCAGCAGCGCTGGATTCAGTTCTTTGATTTCCCGAAACGTGCTCCCCACGCACTCCGCCACCACGTTCAAATCCACGCATTCCCGCACCGTCACGGTATCGAATTCCAGGGGTTCTTCCCGGTAAAAATCGGTAAACCCGTATTTTTCGGGATCGCCGGCGATGACCATTGCGGCCAGGAAGGTGGGCACATAATTGCGGGTCTGGCGGGGCAATCGAGGAAGGTCCCAGAAGCCATCGGCGTTGTATCGGGCCAGTTTGCGCTCGATTTTGTTGGGGTTGTAGTTGTATCCGGCGATGGCCAGATACCAGTCGCCGAAGCGTTCGTACAAATCCATCAGATGCCGGGCGGCGGCGCGGGTAGCTTTGATCACATCCCGGCGCTCATCATACCACCAGCTATGGTGCAGACCGTAGGCCCGCCCGGTAGAGGAGATGAACTGCCACATGCCCACCGCCCGGGCATAAGAGCGCGCCCGGGGATTCAACCCGCTTTCGATCATGGCCAGGTAGAACAGGTCTTCGGGAGCGCCCTCTTCCCGGAGGATCTGCTTGACCACTTTTTCGTACTTCCCGGCGCGCTGCAACCATTTGCGAAATATCCGTCGTCCCCGGCGGGTGTTGGCAAAATAGTGGATGGCCTTGCGAACTTTGTGATTCATCTCCACGGGAATCTTGATCACGTGGCCGGCATCCACCCCCAGGAGCAAATCGCCTTCGGCGCTGTCGTCGCTTTCAAAGATTCGCCCCAGGTCTTCCAGCACCTGGGCGGCGGCCAGGGTATCCATAATCTCCAGTTGCTGTCGGGCCTGATACTCCTGATAGGCGGCCTCCACTTGCAGGCGCATTTGCCGATAAGCGGGATCCTCGCCATACCGAAGGTTCAGGCTATCCAGCAATTGCATGGCCTGCTGGTAATAAAAGCCGGGGCCGGGAGTATCCTCCTCGGCGGCGTTCTGAGCACTTTCCAGGTAAAAGGCCACCCGATCCAGTTGCTGTTGAAGTACGGAAATTTTGGGCGAGTGCGTGGCGGTGTGCCGTTGACATCCCCAACTCCCGATCAGGACGGCCAGAATTGCGGCGAGCCATGCGGTATGCTTCATCCTGATAGCTTCCTCCTCTCGATTGAACATCCCTATTGTTTACAACATGCCTCGTTTAACCAGATCGACAATCTTTTCCATGAGGCCGGTGGTGGAACGTCCCGGCACCAGGGGAATGGTCAGCACCCGACCTCCCCGGGCTTCCACCACTTCCCTGCCCACAATTTCCTCGGGGCGATAATCACCGCCTTTCACCAGCACATCCGGCTCCAGGGCGGTGATCAATTCCAGCGGAGTATCTTCCTCAAAGATCGTCACGTAATCGACCATGCTCAGAGCGGCCAGCACCAGAGCGCGATCTTGCTGGGGCACCAGCGGGCGGGCAGGGCCTTTCAGGCGCTGCACCGAGGCGTCGCTGTTCAGGCCGACGATCAGCACATCTCCCAGCGCGGCGGCCTGAGCCAGATATTCCACATGCCCCCGATGGAGAATGTCAAAGCACCCGTTGGTAAACACCACCGTGCGGCGCCGATCCGCCAGTTCCCGGCGAAGCTGCACCAGCTCCGCCCGGCTTTTTATCTTCCGGTGGAAATCCACAACCCGACCCTCCCATAGCGGAGTACAGATTTGAGCCACGAATATAACCATCCCGGATCAAAAAACGAAATTTTTAAAAAACCGGAAATATCGGGGGATTTGGAACACCCATCAAAGGCGGGTTTTGCACCGACATTCCCTGTCATCGCCACCATCCCTGGTTCTTTTTGTAATTAATGAATACGGAAAATTCCCGCGTGATGCAAGTGGATTCCGGGGGGAGGTGAAATTTTTTCGGGTGTTACGATCAACGACTATTCCTCGGGCTTAAAGGATCTCAGGCTCTTCGAGTTCTGGATATTTCGATCTTGGGAAAACAAATGGGGCCCTTTGGCTAAAAGGGGAGTAAAAAATCCTTTGATGATTTGTATCTTTTTTTTCTACATTTGAACAGCACTTCAAGGAGGGTGCTTCCGGTGCTGTTCGCCGGAT
>CAYQGB010000241.1:0-6506 GCA_964416895.1 uncultured Calditrichaceae bacterium
GTGAATTTCCTTCAGAGATTTTCGTTGCTCCCTCTCAAGTTTTGTAAAAAGCCTGGCACATCGGTAGCTTGGAACTAAACGAAATGTTACTATTCAGCAAAGCTAACAACCCCCTGTCACACTGAGCTTGTCGAAGTGTGACAGGGGGCGGGTCATACTTCGATCACCGACTACGTCGGGATGTAAACACAGGCTCGGTATGACCCGCCAAAAGTTTTACTCCTTCAAGAGGAAAACGGCAAAAAGCAGATAATGCTCTGGAAGCAACCTGAATAGTTACGAATGCTGAATAGTAAATCATTTTTTTCTATCTGCCAGAAGCCGCTCCAATGTTGCCCTGTCTTCTTCCAGTTCTTCTTTTGATAGATTGCAAAAAGAAATGCCCCTTTCTCCGAGGAACATCATAAATTCCACATAAGTCAACCCCAGCAACTCCGCAGCCTGTCCAATCGTCAAATTTCCTTTTCGGAACTCATCTATAACCAGGCTCTGGATAACCGCCCGTTTGATTTCGGAGCGATTTTTGTACTGCTGCAAAATTATATCCGGTATGTCGATTTTAATGACACCCATTTCAGGATCGCCTCATCTTACTTTCGCCGCGCTAAATTCCTCATCGGTGATCAGGTACTGTTTTGTTTTTTCTCGCAATCGCCGTGCTCTTGCCAGGTACACTTCCGGTTGTAACTTGCGGCTACGCATGGCCTGCTCTATGCACAAAATCACTTCACCCTCGGGGCGGGGTGAGGACGGCTTTATTCCCCGGGGGGAGTAAAGCACCGCTACATCCAGGCCTCTTCAAAGTTTTCCAGATAATACCGCACCCGCTGCAAGAATTTATCCCCTAACTCGCCATCCACGATGCGGTGGTCGTAGGACAGGGTCAAAAACCCGATGGAGCGGATGCCGATCATGTCGCCCTGCTCGGTCTCGATGACCACCGGGCGCTTCTTGATCGCTCCCACCCCCATGATGGCCACATTGGGCTGATTGATGATGGGAAACCCGATGATGTTCCCGAACACCCCGTAATTGGTCACGGTGAAGGTGGAGTCCTGCACATCCTCCAGGTTCAGCTTGCGATCCCGGGCCCGGATGGCCAGATCGTAGGCATTGCGGGCAATGCCGGTGAAGTTCAGGGCATCGGCATTCTTCAGCACCGGCACGATCAACCCCCGTTCGGTGGCCACGGCCATGCCGATGTTCACATAGTTCCGGCGGATGATGTTATAGCCTTCCACCGAGCAGTTGATGTCGGGAAAATCCTTGATCGCCTTCGCCACCGCAAACAGGATGAAGGGATTGATGGTTAGTTTAAACCCTTCTCGCTGCCGGAAGGCTTCTCGATGTTTGTTCACCAGATGCATCACCCGGGTGAAGTCGCACTCGGCCACGCCGTACACATGGGGCGAGGTGTGCTTGCTCTGCACCATGTGGTCGGCGATTTTTTTGCGAATGGCATCCATGGGGATGACTTCCACCCGCTGCCCGGCATATTTGGCGGCCACTTCTTCCGGGGCAGGTGCCGCCGGGGCCGCCGTCGGGGGAGGCGTGGGAGTTGCCGTGGGAGGAGGCGTGGGAGCCGCCGTCGGGGGCGGAGTCACCGTCGGCGCAGCGGCGGTGGTCGCAGCAGCCACCCGCCCACCGGCGATATAGTTCAGAATATCCTTCTTGGTCACCCGTCCCCCTACCCCGGTGCCGGGAATCTGTTCCAGTTCGGCCATGGAGATGCCTTCCTTCCGGGCAATGCTCAACACCAGCGGGGAGTAAAACCGCCCGCCCTTCTGCCGTTGCAGTGGCTCTTGAGGCGGTGCGGTCACCGTGGCGGTGGCCGTGGCCGGCGCGGTTCCGGGGGCCGTTGTGGGAGCGGAAGGCGGGGTCGGTTGAGGTTGCGGCGCCGGCGCCGGTTCCGCAGCAGTTCCGGCAGCAGCGGCGGGGGCCGCGCCGGTTTGAATCCGGGCAATCACCTTCCCCACCGGCACGGTCTCGTTCTCCTGGGCCAGAATTTCCACCACCGTGCCCTCAAAGGGGCTGGGAATCTCCGAATCCACTTTATCGGTGGAGATTTCCAGCAGGGTCTCGTCTTTCTTCACGTAGTCGCCGGGCTTTTTCCACCATTTCACGATGGTACCCTCGGTGATGCTCTCGCCCAGTTTGGGCATCTCCACATCCATGACTGCGCCGTTGGCCGAGGGAGTGGGCGCGGCCGCCGGCGCGGCGGCAGGTTGAGGCTGATCATCCCCCGGAGCCGCCGTAGAAGCGGGTTGCGCAGTCGGCGCGGCAGCGGCAACTTCCGCGGGCTGTTCCGGTCGAACGCCCCCATCGGTAGCCCCCTGCGCGGCCTCGGTTTCGATCACCGCAATCACGCTATCCACCGGAACGGTGTCGTTCTCTTTGTATTTCAATTCCACCACCACCCCTTCAAAGGGGCTGGGAATTTCCGAATCCACTTTATCGGTAGAGATTTCCAGCAAGGTCTCGTCTTTCTTCACATAGTCGCCCGGCTTCTTCCACCATTTCACGATGGTGCCTTCGGTAATGCTTTCGCCTAATTTGGGCATTAACACTTCCGCTTTCATGTCTCAAGTCTCCTGTATGCCTTGCTTGATGTTCGTTGATTTCGTTCGTAGAACAGGCTTCCAGCCTGTTTAGCCCAACGCGGTGACAGGCAGGATGCCTGTCCTACAAGCGATGTCAAAGATAGAAATTCCCCACTTCATGTCAACCTTTCAGTGAGAATGACGGCTCTCGCTGCCGATTTCGCCCTTTCCCGACGCTTCGCTTTCTGCAGCCGGCCTGAATAGAGCGATGCGGGAGAACAGGGCTTCTATGGCCGATGCTTCGGAGAGGAGCTTATCGGACGGCTCCGGCGCCGGGATGCCCCGGTCAAATTCAAATACCTTCAGAAAGGCCTCCCACACCACCTGACCGGCTTCCTCCATCGGCACCGGGTGACCCAGCAACTTCTCCAGCGAGGTCACCCCTTTGTCGGCGATGCCGCAGGGAATGATCCCCTGATAATGCTCCAGCCGGGGATTGACGTTGAAGGCGAACCCGTGCATGGTCACCCATCGGGAGATGCGCACCCCCAGGGCCACGATCTTCTCCTCGCCCACCCACACGCCGGTGTATCCTTCCACCCGCCGCGCTTCAATGCCCCAATGCCGCAGCGCCTGGATGAACACCTCCTCCAGCCGGCGCATATACCAGGAAACGCTGGTGCGGTGCTGATGGAGATCGAAGATGGGATAGCCCACCAGTTGACCGGGGCCGTGGTAGGTCACATCGCCGCCCCGATCCACGTGCACCACCTCAATCCCCCGGGATTTTAAAAACGCCTCCGAGGCCACCACGTGATGATCGGTGCCGTTCTTCCCGATGGTATACACCGGGGAATGCTCCACAAACACGAGGGTATCGGGAATGCGCTGGTGAATACGCAGTTGTTGAAGTCGCCGCTGAAAATCCCACACCGGGCGATAGGGCTGTCGCCCCAGGTCAATACGCACCACAATTTTGTCGGCTTGCGGATTCATGCCTCTGTGCGTCGGGCTTTTCGGGTTCTCTTCTCAAATGTGAATCGGCTCCCCCAGGGCGGCGTGGGTGGCTTCGGCCACGATCTCGCTCAAGGTGGGGTGGGGATGCACCGTGTGGAGCACCTCCATGTAGGTGGCTTCCACCGACTTCGCCAGGGTCACCTCGGTGATCAGTTCGGTGGCTTCCGGGCCGATGATGTGGCAGCCCAGCAGTTCCCCGTATTTCTCGTCATAGATAATCTTGATAAACCCTTCCGATTCCCCCATCCCCAGGGCCTTTCCGTTGGCCCGAATGGGGAATTTGCCGATCTTGAGTTGATAGCCGGCCTCACGGGCTTTCTTTTCCGTCAATCCCACCGAGGCTACCTGGGGATTGCAGTAGGTACATCCGGGAATGGCGTTGTAATCCAGGGGCACCACCTTCTGGCCGGACATGTGTTCCACGGCGATGATGCCCTCTTTGGAGGCCACATGGGCCAGCCAGGGCGGGCCGATGATGTCTCCGATGGCGTAGATGTGGGGCACGTTGGTCTGATAAAATTCGTTGACTTTGATCCAGCCGTTTTCCACCTCCACGCCCACGGTTTCCAGCCCCACATCTTCGATGTTGCCCTGCACTCCGATGGCCATCAGGGCATATTCTGCGGAAACGGTTTCGCTTTTGCCGTCTTTGGAAACGGTGAGCTTAACCCCTTTCTTGCCCCGGGTCAGCTTTTCCACCCGGGTGCCGGTGTGGATTTTCATCCCCTGCTTCTTGAAGGATTTTTCCAGTTCTTTGCCGATCTCCTCATCTTCGATGGGCAGTATCTGAGGCATCATTTCGATGAGGGTAACCTCCGCGCCCAGCGTGCGGAAGAAGTAGGCGAACTCCACGCCGATAGCCCCGGCGCCCACGATGGCGATGGATTTGGGAAGCTCCTTCATCACCATCGCCTCTTTGTAGGTCAGCACCCGCTCACCGTCGGTTTCCAGGCCGGGAATCTGGCGGGCCCGGGCGCCGGTGGCGATGAGAATCTTCTCGGCGGTCACCTTGCGGGTATTGCCTTTTTCGTCGGTGACCTCCACCTCGTTGGCGCCGGTCAATTTGCCGTGCCCCTGAATGACTTCAATCTTGTTCTTGCGCATCAGAAAAGCCACCCCTTTGGACAGGCGACCGGCCACATCCCGACTGCGCTTGATGATTTTGGGGAAATCAACGGAGTAGTTTTCTACATGGAAGCCAAAATTTTGGGAATGTTTGATAAGATGATACACTTCTGCGCTGCGCAACAACGCTTTGGTGGGAATGCAGCCCCAGTTCAGACAGATGCCTCCCAATTCCGCCCGCTCCACAATCCCGACTTTATTTCCCAGTTGCGCCGCCCGAATGGCGGCCACATAACCGCCCGGTCCGGAACCGATGACCAGCACATGAAAATCCATCGTTTCGTCTCCTCAGGTTAGCCGTTCCATACCGAATTCAGTTGCTTATTCCTGATTTGCTTCCAAAGATCACCCTGCCGCAGCAAACGCCGCCAATCCGGAGGGACTTTCGACCTCCCCTCATGCAGACGTTCAATTTAAGACTGAATCCCGGGAATTTAAAGGGAAGGATAATTTTGTGGGGCATGTTTGCTAAAGAGCAAAGATGAAAGAGCAAAGATGAAAGAGCAAAGATGGAAGATGGAAGAACGTCGATATGATGAAGGGTTTAAGTGGGTCTCGAAAAGCAATTTTACCGCCCGACGACCATACCTGAACCGCCGGTTAAACCGATCCCTTTACCGGAAAAAGCCGCCGGAGCAACGCTTCGCCGGGCACATCTATTCCCCATGATCTTGCCGGATACCCGGAGAAATCCGTCAATCGGGAGCCGCATCATTGCGTGCCGGGGTTATGCCGATTTTAGCCGACTCTATATAACCGTGTAACTTGCCACATATCCCCGAATCAAACGTGGATTCTTCAGGTTCCTCCTGAGATTTGCGTTGATTTTTGGGTTGGTGGGGATTATTTTGTATCAAAATAGCCGGAGAAGTAGAATAAGTATAAAAAACAATGTTATGTGAGTAAACTATGGATGACATTAGAAAATATCAGGTAGATTGTTTCCAAAATTATAAGAAGGATATTGGAATATCCGAAAGTTACACTTATTTGTATGGTAATCCAATAAATGTATTGGTGCCAGTAGAGACGGCAGTAAATCAATTTATGATTGTGGGAGCATATCCTTCCGCAAAATTTTTTACAATAAATGGGATCACAGATACGCCTGTATTGGATAATGACTCACCTTTTTCAAATGAAACATATTTTGACGGCTCGCGAGTTAGAACTGTTCCTTCTGGAAAAGAATTAAATGAAGTGATATTAAAACAAATAGGAATTGAACGACGCGAGTGTTGGATAACCGATTTAGTAAAGGTATTTCTATTCAAAGAGGGTCATGTTAAAAGATATAAAAAACTGAATGCTAATAATATAGAAGAAAATAGGTCAAAGTTTGATGAGTATGCCCAGAAGAGCATACCTTGGCTGAAAAGAGAGATTGAAATTGCAAATCCCAAACTGATAATTTTACTTGGTGCCGAAGTAACAAAGAACATATTTAAAATATCTAGGCAAAAAGCAAAAAGTTATTTAGATGGAGAACGAAGAGAAATTGAAATAGATGGAATTTTAAGAAACTTTGTTTGTCTTCCTCATCCAGGCATTTTGATGAAAAATCATAAGAAAAATCCTTGGCCAGAATTGTTTAAAAATAAAATTGCTCCAAAGGTAAAGTTATTGGTTGAGAGTATAAAGATGGGCACATAACCATTGGTTCAACTTGACCGCATGGGCTATGCGGTTTTTCAAGTTTTGACGCCCGCATCAGGTCTTTTGGTTATTCAAGGTCTGTGCCCCGTAATCCTGCGGCAAGTTAGCCAAAACGTTGGGCAACCCGGGTTTTTTGCTATTGGGAAGCAACATCCGGTATATAGGAGT
>CAYQGB010000242.1:0-6456 GCA_964416895.1 uncultured Calditrichaceae bacterium
GGAAAAGGTGAATAAATCAAGGGGAAAATCTCTCTCCGGTGGGAAAGATTCGGGTAAATTCACACCCCAGGTCAGCAATCATTTCGTTGATATATTGAACATCTTCTTCACTCAGATATTCCCGAAAACTGCCGATCTGCCCCCGGCGAACTTTAAAGCTCTCCGGATCCTGCACATCCCGGGGAGAAAGGCGGGCCGACCCAAAGCGGTTCTCCATCTCTGCCCGGCGCATATTCTCAAATTGGCAGAATTCCACCGCCCGGTCGATGATTGCTTCCGGGATGTGCCCCGCCCCCATAAAGTGCAGCACCTTTTTCAACCAACCCGCCGTATCCCGGTGCAGTTCCTCGTAGCGCAGGAGCAAAAACGCCGCCGGTACTTCCCGGTTCTCGTACCAGTACCGGTAAAAGGTAAGCATCTTAATGGCGCCGAATCGCTCATCCCGAATGAACTCCGACATGGTACCCTCAAACACGTGAATCCGCCGGGTGGCCTGAAAATACGCCGATACCAATGTGTCCCGCACATCCCGACCCAGGAGCACTACTTTTTTATCCCGGTAAAAACGCTTATCGAGGGAAAGCTCCCGGTAGGGTTTCTGCTCCTTCATGGCCGAGCCGTCGTGGGTAAAGACCGCCCGGGGCAGTCCCGCCGTCGCCGTCAGGGCTTCGGTGTCCAGAAGCTGCTCCTCAGACAGACTATACCGCTCACACAGCGCCTTGCCGATCAATGCCCGCAGCCAGGTACGGCCGGTTTTGGGGTAAGAGATCAGATAGATTTGCGGCTCCTGTCTGCGTCGAAAAAGATGCCTCAGCATACGATGATCAGATATCCGGAACGTTGCCTTGATTCAACTTGATCATAACAACAGGAAAGTATCGGTTGCCGGAAGGTGGGGATTTGATCCCGAACACATCCCCCGAGTCAGATAATTCCTATCCGGAATATCGGTTTCGATGTTTCCGGGTTCATTATCTGATGCAACGTTCAACAATATAGAATCCACTTGATCTCTATACGATAATATCGTATAATATATCAATGTTTTATACGATACTAAAACGGGAGCTGGTTGCTCTATGGATCTTGCCGAAGAACTATACCGATTCAATCCCTGGTGGGAGACCTCATACGTTCCGGAGTTCATCCTTAGATCCCGGTACATGGAGATCTTACAAAAAAATCTGTTCAACAGGGATGTGCTGTTGATTACCGGCTTGAGGCGGGTGGGCAAAACTTCGCTGATGAAATCGTTCATCGGGCGACTGCTGCAAGAAATTGATCCCCAACATATTCTGTATGTATCGCTGGATTCTCTTTCTCTGGAACCATTCACCATTTCGGAAATTCTTCGGGCTTACCGCAAGCTTTTTCGACTTTCCCTGGATACAAAAGTCTATCTGTTTTTTGATGAAGTAGCCTATCGGCCTCACGTGCATCAGGAACTCAAGAATTTATATGACCGGGAGAAGGTGAAAATATTTGCTTCTTCTTCCTCAGCCTCAATCTTACGAGATACTCAGGCTTTTTTAACCGGTCGCGCCCGGGTGGTGGAAGTGTTACCCCTGGATTTTGAGGAATTTCTGGATTTCAAAGGATGGAAACCGAAAGTGGCGGAATCCTACTTACTGGAATCCTATTTTGAGCAATACATGAAGATGGGGGGAATGCCGGAGTATGTACTTTCCGGTGATGTTAGCTATCTGGATAATCTGATAGACGGAGTGCTGTATAAAGACATTGTGGCGTTTTACAGAGTTCGGGATTTGCATCTGATCAAAGAGCTATTCCGACTTTTGATGGAACGGGCCGGTAAACAGGTCAGCATTAACAAGATGGCAAGAGTACTGGAAGTGTCCCCGGATACGATAAAGCGATATGTGGAGTATTTCAGAGAAACATTTTTGATTTATGCCATTGAGCGGTGCGGAAAATTGAATGAACGAATGAAAGCGCCTAAAAAGTTGTTTGCCGCAGATGTGGGGATTCGTAACCATCTGACCGGTTTTCGGGACAAAGGAGCAGTATTTGAAAATATGGTATTTCTGAAGATTAAAGACCGATACCCATGCTATGTGTATCGGGATGGCATTGAGCTGGATTTTTATTTTGATGATACCCTGGTGGAAGTCAAATACGGACAGGAATTAACAGGTAAACAGAAAGAATTTTTTGAGCGCTTTCCGGCGGGCAAAAAAATGCTCATCCAGGGGGTACAAGGATACCGGGATCTGCTTCGTTAAAGCGGTGTCCACTTGACTTGCGCGGCGTGCCAAAAGTTACCAGCCTGTTGCTACTGAGCGAGAGTTGCGTGGTGAATATTCCGTAACCGAAACCGCCCTTACGCAATACCCATGCGGGTGTTTCCTCCTTTTCCCGGTTATGACTTCCTTTCTCCCCTTCCCCCCTCAAAAATTTCCCAACATTTGATTTTTCCCCCGGATACTGTAACTTCACCGTTTGAAAGCCGCAACGGAACGGATCGCGAGATGCACCGAGGACCGGGATCACTGGAGATGGAACCGCGAGGCCAACAGGGCCAGGGAGAATGACGGCACAACATTTTCAAGGAGGAAAGGCCATGAGCGGTAGGAGCAAGCCGTGGAGGTGGCTGCTGCTCATTGTGCTGGCGGTGGGTTGCCAGCAGCAATCCGGTGATGATCCCGCAGCCAGAGCGGACTCTTCCCGCCTGATGCTATCCGGAGTGGACAGCCTCCGGGTTCCCCCCATTCCTGAAGTTACCGAACCCCTGGTGGAAATCGACCTCCCCCAGATTCTGGAACGGGGCAAGCTCATCGCCCTTACCGGATATAGCGCCACCAGCTATTTTATCTACCGGGGCGAACCGATGGGCTTTGAATACGAACTGCTCAAGCTTCTGGCGGAAGACCTGGGGGTGGATCTGGAGATTGTTCCCGTGCGCAATCTGGATCGCATCTTCAGCCTGTTGAACGAGGGCAAGGGGGACATTGTCGCTTACAGCATGACCATCACCAAAGCCCGCAAGCGGTTTGTGAGTTTCACCGATGCCCATACCCTGATTCGCCAGGTGCTGGTGCAGCGCCTTCCGGATAACTGGCACCGGATGAAACGCCACGAGATCGAGCGGATGCTCATCCGCAACGTGACCGATCTGATCGGCAAAAAAGTGTATGTACGCAAAGGGTCGTCCTATTACCACCGGCTGGTGCACCTGTCCGATGAAATCGGGGGGGATATCGACATCGTGGAGGTACCGGGAGACGTGTCCACCGAGGAGTTGATTGCCAAAGTCTCCCGGGGGGAGATCGACTACACCGTGGCGGATGAGAACCTGGCTCAGATCAACGCCACCTATTATCAGAACATTGACAT
Source organism: uncultured Calditrichaceae bacterium (assembly GCA_964416895.1). Lineage (GTDB taxonomy): Bacteria > Calditrichota > Calditrichia > RBG-13-44-9 > J075 > CAYQGB01. The sequence continues at coordinate 3,355 of CAYQGB010000242.1, forward strand.
CGAGACGCCCATTAGCTTGCCCCAGCGGATTGCCTGGGCGGTGCGGAAGAATTCCCCTCAACTGCGGGAAGCCATCAACCGGTGGTTGAAGCGCATCAAACGGGAGCCGACCTTCAATGTGCTGTATAACAAATATCACCGCAATCGCCGCTTTTTTCGCCAGCGGGTGGCCAGCGAGTTCTCCTCTCTGGCGGGGAATAAAATTTCCCCTTACGACGATCTGATCAAGCAAGAGGCCCGGAAGTTAGGCTGGGACTGGCGTTTGCTGGCTTCTCAGTTGTATCAGGAATCCCAGTTCGATCCCAACGCCCGTTCCTGGGCCGGGGCCAGGGGACTGATGCAGGTGATGCCGGCCACCGCCCGTCAAATGGGGCTGAAGCGCATCCATGATCCCGCCGAAAATCTGGCCGCCGGGGTGCGCTATCTCCAGTGGCTGCAAAAGCGCTGGGAAGAGATTCCCGACAGCCTGGATCGCATCAAATTCGTGCTGGCCTCCTACAACGTGGGATTGGGGCACGTGGAGGATGCCCGAAATCTGGCCCGGAAATACGGCCACGATCCCAACCGGTGGGAGGAGGTGGCCGAGTTTCTGCTGAAGAAGTCCAAGAAGAAGTATTTCAACGATGAGGTGGTGCAGTACGGCTACTGTCGGGGAGAGGAGCCGGTAAATTACGTGACCGAAATCCTGGAACGCTACGAGCATTATAAAACCTTCATCGAGGAGTAGATGGAGATTGGGAGTGAGGAAAAACCCGCCTCGATTTCCTCCGGTTCCCGGGAAACCGGATGGGCCTACCGCCTGGGGCCGGCATTTACCGCCGGTCTGGTCAACGGGGTATTGATCCTTATCTTTCAAAGCGCGTATGCGGCGCTGATCTTTTCCGGGCCTCTGACCCCGTTTCTGGGATGGGGGATCGGCATTATGCTCTACGGCGCCGCCGTGATGGGCCTGACCATGGCCCTGCTCAGTTCCTTCCCCGGGACGGTAACCGCCCCGCAGGATGCTCCCTCGGCCATCTTTGCCGTCGTCGCCGGGGGCATCGCCGGAAATCTCTCCCTCGCCGCCTCTCCGGAAATTGCCTTCGTGAGCGCGGTGGCAGCCCTCGCAGTGACATCCCTGTTCACGGGGATTTTTTTCCTGTTGCTGGGCTGGTTCCGGCTGGGGAATCTGGTGCGGTTCATCCCCTATCCGGTGGTGGGGGGCTTTCTGGCCGGTACCGGCTGGGTGCTGGTAAAAGGAGCGGTGGGAATTACCGGAGGAGAACCGGTTTCCCTGACCAACCTTGCGGCGCTGTTTCGCCCGGAAGTTCTGATGCACTGGATTCCCGGGGCCCTGTTTGGCCTGCTGCTGTTTGGGGTGCGGCAGCGGTTCGGTCATTTTCTGGTGCTGCCGGGGATGATTGTGCTGGCCTTCGCCGTTTTTTATGGGGTTCTGGGGGTTGCGGGCATTTCTCCGGCGGAAGCAGCCCGGAAGGGCTGGCTGCTCTCCCGCCTGGCGGAGGGGATCGCCTGGAAGCCCTTTCTCCCGGAAATGTTCAGGCAAATTCAATGGTCGGCGGTGGCCTCCCAGGTCGGCAACCTGGGCACCATCGTGGTGATCAGCGTGATCTCCCTGCTGCTGAATTCCAGCGGCCTGGAGCTGATCGCCCGGCGGGAGGTGGATCTGAATCGGGAGCTACGCGCCACCGGGCTGGCCAACGTGCTCTCCGGAATCGGAGGCAGCGCGGTGGGGTATATCTCTCTCAGCCTCACCGCCCTGGGGTACCGCCTGGGTTCTCGCAGCCGCCTGTCGGCCATGGTATCGGCGGGCATCTGTGGATTCTCCCTGCTCTCGGGCGCGGCGGTCTCCTCTTACTTTCCCCGCCCCCTGTTAGGAGGATTGCTGATTTTTCTGGGAATCACCTTCCTGGTGGAGTGGCTGTATCGGGCCTGGTTTCGCCTGCCCCTGAGCGAATACCTGGTGGTGGTGCTGATCTTGATTACGATCGCCGCTCTGGGCTTTGTGGAAGGCATGCTGTTGGGGATGATCATCTCGGTAGTCCTGTTCTCAGTGAATTACGGAAGAGTGGGGGTGGTCAAGCATGTCCTCTCCGGAGCCACCTACCGGAGCAATGTGGATCGGCCCCTGTCCCATCGGCGGGTGCTGGAGGAGCGGGGAGAGGAAATCCTCATCCTGAAATTGCAGGGCTACATCTTCTTCGGTACCGCCCATAATGTTCTGGATCAGGTGAAGCAGCGGCTGACCGATGCCCATCGCCCCCCGGTGCGGTTCGTGGCCCTGGATTTTTACCGGGTCAGCGGAATGGACTCTTCCGCGCTGCACAGCTTTGAGAAAATGAAGCTATTTGCCGAACAGTACGGGGCCACGCTGGTATTTACCTCGCCGAATGCGTCGGTGCGACGACTGCTGGAGGTGGGCGGCCTGTGGCGAGAAGATGATTCCCGGCTGCGGGTCTTCCCGGATCTGGATCACGGGGCGGAATGGATGGAAAACCGGATTTTGAAGGAAGCGGAAACCACCCGACGAATTTCCCTCTCTCCGGAAGACAACGCCGCTTTTCTGGCCGGGGTGATGCAGGAGCACCTTTCCTCCGGAGCGGGAGAACCCCTGGATGCCTCCCGCCTCGCCCCGATGATGGCCTACTGGGAGCCGCGCACGTATGAGGCCGGGGCCTATTTGATTCGCCAGGGAGATCCTCCCCGGGGCATCTTCCTGATCAAGAGTGGGCAGGTGACGGTGCAGTTGGAAGAGAAGAATCACCGGGTATTGCGTCTGCGCACCATGCAGGCGGGGACGGTGGTAGGAGAAATGGGCGTGTATCTGGGCTTGCCGGCTACCGCCTCGGTGGTGGCGGATCATCCCTGCGCGGTGCTGTTGCTTGCTCCTGAGAAACTCCGCCAAATGGAGGTGGAAAATCCCGGAGAGGCGGCGCTGTTCCACAAATTCATCGTGCGGGTGCTGGCCGAACGGCTTTCCCACAGCAACCGGATGCTCCGGGCACTGCTGGATTAGGTTGCAAGTTTTGATGGAGGAACAAAAAACGGAGGCGTCGCCACACTGAGATCAGGCGCTCCCGATGATCGGGATTTTGAGTCCCGTTG
>CAYQGB010000243.1:0-6456 GCA_964416895.1 uncultured Calditrichaceae bacterium
GGGGAGGGCCGGGGTGGGGATGGGTGAGGGCGGTTCAATGTGACATTGTCGAGGTAGTTATCCAAACAGTTGTCCCCGAAATATGGTCTGGTTTCGGCGGGAACCGACGGAGACGATTTTGATGGGCGCCCCGGTCAGGGACTCCAGATAGGCCAGATATTCCCGGGCGGCCCGGGGAAGTTCGTCCCAATGGGTAACCCCGCCGGTGGGTTGTCTCCACCCGGGAAATTCTTCGTACACAGGCCGGCACTCCTGCAAGATTCTCAATTCGGTGGGAAACTCCCGCAAGACTCTCCCCCCATACCGATAACCGGTGCAGACCTTGATCCGGTCGAACCGATCCAGCACATCTAACTTGGTGACCGCCAGGGCGTTGATGCCGTTGATCCGCACGGCATAGCGGGCAATGACGGCATCGAACCAGCCGCAGCGGCGGGGGCGTCCGGTGGTGGCACCGTACTCCTGCCCCTCCTTTCGCAGCAGTTCTCCTTCTTCGTCGGTTAACTCCGTGGGGAAAGGACCTTCTCCCACACGGGTGGTGTAGGCTTTGATCACTCCCAGCACATCGGTAATGCGGGTGGGACCGATGCCCACACCGGTGCAGGCCCCGCCGCTAACCGGATTGGAAGAGGTGACAAAAGGATAGGTGCCGTGATCCACATCCAGCAGGGTGCCCTGGGCGCCTTCCAGCAGCACCGACTTGCCTTCTCCAATGGCCTGTTCCAGGAAAATGGACACATCCTTGATGAAGGGGTCGATGCGCCGGTCGAATTCCAGATACTCCCGGATAATGGCCTCCACGTCCAGGGGAAGATGCCCGTAAATTTTTTCCAGCAATTGGTTCTTTTCCGCCAGGTTCCGGCGGAGCTTTTTGGCGAACAGATCGCGATCCAGCAGATCCACGATGCGGATGCCCTTGCGGCTGGCTTTATCCACGTAGGCCGGGCCGATTCCCCGCCGGGTGGTGCCGATCTTTTCATTCCCTTCCCGCTCCTCAGAGACGCTGTCCAGCAATTTATGATAGGGCATGATCAGGTGGGCTTTCTGGCTGATCCACAGCCGCCCCTGCACCGAAATTCCCCGGGCCTCCAGAAACTCGATTTCTTCCATCAGCGCCACCGGGTCGATGACCACCCCGTTGCCGATGACGCATTGAACCCCGGGGTGCAGGATGCCGCTGGGAATCAGATGCAAGATGTATTTCTGCTCCCCGATGATCACCGTGTGACCGGCATTGGCCCCTCCCTGATAGCGGGCCACAATGTCAAAATCGGCGCTCAACAGATCCACGATTTTGCCTTTTCCCTCATCGCCCCACTGGGCGCCCACCACCACAACCACGGGCATGGCTCCACCTCATCGTTTTTTAATCATGGGCTATCGTCCAATAAAAAAGCCCGATTCTTTCCGGGAGCCAGGAGAATCAGGCCAGAGCACTGCACCTCCAGAGAGGATAACGTTCTGCAAGTGGGAAACCCTGATGGGCAAGAGAAATCGTCAACCCGGGGGAAAATGCCTCAAAAACTGGTCACCGCAGCATCTACCGAATCGTAAATTTCAAAGTAAGAGTCCAGGCGAGTCACTTTCAGGAGATTGTGCACCAGCGATCCGGGAGCGGCTAATTTCAGCTGCCCCCCATTTTGCTTATAGGTTCCCATGGCATTAATCAGGATGGCCAGTCCGCTGCTGTTCATCCGCTTCACCGGCTCCAGATCGATAACCACCCGAAGCTTGCCTTCGTCCAGCAGCCGATTAATCTCCTCGTTCAGGGTAGAGGCCTCCGGCCCTCCCATGACATCCCCTTCCAGCCGAAGAACGGTAATGTTATTTTGGGTGCGTTCGGTGATGGTCATCGGTGCTCACCGGGATCAACGTTTCTTTAAAGCTGCGGCGCGAGCCGCCTTGCGATTTTCCCATTCCACCAGAACCGGAGAAGCAATAAAGATCGAGGAATAGGTACCAATAATTATCCCGAATATCAGGGCAATGGTAAAATCTTTGATGATCTCGCCGCCGAACAGGAACAGTATGAACACCACAATCAGGGTGGTTCCGGAAGTGACAATGGTTCGGGAGAGGGTATCGTTGATGCTCTGATTTACCAGCTGGGTATAACTCCCCACCCGGCGCTTCATCACCGCCAGGTTTTCCCGAATGCGGTCAAATACCACAATGGTGTCGTTCAGGGAATACCCGACAATGGTCAGCAGGGCGGCAATCACCGGAATATCGATCTCGATGTCAAAGATGCTGAACAGCCCCAGGGTAATCATCACATCGTGGAACAGGGCCAGCACCGCCCCAACTCCGTAGCGAAGCTCAAATCGAAACATAATATACAGGAGAATCAGCCCCAGAGAAACCAGGATGGCCTTGATGGCGCTGACCACCAGTTCCTGGCCGATTTTCGGCCCCACCGTCTCCCGGCGGCGCTCTTCAATCCGATAATCGGGAAACTCCTTCTGGAGGCCCTCATAGAGGTTCGCCATCAAGGTAGTATCGGCGCTGACCCCAAAATCCAGCAAAATGGCGATTTCCTGTTCGCTGCCGTAATGTTTGATTTCGGTATTTTCCAGCCCAAAAGACTTAAAAACGGAACGCACGCGATCAATGGGGATGCTCAGGGGCGTTTCAGGATTCCGGGGATCCTGGAACCGGATTTCCAGAAGCGTGCCGCCCCGAAAGTCGATGCCGAATTTCGGCCCGTGGAATACAAGCGCCAGAATAGAGATGATCAATAGCGCTCCGGATATTCCGAAGGCAATTTTGCGAACATTCATGAAGTCATATTTGGGATTCTGAAAAAACCGCATTGTAATCGTGTCTCCTTCCTCTTCAAAAGCAGGTGGCTAAATGCTCATGCGCTTGAGTACTCGTCGTTGAATCAGCACTTCAAAAATGGTTCGGGTGACGTAAATGGCGGTGAACATGCTGGCCAGAATCCCGATCATCAGGGTGGTGGCAAAGCCCCGGATCGGCCCGGAACCGAAATTGTACAATACGATCGCCGCGATAAGGGTGGTCAGGTTGGCATCAAAGATGGTGACAAAGGCCCGGCCATAGCCGATGTCAATCGCCACGGTGGTGGACTTGCCTTTGTCCAGTTCTTCCCGGATGCGTTCAAAGATGAGCACATTGGCATCCACGGCCATCCCGATGGTCAGGATGATCCCGGCGATACCGGGCAGGGTAAGGGTGGCGTGGAAGTAGGCCATCAGTCCCATCAGGATAAGGATATTGAGCACCAGGGCGATGTTGGCCACAAACCCGGAAAAGCGATAGTAGGCCATCATAAACAGGGCCACCAGCGCCAGTCCCCAGATGGCGGATTTAAATCCTTGTTCTACCGAATCTTTACCCAGGGAAGCGCCCACGCTCCGTTCGGCGATGATTTTTGCCGGCGCCGGGAGCGCTCCGGCTCGCAGGGCAATCGCCAGATCCCGGGCTTCCTCGGCCGTCTCCAATCCGGTGATGCGGGCGCGCCCATCGCGAATTTTGGCCTGAATGACCGGAGCCGATTGCACCCGCCGATCCAGAACAATGGCCATGGGCTTGCCGATGTTGGCCCCGGTAACCCGGGAAAAGGCCCGGGCGCCCTCGGAGTTAAAGGTCAGGCTCACTTCCCACTTTCCGGCGGAACTGGGATCATCCAGGCTCCCCCGCTGCTGGCGGGCATCCACGATGGTCTCCCCGCCTAATTCGGCATGCTTATTGACCAGATATACCCGATAAAATTGGGCATCCTCTTCCGGAGACGTCAGGCGGGGATCCGGCTTGCGGGCCAGCAGGAATTCCGCCTCCCCGGCCTCCTGCTCGATGATCCGCTGCACTTCGGGATCTTCCATCACCGCTTTAAACCGGGCCACGCTGTTGGCTTTGATGGCCATAACTCCCCGGGGAAACACAAACAGGGGTTCTTTGGCCACCGAAGTTTTGGCCGCTTCTGTGGTATCGCCTCCGGCAAGGGCGGTATCTTCCCCGGTTTCACCGGTACCAAAGAGTTCTTCCGGACGCACCACCGAGGTATCCCGGGGCGCCTCTTCGGTGGTGTCGCTCACCGCCGAGGTATCCGCTTCTTCGGTCAACTTTCCCAGCAGGTAGTCGTTGATTTTTTCGGCGACCCGGAAGGCCACTTCATCTTCCTTCAGCAGCCGGAATTCCAGCCGGGCGGTCTCCCCGATCAGTCGCTTGGCCCGTTCGGGATCATCAATTCCGGCCAATTCGATGATGATGCGACGATTCCCCTGTTTCTGGATGGCCGGTTCGGACACCCCGAATTGATCCACCCGATTGCGCACGATTTCCAGGGTGCGAGTGATGGATTCGTCGGCCTGTTCCTTCAGGTAACTGAGCACATCCTCGTGGGTGCGCAGATCCCGGGTGCCGTAATAAAGCAAGATGTCGGCGCCCTGTTCCCGCAGTTTGCGATCAAACACATCCACCAGATCTTCCCCGGTGGTGTCGGCTTCCAGGGCGGCGGCTTCCAGAGCGGCGGAGAACCGTTCATCTTTATTTTTGGCCAGCCGATCCAGGAGCGCCTTAACATCCACTTCCAGCACCAGATGCATACCGCCCTGCAAATCCAATCCCAATTTGATGGATTTCTTCACCAGTTCACTGTAGCGGTCGGGATCGTTGATTTCCAGTTGCTTTTTTTCTTCCGGGGAAAGGGAATAGAACTGAAAGGTGGGAATCAGGAAGTAGGTGAACAGACCAACCACAAACAGGATAAGCCCCAATCGTATGACAAGTCGTTGTGGCATGGGAAAAACATCCTCCGGCGCAAGATAACGGTTAACACCTTAATAGAGCTTGATCTATTTAAAAAACTTCCGGTTACCAAAATCACAAGCGCCGAATGTACTGGCGCACCCTAAAAAAATCAACTCGAAAAATAAATAGCCTCGAAAAAAGGCTTCGCCTGCAAAGAGGGACCGGAAATCAACGTAGCTCCCGGGCGGCAATGGTGCGAGACCAGAGCGGGTTGCCGTCCTTGTCGTAAACGGTCATGGTCAGCACCCGATCTTTGCGGGGCCCGGTAATTTCCAGAATGGCAAAATTGTGCACGTTCACATAGGTCCCCTCCACCCGCAGATAGTTAGGCTCATCTTTGGAGCGGGTGTTCACGCCGGCGGTCAGTGGCGATACGGTAAGCTCGTACAGGGGATACGTGCCTCGCCGCTCCAGTTTGGACAGTTCGGTATGATGGCGATCCCCGGTCAGGAAAATCACCCCCGGAATATGCTCCTGGGTGATGGCTTCGATCAGCCGCTTGCGTTCCCCGGCGTAATTGTTGGCATAGTTCTCATACCGGGCTACCGGATTCAGCACCTGGCTGCCGATGGCGATAAATTTGAACGGCGCATAGCTGCCGGAGAGGGCGTCGATCAACCACTGAAATTGCTCCTCCCCGATCATGGTTTTTTCCCCGGTGATGCGATTGTTGGGGCTGCGGTAGTAACGGTTATCCAGCAGGAAAAACTCCGCATCCGCCCACTGAAACATGGTGGTGGTGCCCGGCTTACCGTTGATGCCAAAGGTGGGATTCCCCCAGAACAGACGAAAGGCTTCCAGGGTGGTGGCTTTCTCCCGGAAACTCCGGTCGCTGTTGTTGGGGCCAAAATCGTGGTCATCCCAGATGGCGTAGTGATGCACCGAGCCTAACAGGGGCTGCAATTCCGGCACCGACCGGGTATGGGTGTAGCGATCGAAGATTCCCGTGCGGCTGTACCAATCGGCTTCCCGGAGATAGACGTTGTCTCCCAGCCACAGCATCATATCCGGATGCTGGTTGTAGATGGCGGTAAAAATCTCATACTCGCTGCCGTAGGGAGTTCCCGGTCGATCATAGGGGGTGTCATTGATGTAGGCGCAACTACCAACGGCGAATTTGAATGAGGGGGGATCTTCCCGCCATTGCCACAGCTTCTGGGTCTGGAACTTCAGGGGATAAGGGCGCCGGACCTGTTTGCCGTTGATGTACAGCTCGTACCGATACACCTTACCCGGTTCCACTTCATCGGCAATGAGTTTGGCGGTGTAGGCGGTTTCCCGGGTGGTTTTTATCTCTTCGGTGGAATGACGGGAAGTAGCGGTGCCTTCCTCCCAGTACTCGATCTTTACCCGGGCGGGGGCATTGGTCTGCACCCACAGGAGCACCTCCCGCATCTCCGAATACCCTACCATGGGACCGGCCTGCAAATACTTCGCCTGCGCCCAGAGCATTCCCGACAGAAACAGCATCATCCAAACCGTAACACACCATCCCCGAAACGTTTTCATAAGGCATCTCCTTGTGCTATCGAATTGCTATCGGATTTTGAAGAACTCTAAGAGCTTTGCAGAAGCCCCTCAATGATCGGCGTCTATTGAAGTAAAGTCCCCAAAAGTGTATTGCGTAGTGCGTATTGCGTAACCGGATGCAGCAAACTACGCAATACGCAATACGAAATACGC
>CAYQGB010000244.1:0-6436 GCA_964416895.1 uncultured Calditrichaceae bacterium
GGGAGAGGGGGGTTCCATTCCGCCGGGGCGGAAAATAAGAGGAAAACAGCAAAAAGCAGGCAATGCTCTGGAAACAACCTGAACAGTTACAAAGATGAAAATGTTTGCAATAAAGCGCGGAATGGGCTGTCTAACAGAAGCGGCGGTCAGGGAGATGACAATTTGCGCAACAGTCGATGAGCGACCCATTGACCATGGATGACGGAACCCGGAATGACCCGAAGCTCGCATTCGGGGGCGGCGGCTCCGGCGGCTTCGCCCTCGTCCAACATAACGTTTGAAGATATCTACCGTGCGTACGGGGAACGGATTCTCAATCTGGCCTACCGGATGACCGGCCAGGAGGAAACCGCCCGGGACCTGACCCACGATGTGTTTGTCAAAGTGTATGAGAAACTGGAAACCTTTCAGGGGAAGTCTCAAGTGTATACCTGGATTTACCGCATTGCCGTGAACCACATTTTGAATTACCTCAAGCGCGCCCGACGGCAGGCCTGGCTGAGCCTGCTGGATCGCAGTGTGGGGGAAGTGCTTCGGGAGGCCCCGGATGCCTCCCCGGAGTGGATGAGCGGGGCGCCCCTTTCTCCGGATCGGGCTCTGGAGCGCCGCCAGCGGGAGGAGGTAGTGTGGGGAATGATCTGCCAATTGCCCCCCAAGTATCGGGTACCACTGGTGCTGTTCCGCTACGAAGGGCTGAGTTATAAAGAGATCGCCGAAACCCTGGGATTGAGCCTGGCGGCGGTGGAAACCCGAATCCATCGGGCCAAAAAGCAACTGGCGAAACAGCTGGAGCCATACGCCAAAGATTTGTGAGGGATGAATCATGGGCACCGGGCATGTACGGAAATATGTCGTGGATTGGATGGATGGCCGTCTCTCGCCGGAGAAGCGGGCGGCGGTGGAGGCGCATCTGGAGGGCTGCCGGGAGTGCCGGAATTATTTTCAGCGGATGAGCGAACTGTTGGGGCCGGCCGATCCGGATGCGCTGCCCCGACTGGAAGCGGATCCCTATCTGCCCACCCGCATCCGGGCGGAGATGGAAGCGGCCGCCCCGGATGTTCCCGGAAGGCGGCGCTCCCTGCCGGTTACCCTGCGATGGGCGATTGCCTCCGCGCTGCTGACCCTGGCCATTGTAACGGGAGTCTTTCTGGGGCGAGGCCTGTATGAATCTTCCCGGGATTACGGCGCCTCGGAGGTGGCTCTGGTGTACTATCAGGCGTTTACCCTGCCGGAAGGCTATACCGACGACTGGCAAACGCTGGTGTCCGAAAACGGAGAGCAACCATGAAACTCAAAATCCTCATCGGTGTGCTGGTGTTCTTGATTCTGGTGAATCTGGCCACCATCGGCAGCTACGTATATTTCCAGTTTACCCGGCCACCGTTTCCGCCACCGGAGTGGCATCGGGATCATCCCCCGCCCTCTCCGGAAGAACGGCTGGATCATCGGCAACGGCGGGAGGTACGTCGTCTGCTGAGGGCGTTTATGGATTCCACCCGACAGGCCCGGGAGGAGATAGAGCAGCTTGAGCGGGAGATCTTTCACCTGCTTCAGCAAACCCCGGCGCCGGAGGAGGAAATCGAAGCCCGGCTCAACGCCATTGCTGAGCGGCGTATGTTTATCAGCCGCACCGCCATCCGGTATTTGATCAAAACCAAAGCGTTTCTAACCCCGGCGCAACAACAGCGATTTTTCCACGCCCTGCTGCAGGCGCGCTCGGGGATGACCCACCCCGGTCGATCCCGGGGAAAAAAGCCTTTTTTCCGACGGATGCATCCGGATGAATATTCACCTGAACCTCAACCCAAACCAGAAGGAGAACAGCCATGAAGTATCGCATGTTGATTGCCGGATTGATCGGCTTGCTCATCACTGCTTTCGGTGGAGTGGTGCTGGCGCAGCCGGAACACGACCGCCCCATGGATCATCACCGGCTGGGGCGAATGCTCGACCTCAGTGAAGAGCAGCGGGCAAAGATGATGGATATGCATCTGCAACTGAAAAAGGAGATGCTACCCCTCAAAGCGGAATTGAAGCAGCTCCGTGCAGAATTGAAGCTGGCGCTTACTTCCGATTCCTACGATGAAGGGAAAGTACAGAAGTTGCTGGATAAGATGGCCTCACTGCGGAAGGAGATGGCCCTGAAACGGATTCGGAATCAGCGGGCCGTGCGGGATATGCTCACCCCGGAACAGCGGAAAAAATTTGATATGTTCATCCTCTCCGGGCATGGGAAGCGGGGACACCGCCCCGGCTTCAGGGGAGGCCCTCGACCGCCCCATCCCCCGGAACGGCCTCGCCGGTAATGTCAACGTCCGTTTGCTTTTGCATACAGCTTACCGGTTCCATCCGAGGAACCGGTAAGTTTTTTGTCCGAAAGCTACCTGAAGAAACCGATACGGGGAAGTTTCCTGCTTCCCACGCCAAAGTGCCCGGAAGCCATCCGGGCAACTTCTTTGACCTGCCCCATCATGGCCCCATAGCAGATCGTTTATATAAGTCTTTTAAAAACAACTCTGTTTACAGACGAATTCTCAACCTGCCACACGTTACCGGGACTGCTACAAAATTTTCTCCTCCATGAAACCTGACCGATTTTTGGATAGTATAATGCCGCCGGAAAGGGATCAAAACCAGGGGAGGAGTAAGCGATGAGACGGTATCTATCGGTATCGGTTCTTGTCGGCTTGCTTCTGATTCTGGTGGCAGTCCCGTCCCTCCATGCTCAGGCCCTCTGGATACACTCCAGCACCGATCGGGGCGTTGCTCTGGAAGCCCTCAAACCCACTTTTGATGATAACGAGGGCATTCGCTTTACCACCTCGGCACTTTATTTTAGCGGATACACCCGGTTCGGGGACCACTGGCGGATAGTGGGTGAGTTGCCTATCGCCCATTACGGGATCAAACGCACTATTGAAGGTGCGGGCAACTTCGAGAAAACCGAAACCACGGTGGGCAATCCCTACCTGGGTGTGCAATATCAGACCACCGAACGCCGCTTCACCGCCGATGTGGGAATCCGGATACCGCTGGCCTCGGAGGAAAAAACCTTCGCCACTCAGGCCGGTCAGGTGACGGATCTGGAACGGTGGGATGCCTTTATGCCCAACTCTCTGGGCTTCATCGGCATCGGCCAGTATCGGTATCGGTTTGAAAACGGCCTGGTGACAGGCGTCCGCGGCGGCGGTTCCTTCCTGATCAACACCGATAAACAGGAAGGCGAAGACGCCTCGGATCTGTACCTGCTGTACGGAGTCTTCGCCGGGTACGAAGCGCCCCGATTCAACATCATGGGGAATTTCAGCGGGCGTTTCCTGACCACCTCCGATGAAGGTGGCTTCGGGGAAAACAGCCTGCACCTGCTGGCCCTGTCGGCCAACTACAAGGCCGGTAAGGTATGGCCGGGAGTGATGTTCAAGCTCCCGCTGGATGAGGACCTGAGCAATGTGCTGGATTTTGTGGCGGGACTGCAACTGGCGGTGAACTTGAAGTAAATACCGGTGAAAATCGGTTAGCTCTCTTTCTCAATTTCCGGGCCGGGCAGCGATGTCCGGCCCGGAGTGTTTATACCAACGGACGATCATCCCCAACCTCAGTGCCCCTCAAGCAAGCGCACGATGACCGCTTCCAGTTCCTGAGCCTTGTCTTGCGATCCTCCGGATTGGTTGAAAGCGATCCGCCCCTCCTGATCAATGATCACATGCCGGGGGAAGACATTTCCCATAAGCTGTGCCGCCTGCTCATTGGCCAGGGTCTGACGATACAGAAACCGATGGCTCGTGAAGAAATCCTGTAGCTCTTCCGCCGTGTTTCGGGCAATGGCAATAAACTCCACGCCCTTATCGCGATATTTTTCCACTAACTTGTTCAAGCCGGGCATTTCTTCAATGCAGGGGCTGCAAAACATGGCCCACCAGTTCACCACCACAATTTTTCCCGGAAACCGATTCAACCAGAGGGTATCCCCTTTCAGATCGGTTACCCACAATTCCGGCATCAGCCCGCCGATGGGCATCGGCTCTTTCATCCCCTCGGTGCTGGGAATTCCTCCGGGATGCTCCGGGGAAGCATTGGGCCACCGATACAGCAGCAGGCGATGGGTGGGGATGTATCGCAACTCCAATTTCAAGGTGAGCTGGCCGGTTTCTCCGGCGTGAACTTCCTTTGAAGCGATCATCATGCCGGTTGTATCCGCTTCCACGGGAATGGTCGATATGCCGAACGTATTGGCCTCCTCATGAGACACCATAAACCACATCCTTTTCCCGGCAATGGCCTTTCCGGGAAATATCAGATATACCGAGGGAAAGATATCGCCGCCATAAATGGGAGCATAGGCCGAAGAGTCCCGATCAAAATAGGGAAAACTTTCCAGATCGATTCCAACCTCTGGCAATCCCGGTTTGACAAACACGGCGGCAAACATCTGCGGATCATCGTTTTGCGCAGCGGTGCTATCGCTTTGCGGCTGAACCGGAGAGATCAGCAACAGCGTCAGCAACAGCGCCGACCACAAGTATCGGCATTTGTCGAAAATTTTCCCCGGGCGGCGCAAAAAATCGACCGGGGGATTCCCACGGATTGTCATCTGGTTATCCTCCGCTGGTTATATGGTTAATGTTCGTACAAGTGGTGGATAGAAGAATATACCCCTATCCCTCCAAACGATCAATTATAAAACGGTAATGCAAACGGCAGGAGCCGATTGCCCCGGTGCCATGGACACTTCCTGAAGAATTTAATTTGGAGGAAAAAACTCGAAATATTAATTTTTGCACCGGCGCTTTTTCACCAACATCAGGCACTTACGCTCATAATTTTTCGCCATTTATCCAAACGTACCAAACCGAGGAGGGAACCATGCGTAACGGATATGGGAAATTATGGGTTCTGATGTTCTTGCTGATCGGTGGAGTGGCCCACCCGCAAACCAACCCCATCCCCAACCCCGGCTTCGAAAACTGGACCGCCGGCAGTCCCGATCACTGGATCGCCAATAATGTTCCCGGATTTGCCACCCCCATTACCCAGTCTTCCAACGCCCATTCCGGCTCCCTGGCCGTGCGAGGGGAAGTGGTGAGTTTTGCCGGGATGCCCTATCCTCCCTATCTCCAATCGGAGATGTTTCCGGTGAACCACCGATACGCCCGCCTGACCGGGTTCTATCAATTCCAGCCCCAGGGAAATGATTCGCTGGGGATTCTCATAGTCCTGTTCAAAAACGGCATGGGCATTGGTGCAGGCGTTAGCGTTCTGGGAGGCAGCACCTCCGGCTATGTGCAATTCACCGCTCCCATTCAATACAACACCAGTGAGGTACCGGATTCCGCTCAGGTATTTATTGCCGTGGGGGATACCACGATAAACACCGGAACCATCGGAAGCTATTTCCTGATGGATGATCTGGCGCTGGAAGGCACGGTGGGTATCGCCGACGTGGGAGAACCGTCGCTTCCCACCGAGTTTGCCCTGGAACAGAACTACCCCAACCCGTTCAACCCGGCGACCACGTTTCGGTTTACCCTGCCCCGGGCGGCGGATGTGCAGTTGAGTGTGTATAACCTGTTGGGCCAGGAGATGGCCCGGGTGGTGGAAGGGCGCTTTTCCGCCGGGCATCATGAAATTCGCTGGCAGGCGGGGAATCTGCCGGGAGGGGTATACCTCTACCGGATGACCGCCCGGGATGCCGTCACCGGAGAGGTGTTCCGGGCCACCCGGAAGATGGTGTTGATGAAATAAGTCGTTGGTAAACCATAGAGCGCACAGAGGTGGGCAAAGCGTATCACGCCACCTGCGGAGTTTCCGTGGGTGGCGTTGGTTTATATCCAGTAAAGATTAAAGACAAAAGGTTACTATTGCTCTTTCAAGGTTTGGATAACGTGTTGTTATCCTGAATGCAATTCATAAAGGACAGGGATTCTTCTTCCGCCCCGGCGGGATCAGAACGACAGGAACCCCGTCACTTTAAACTTGAAAGAGTACTATTCAGCATTCATTTGCAAGAATTCTAATTTTGTATAAATTATGAACCGGTCCAAACTTTTACCCAATTAGGTTGCGCAGATTGACCATGGCGAAAGCGATCAAATTGAGGCCCAGAAAATAGATTGCTCGTTCCCCACCGTGGCGGGGTGGGTAAGGCTCTCCATTAGCAACCGGTACACAAGAGATACAAGATGTAGTTGAAAATCTTAAATAGGGGAATCTTACTGGTAAATCCCCTCTTAGTACAGCCTTGCATTAATTCATTCCGAGTTTCTGTTCCAATTTTTCGACGGTGTAGGACCATTGGATAGGTTTTCCAGTCTCACTCTCCTGGTCCAAGTATACCCGCCAGCTCATTAACTCAAACCCGGAACAAACTTACGCTCGGCTGTACTTAGCTTTAATTAGATAGGGTTCTACATATTTCTGAAACTGATCTTCGGTTAAG
>CAYQGB010000245.1:0-6419 GCA_964416895.1 uncultured Calditrichaceae bacterium
GGCGGCATTTTGCAGGCGGTGCTCCGGCAGATGTTGAAGAGCTGAGAGATCTGTTGTTACTATCCAGCATTCGTAACTATTCAGGTTGCTTCCAGAGCATTGTCTGCTTTTTGCCGGGTCATACTGAGCCTGTGTTTACATCCCGACGCAGTCGGTGACCGAAGTATGACCCGCCCCCTGTCACACTTCGACAAGCTCAGTGTGACAGGGGGGTATTGGCTTTGCTGAATAGTAACGATCTATTTCAGAAAAGCCCGTAGTGTAGCATGACATTTGTTTTTAGCAGTTGACTGTCATCCTGAGCCTGTCGAAGGATGACAGTCAAGAATGTCGGTCTGAGCTTGTGCTTGTATCCCGGTGCCGTCGGGACATCCCGACGCAGTCGGTGATCGAAGTATGACCCGCCCCCTGTCACACTTCGACAAGCTCAGTGTGACAGGGGGGTATTGGCTTTGCTGAATAGTAACGATCTATTTCAGAAAAGCCTGTAGATTTCGGTGCAAGAATACGAAAGCGCAGAAGTGCCCCCTCCTCCTTCCACCGCTCCTGCCTGCCCTCGACGGAATCGGGGCGGTGGAAGGAGGAAAAAGGCCGGCCGGGCGGTTGATCCCGGCGGCCTTTGATGTGCCTGCCTGATTTTTTTCCAAATTTTTTTCCCTCTTGAAAAAATTCTCCCCCGGTCGAAAATAATATCAACTGTTGGGAGCGAGAGGAAAGCCTGCTTTTTTGTAATCGGCACGATCCATCAAATTGAAGTCTGGACCATGTCGAAGTCCCCGGCGCAACCAGGGATAACATGATCAGTTGATCAATTCGTTCATGCGGGAATGGCAATGTGTACAGACAAAAAGCATGTCAAATCCCGGCTTTTTATTGCCGGTATTCTATTCCTCGGAATGGGAATATGGATGGGGGGGAGCTGGGGAAATGCAGAAAAAACCATCCCCTCTTTTCGGTTCGATTTTGAACACTCCGCCTATCTACGCCTGTATCATCAAGGCGATTCCCTGTCGCAAATGGTGTATGGATATTTTTATCCCTTCCTGGTTCCGGATATTTCTTATACCGATACCTTGATACTGAGGCCTGGCCACTGGGTAGAACTCGAATTTGCTATTCATCGGCCCCAGGAAGCATTTTTGGTCACCCAATTGGGAGACTTACCGCTTTTTCTGTATCCCGGCGATACACTTCTGGTTATCGCCGATTTCTCCGATTCTTCCGGTTTCCGGGAATCGGTGCAATTTCAGGGGCGCTGTGCGGACATCAACCGGTACTATCTGGCCAGGGAACGCTTTTTTGCCGGAAGGGATCTGGTTTATGAGGCGGCGCTTATTGCCAACTCGTTTATCCCCTTGCAGGAGCGAAATTCCCGGATAGACTCTATCGGCGCCCTGAAGCTGAAGTTTCTCCATACGTATACCCAAAAGCATCCTTTGCCGGAATGGTTTATCCAATATGAGCACTGGAATATTACCTATGATCTACTGGCGGGAAAACTGGTGGCCCCTATTTACCGGAAGAGGATGCTGGGGTTGAACGACACATTGCCCCCGAATTATTATGTTTTCGTGGATAGTGTACCGATTTACAATCCGGAAGCGGTGTTTTGTCACTGGTATTATCGTTTTGTGAGCAGCTATTTCTATCATCTGATTCAACAGGAACAGGCCTATCGGGAATTAACTTCGGACGCGGCCCGGCGGTATTCCTTTGAAAGAAAAGTGGAAATGGCCGACAGTCTTCTGAAGGGTGAAATTCGGGATGCCTTTCTGGTCCGCAAAACCACTGAGTATCTTCTGGCAACCGGGGATAAAGAGTGGCTGTTCGATTTTATCCGGCGGGGGAAATTACGCTTCACCGGGGAAAGATTTACTCGCTTCCTGAACCGGTACATTTCTGTAAAATTGACCCTTGATAAAGGAATGGAAGCCCCGGATTTCTCCGGTTCTCTGCCGGATGGGCGGCGGGTGCACCTGCGGGATTTCCGGGGAAAAGTGGTGTTGATAAACTTCTGGAATCCCCGGTGTTATCCTTGCTTGAAGGAAATTCCCCATGAACGCCAGCTGGTGGAAATGCTCGGCGAAAAGGGGTTTGTGCTGATAAACGTCTGTCTGGATACCTCTCGGAAGGTGTGGTTAAAGGCGTTACGAAAATTCAACCTGGTGGGAATCAATTTGCATTTAAATGGAAAGGAGACAAAGGCGGTTCAACAAAAATATGCCATCGCCGGGTATCCTCACTATACTCTGGTAGATTCCCGGGGGCGGGTTTACCAGAATCCCACTCGAAGACCCAGCGATGGCATCGCCCGTCAGATTGAGGCATTGTTAAGGCAATCCAATTGACCCGGATGCCGGAGCAGGTTGTCAGTCAAGTCTCCGCCTGAAGCATGGCCGGCTTGTGGTGCAGAATCCCCTCCACATCCAACTCACCCCGCTTCACCTCGATTTCCTTTACCGTTTTGGCCTTCAGATATTCCCGAAGCGCCTCGTTGGCGATGCGGGGATCCACCGTTTCGCCGCAGGTAAACACATCCACCGCCGCATACTGATACTCCGGCCAGGTGTGAATGGCTAAATGCGACTCGGCGATGACGATAACACCGCTAACACCATGGGGATTAAACGTCTGGAAGGTGGAACTGATGATGGTGGCTCCACATTCCAGAGCGGCGCGCTTCATGTAAATCTCGATCAGCTGCGCGTCGTTGAGAATTTTGGGATCACACCCATAAAACTCCGCCAGAATATGTCGTCCCAACGCCTTCACCCCAGGTCCTCCTCTTGTTTGGGTTTTACCTACTACCTTGGTTTAATAATTGACCAGTAAAATTTCCGCCGGTCTTCTGGTTAAGTTCTTAATAACCAGCCGATTGTCAAAAAACAGGTAGAAGCAGTCGCCTCGATTCAATTTTCGAGTTTCATCTCCCACGGTGATTTCCACCCGTCCCCGCACCACAAACCCAAATCCCTCGTCCTCTTCATAATTTTTTTCATATACCGCCAGGGGAGTTAACGTCAACAGCACCGGCTCCATTTCCAGGTATTTGAGTTTGGGGATAAGGCTTTCTACTTTGTACCCCTTGTTGGAAAATTCTTCGAACCGTTCCTTTCGGGTAAAAATGTTGCGCTCCTGTTCTTCCAGACCGCTGAAAAATGTGGCCAGGTCGATGCCCAGCACATCCATGATCTGCTTCAGGGTAGCCACCGTGGGCATGGTTTTGTCCCGCTCAATCTGGGAAATGAGACCTTTGGTAAGGTCGGCGGCATCGGCCAATTCCTCGATGGTCAGCCCTTTCAGTTTCCGTAAACGTCGTATTTTGGCCCCGATTTTCATGGATGTTGTCCGGGTACTCAGGTTGTTTAAAATTTTAAACAAAACTTTTAATGAAAGCGGGCAAATATAAACTTCCGGTGGGTTTCATCCAATAAAAATTATTTTTTTGGCGAAAAATTTTTTTAATATTTTAAACACGAAAATCTGTGAAATAAGATGTTCATTTTCAATAACTTAAGTTGAAGATGATTTTGAAAATATCGCCGGCTAAATCTCTCAAAATGATGGTGGTGGATAGTGGGGTAGGGGATAGAACGATAAAATGTAGCGGAGAGAGAAAAAGCAGTATGTTGCCGACCGCCGGGGTATTAAAGCAAATCATGGGGAGAAAAAAACAGGGCATAATCCGGGAAAATTTCCTCCCGAAACTATGCCCTGTAAATGGAAAACCGAATGAAACCGTACGCCTTCGGGGGGCACGGGTCGGATGGCTCCCTTTTCAGGAAAGATTAACCGAATTTGCGCTCAAACTCATCCATGAATTCCACCAGACGCTTCACGCCCTCTACCGGCATGGCATTGTAGATGGACGCCCGAATGCCGCCTACCGAACGATGCCCTTTCAGCCCCACCAGATCATACTGTTTGGCTTCTTCAACAAACTTTTTCTCCAGTTCCTCGGTCGGGCATCGCCAGGTAACGTTCATGATCGAACGGCTATCCTTTCGGGCATGGGGGCGGTAGAAATCCGAGGCGTCCAGCCGATCATACAGCATCTGCGCTTTCTGACGATTGATGGCCTCGATTTTATCAATGCCCCCCTGATCCTGAATCCACTTCATCACCAGATTGACCACATACACGCCAAAGGTATTGGGCGTGTTGTACAGGGAGTTTTTCTCCGCAAACAGTTTGTAATTCAGGATGGTGGGGATGTTGGCCGGGCTGCGCTCCAGCAGGTCTTTGCGGATGACCACGATGGTCACGCCGGAAGGCCCGGCGTTTTTCTGCGCTCCGGCGTAAATCAATCCGAATTTGTTGGGGTCGAATCGACGGCAGTAAAAATCGGAGGACATGTCCGCCACTAAAGGCACGTCGCCGGTATCGGGATACGCCTGCCACTGAGTTCCGAAAATGGTGTTATTCGAGGTAATGTGGAGGTACGCCGCATCCGGGCTGACCACAAAATCGGTGGGGATGTAGGTGTGGTTTTCCGCTTCCGAAGAGGCGATAACCCGATAGGGTTTGCCCAGCTTCTCCGCCTCTTTGATGGCTTTGGTAGCCCAGGAACCGGAGTTGACATATTCGCCGGTCTTGCCCTCGGTGATCAGGTTAAGCGGTACCGCCGCAAACTGGGCCGTGGCACCCCCCTGAAGAAACAGCGTCTGGTAATCATCGGAAAAGCCCATGATCTCCCGCACCCGGGCTTCCGCTTCCACGGTCAGGGCATCAAAGGTTTTGGAGCGGTGGCTCATCTCCATAATCGACATCCCCTCGCCGTGGTAATCCAGTAGCTCTTCCTGAACCGTTTGCAATACCGGGAGGGGAAGTGTCGCCGGTCCGGCGCTGAAATTATAGACCCGATGTGCCATGATCGTTCCTCCACTATTTGGCGTGACTGGTTTGAAGGTTTTCTACAGACGATTACTCTATCCGACCACTCCGCCGAGGGATATGGTCTGCCCGCCTCAAATATAATATTACCGTTGGGTTCGGAGATACTGCTAAAAAAGGTTTATCGGGCGCCCGGCTCCCAGAGGGTTTCTTCTTTACCGGTTCTGGCGGCGGCGAATCGGGCGGCCACGAAGAGCCAATCACTGAGGCGATTGAGATACGGTATTTCATCTCCGTCCAGGGTTTCTTCCTGAGAGAGGCGCACCAGTTCCCGTTCGGCGCGGCGGCATACGGTTCGGGCCACGTGCAGTCGGGCGCCGATCTCGCCCCCCCCGGGGAGGATAAACGAGGTTAGCGGGGGTAACTCTTTGTTCATGCGGTCGATTTCCGTTTCCAGGCGGCGGATGTTGTCGACGCCGATCACCGGGGTATCGGGGCGACGATCTTGCGGCAACACCGCCAGCTGCGATCCCAGATCGAACAGCTCATTCTGGATGCGCAGGATGGCCGTGCGCAGCTCTTCCAGCATCGGCTGTTCCCTCAGCGATTCGGCCACCATTCCCAGATGGGCATTCAGTTCATCCACCGTTCCGTAAGCTTCTATGCGTTGGGAGGCCTTGGAAATGACCTGGCCTCCGGCCAACCGGGTCGATCCTTTATCGCCGGTTCGGGTGTATACCCGGGTAATGCGAACCATGCTCACCTCGGCAGCTTTTCGGTCGATATTTCTCAAATTTGCAGAGCAAAAGTTAATCGAGAAGGGAATCTTGCGCCAACTCAATAAAAAATAAAACGGGTTGATTTTCGGAACCCGGTTGCCTATACTTGGCGCGTTTATCTGGGGAAAGCGCAGACCTTTCTGTGAGCGAAACTCAACAAAGATCGTTAACAACAACACAAAACTCGTAAGGAGGTATCCAATGGTCAAAGTGAGTCCCCGAAGTAAAAAGGTAACGTTTCAGGTGGAATTGCCGGAAGCGGAAAGTGTGGCGCTGGTCGGTGATTTTAACGGCTGGGATGCATCGGCCACGCCCATGAAGAAAACCCGAACCGGGGTATGGAAAGCGGATGTCAAACTGGAAGCGGGGGAATATCAGTTCCGCTATCTGGTCAATGGCCGGGAATGGCTGAATGACAATCAGACGCCCCAGGTTCCCAATGTTTTTGGAACCCACAATTCGTTCATTCAGGTGGAATTTCCTGCTCCCTCCACCCGAAAGAGTTCCGGTAAGGCCGGCGGTACCCGGAAAAAAGCTGCCGGAAACGGCAAAGCAGGAAAGTAAACCACTGGTCAAATATTTGGATGTGGGGAAGCTCTGTTTACCGACGGGGCTTCCCCAAAATTTTGACGAAAAATTGGAAATTTTTGGTTGACTCGAACGGTTGCGGGACGTATATTTTGCGCCCTTCTGAATCACAGGGATGGGGGAACTTTTCAGGGATGAAAGAAGTTGGAAGGATGATCTTTGTATGATTCCGGAGTAGTGCCGCCATGGCGGCACGGGTGGCTGTTATCCCGCCGAGGC
>CAYQGB010000246.1:0-6411 GCA_964416895.1 uncultured Calditrichaceae bacterium
CCGGGGGATACCCGGTGTTAAAGATGAAAGACGAAAGATTAAACATTGAATAACCTCATGTACTCAAATGAGTTAAATGGCACCCAAAAGCCGCATTAACCCTTGAGGAGTATAATTCCCCACCCTGACCGGCTTCTGTGCCGCAAGATAGGGAAAGAAGCGCTGCAAAATCAAGGATTGCAAAACATGGTCGTGTACAGGGGGCTTGAAATCTTCCGGGAATCATCCTATATTTATTCCGGGAAAAGGAGATGGTGACGGCGCAGTAACCCCTCGACGATTGGCCGGTTTAAGGCACACCTGATATCGCGAGTTGTGGAACCACCCGTTGCAGGATATTCCGAGAGAAGAAGTTCCCCGGTTGACTCCTGAAAATTGAACAGGCTCACCGGATGGAGTGCTGCCAACATCGAGAAGAAGGAGTGACCGGAGTTTCCACCGCCGTCATCAAAATAGGGGAATTACCGGCAGGGATGTAATAGATGTTACGGCATTCGCGGTGAGGGAAATCTAATATTTTGCGGAGTACGCCGAAAATGGGAGTAACAGGGACGTTTCTTCAGACCAATAACTTCTGCCACAGGGATTTGGCAATTACCTTGAATTCTACGATCACATAGACGGGAGTACCCATGATGAGAGCCTTTCGTCTGTTTGTGTTTTTATCCCTCCTGACAGTTGTGGGGAGCGCCCAACTGTTCGGTTTCGGTAAAAACAAGGTGATTTACCGAAATTTTGAATGGTACTACATTCAGTCCCGGCATTTCGATGTGTATTTCTATGAAGGGGGACAGAAGCTGGCCGAGTTCACCGCCGCCGTGGCGGAGAGCGCTTATGTGCAAATCCGTCGGGACTGGCAATATGAGATCAAAGACCGGATCGTGTTCATCGTATATAACAGTCATAATGACTGGCAGCAGACCAATGTGGTGATTTCCTACCTGACCGAAGGCATTGGCGGGGTTACCGAGTTGTTCAAGAATCGCATTGTGGTGCCTTTTGAAGGCTCTTACGAGCAGTTCCGCCATGTGATTCACCACGAACTGGTGCATGCGGTGATGAACGACATGATCTACGGGGGATCGGTGCAGTCGCTGATCGTGGGGGAAGTGACCCCGGTGCCCATCTGGTTTGCCGAGGGGCTGGCCGAGTTTCAATCCACCGGCTGGACCACCGAAATCGACATGATCGTGCGGGATGCGGTGCTCAACGGCTACATTCCCGATCTGGCCGCGCTGGAGTATTTTCTGGTATATCAGGGCGGGGCCTCGGTGTTCAAATACATTGCCACCACCTACGGACGCCGAAAGATCGGGGAGATCATCCACAAGATGCGGGGCAAGGTGACCTTCGACCGGGTGCTGCGCTCTTCGGTGGGAATCGGCTCCCGGGAATTCTCCGAACGCTGGCACCGGTATCTCCGCAAACAGTACTGGCCGGAAGTGGCCGACCGCAAAGAGCCGGTGGAACTGGCCAAACGCCTGACCAACCACAATCGGGTGGGCAATTTCCTCAACGTCAGTCCGGCCATCTCTCCCAACGGGGACAAAATCGCCTTTATCTCCGACCGACGGGGGTATCAGAACATCTACCTGATGTCCTCCCTGAACGGAAAACTGATCAAGACCCTGGTGAAGGGGAACCGCTCGGAGAGTTTTGAGGAACTGCACTTTCTGCGTCCGGGAATGAGCTTTAGCCCCGACGGCAAGTTTCTGGCCTTTACCGCCAAAGCCGGGCCGCGGGATGCCATCTACACCGTGGATATTAAATCCGGAAAGGTGCGAAAATACAAGGTGGAACTGGACGGCGCTTTTACCACTTCCTGGTCACCGGATGGAGAACGCATCGCCTTTGTGGGCAACAAGAACGAGCGCAGCGACATTTTCATATTCAATCTCAAAACCCAAAAGATGACCCGCCTGACCAACGACATTTTTACCGATGATCAACCCTCCTGGTCGCCGGATGGGCGCAAAATTGCTTTCGTCTCCGACCGGAAAGATTACCTGGATTCTACCGATGTGCCGGATGATTTTGATATGGCCACCTTTGATTTCGAGTCCAGGGATGTGTATATCCTGGATGTGGAGACAGGGCAGATTGAGCGGGTCACCGATACCCCCTGGGATGAAGCCCATCCCCTGTTCTCTCCCGACGGAAAAAAGCTGGTATATACCTCCGACAAGAACGGGATCTTCAATCTGTTTGTGCACGACCTGGACACCGATCGCAGCTATCCGGTGACCAATATCATCTCGGGTATCTTTCAGATCGGATGGGATCGCAGCGCCAACAAAATGGTGTTTACCACCTTTTACAAAGGAGGATTCGACATCTATCTGATGAACAACCCTCTGGAAATGGAAGAGGTGGAGCTAAAGGATACCCAGTTCCGGCGGGAGATGAATCAGGAGACCCCTCCCATCTATGCCCGGAATTGGGTGCCTCCTAAAGAGGAACGAGGTCAAAAGGTACTGGCCAAGCTCAAAGGGGCGCCTCCGGCAGATTACAGCAAGTATGTGTTCACCCGCCGACGGATGAAAGCCAGAGATGAAGAGCCTAAACAGGTGGAGTTGTCCCAGAAGAGCTATATGGATGCCAAAGGCAATTATAAAGTGCACCGGTACAAATTGAAATTCAGCCCGGATATTGTCACCGGAAGCGCCGGATACAGCACTTTCTTTGGATTCTCCGGATTTACCACCTTTGCCTTCAGCGACCTGTTAGGCGATCATCAGATTCTCCTCAACGTTAACCTGGTGTCGGATCTCAAGAACAGCGATCTGAGCGTGCTGTATTTGAATTTGAAGCGGCGGTTGAATTTCGGTATCGGGGGATACCATCTGGCCTGGTTCTTCCGAAGCGGTCTTTCGTTAAGACGATTTCGGAACTACGGCATCAACGTGCTGTTCGCCTATCCCTTCAGCCGGTTTAAGCGGATGGAGCTTCTGTTCAACTGGTACAATGTGACCATGGAGAATTTAACCTTCTCGGAACCGGATCAGAAGGTATCCACGATCTTTCCCACCCTCTCCTACGTGCACGACAACGTGCTGTGGGGGTACACCGGCCCGGTGGATGGCAGCCGATACGCCGTCAGCTACACCGTCAGCCCTAAATACAGCGACAACAGCCGGGAATTTCAGACCTTTTCCTTTGACTACCGCAAATACTGGATGCTGAACCGGAATTACAGCCTGGCCTTTCGCCTGACCGGAGGGGCCAGTTGGGGGCGGCAGGCCCAGCGCTTCTTCCTGGGGGGCATCGACAACTGGATCAACTTCAAGACTCGCGGGGGCCTGCGTACCAACGACATCGGGGACATCTTCTTCTCCCAATTCGTTACCCCCCTGCGAGGGGCCTTTTTCTACGAACGGGAGGGGGATCGCTACCTGCTGAGCAATTTTGAGTTCCGCTTTCCCCTTATCCAGTTTCTGGGGCTGGGCTTTCCCCCGATACGCCTGTTCAACGTTCGCGGGGTAATGTTCTATGACATCGGAGCCGCCTGGGATGCCACCAACGGTATTCTGGGCAATCCCAATTTCCGGGGAACGTTTAAAGACCGGTTGGGGCGGCGGCGCTTTCGGGATATTGTCAGCGGCTACGGGGTGGGGGCGCGGGTCTTCTTCCTCTACTTTCTGCTCCGCATCGATGTGGCCTGGCAATTCGATCTGGAAAAATCCAGCAAGCCGATCTGGTACATCTCCCTGGGGGCGGATTTGTAGTGCTCCCGGAATGCACCTCGCTTTTCTCAAAGCCCTGATGTTCTCCTGCATCCGGGCTTTTTATGTATTCCCCGCTTTTCCCTTCGATCCGATATGATCCTCCCTTTATATTGCAATATCCGGGGGGAATGCTTATTATTGTCTCAGGCAGGGGGTTGGTTTTATACGTTAACTTTCACAGGATTTGCAAAATGAGAACTGTCCTGATAGAAGAAGCGATTCGTGACCTTCTGCATCTTCTCAAAATGGTTCAGCAGGGGGAAGACATTATCATTAAAGATGATCAGGAACAGGAGAATATCGCCGTGATCATATCTTACCAAAAATACCAGAATAGCAACCATGAGCGGCCGTTGGGTATTCTCAAAGGAGTAGCAAGCTACAAGATTGTAGGCGACTTTGAAATTACAGACGAGGAATTGCTTGCTGTATGAAATATCTCTTAGACACGCATACATTCTTGTGGGTATTGTTTGATGATGAAAAATTATCCCAAAAAGCAAAAGAAGTCATTCGAAATCTTGACAATGATGTATGCGTGAGTGTCGTTACCTTTTGGGAAATCTCATTGAAGTATGCTATTGGTAAATTGGAACTTCAAGGGGTAGCGCCGGAAGATTTGGTAGAGTACTCAAAAAAGGTCAGTATTGAGATTCTCCCAATATCTCCCAAAGAAGCATCAACATTTTATAAGCTTCCCAGAATGAAAAATAAAGACCCATTTGATAGGCTAATCATTTGGCAATCTATTTGTCAGAATCTTACCTTGATTTCCAAAGACAAAAAAATTCGCGATTATCGAAGTTTCGGATTGAAAGTGATATGGTGACAAATTTGGCCTGAACAATGCCCTTTAAATACCTACCAGAATATGATTTGGAACTCAACATCCCTCCCGTTAATCCTTGAATTGATCCCGGTGTCAATAATGTTTAGTATCTCTCATATGAAATTGAGCTTGCTAAATTAAGGAACCATCCCGTGGCAAAGAAGACCGAAGAGCAGTGGAGCACGATGGAGGAAAAGATCGCTCATCTCCGGCGCTTGAAGGAGGAAGCCCGCAAAGGCGGCGGGGAAGAGCGCATCCGCAAGATGCACGAACAGGGCAAACTGACCGCCCGGGAGCGCCTCGAGGTGTTGCTGGATGAAGGCACCTTTGAAGAGATGGATATGCTGGTGCGCCACCATACCCACGACTTTGGCCTGGATAAGCAGCGTTATTTAGGCGACAGCGTGGTAACCGGGCTGGGCCAAATCGACGGGCGCACCGTGTGCGTGTTCAGCCAGGATTTTACCGTGTTCGGAGGCAGCCTTTCCGCAGCCCACTCCCGGAAGATCTGCAAAATCATGGATCTGGCCATGAAGATCGGAGTGCCGGTGATCGGCTTGAACGACTCCGGCGGCGCCCGTATTCAGGAAGGAGTGGTCAGCCTGGGGGCTTACGCGGACATCTTTCTCCGCAACACCCTGGCCAGCGGGGTTGTTCCCCAGATTTCCGCCATCATGGGGCCCTGCGCCGGCGGGGCGGTGTACTCCCCGGCCATCACCGATTTTATCTTCATGGTCCGAGATAAAAGCTACATGTTCGTCACCGGTCCCAATGTGGTCAAAACCGTGACCCATGAAGAGGTCTCCTTCGACGAGCTGGGCGGCGCCATGACCCACGCCACCAAAAGCGGCGTGTGCCACCGGGTGGCGGATAACGACGTGGATTGCCTGATGCAGATCCGCCGGTTGATGAGCTACCTGCCTTTGAACAACGCCGAGGAACCGCCCCGAACAACACCCAACGATTCTCCCGAGCGCATGGATGAGGCTTTGCTGAGCATCGTGCCGGACAATCCCGGTAAGCCCTACGATGTCAAAGAGATCATCCGTCGGGTGGTGGATGAAGGAGAGTTTTTTGAAATCCACGAACTGTATGCCCAGAATTTAGTGGTGGGATTTGCCCGGATGAACGGCTATCCGGTGGGGATTGTGGCCAATCAGCCGGCGGTGCTGGCAGGAGTGCTGGACATCGACGCCTCCCTCAAAGGGGCGCGCTTCGTGCGATTCTGCGATGCGTTCAATATTCCCCTGCTCACCTTTGTGGATGTGCCCGGCTTTTTGCCCGGTACCGCCCAGGAGTGGGGCGGGATCATCAAGCACGGGGCCAAGCTGCTGTACGCCTTTTGCGAAGCCACCGTGCCCAAAATCACCGTCATCCTGCGCAAAGCTTACGGCGGCGCTTATGACGTGATGAGTTCCAAGCACATTCGGGGGGATTTTAACTTTGCCTGGCCCTCGGCGGAAATCGCCGTGATGGGGCCGAAGGGGGCGGCGGAGATTATCTTTAAGAAGGAGATCGCTCAGGCCAAAGACCCCGAAGCTCTGTTGGCCGAGAAAGAGCGGGAATATCGGGAAAAGTTTGCCAATCCCTACCTGGCGGCGGAGCACGGCTATGTGGATGATGTCATCGAACCGCCCATGACCCGCCCGAAAATCTGCCAGGCGCTGGAGGTGCTGCGCAACAAGGTGGATCGCAACCCGCCCAAGAAGCATGGGAATATTCCCCTGTAAAAATGTTTGTTTTGTGCCGGAAAAGTGAAATCAGGGGGAAGAGTAAAACGGAAAATCGGAGCAGGAGCACTCCGGTGAGGAATACTCCTGCTCGTTCAGGTGAGCATATCCCTGCCGCTTACCGCAT
>CAYQGB010000247.1:0-6393 GCA_964416895.1 uncultured Calditrichaceae bacterium
CATTGTAACCACATCCGGAGTGTTTGTCAAGGGACAGATATTTCTCCGGTTTTGGAGCGCCCCGCTTCCGATATGCCGGAAAGCACTTCCGGCGGTTGATCTCCCGTGATCAGGCGGGCGCCCCGCTTGCGGGTAAAGTAGTCCACCGCCCACTGAAACAGCACCAGCATCTTGTTGTCAAACTCGATCAAATAGGCGATGTGGATAAACACCCACAACACCCAGGCGATCCATCCGGAGAGCTTGAACCGTCCCAGATCCGCCACCGCGGCATTGCGACCGATTACCGCCAGGCTGCCTTTGTCAAAATAGCGGAACGGAGGCACCCGCTTCCCCTTCGCCAGGGCTTTGATTCGCCGGGCGGCGTACCGCCCCTGCTGCATGGCTACCGGCGCGATGCCCGGCAACGGCTCACCGGTCTGATGGGCAAAGTGAGCCAGATCGCCGATGACCATAATCTCCGGATGGCCGGGGATCGACAGATCCGATTCCACCTTGATGCGCCCCAGGGGATCCTGCGTTGCCCCGGTCTTCTCCGCCAAAATGTGCCCCATGGGGGCGCCCCGTACTCCTGCCGCCCACAAAACGGTACCCGTCGGCACCGTTTCTTCCCGTTCTCCCCGGCGAATCCTCACCTGCCCCGATTGAACATCTGCCACCAGGGTATGGGTCATCACGGTAACCCCCAGGCGCTCCAGAGCGCGCTGCGCCTTTCGGGACAGCCCGGGGGGATAGGTGGGCAGAATGCGCTCCCCGGCCTCGATCAGCAGGATACGGGCACGGGTGGGATCGATATTCCGGAAATCTTTTTTGAGGGTAAAATGGGACAACTCCGCCAGCGCCCCGGCCAGTTCCACGCCGGTGGGGCCGCCGCCGACCACGACGAAGGTCATCAATGCCCTTTGCCGATCAGGATCACGTTCCCATTCCGCTTCCTCAAAGGCTGTGAATATGCGCTTGCGAATTTCCAGCGCATCCTCAATGGTTTTTAACCCCGGCGCCAGGGTGCACCACTCCTCGTTGCCAAAGTAGTGATGGCGTACGCCCACCCCAACAATCAGATAATTGTAGGAGAATGCTTCCAGATCCCCGGTGCCCGGTCGGCGCACCTGCACGAGCCGACCTGCGGGGTCTATGTCCACCACTTCGCCCTTGATGACCCGGATGTTGCGGTATTTGTTCAGTACCGCCCGAAGGGGGGAAGCAATATCGCCGGGAGACAGCCCTCCGGTGGCCACCTGATACAACAATGGCTGAAACAGATGGAAATTGCGCCGGTCGATCAAGAGCACCTCCACGGGCGCATTTCCCAGGGATTTGGCGGCATACAGCCCTCCAAAACCGCCGCCGACAATGATCACCCGGGGACGCCGGGCATCCCTGTCGGAATTTATGGAATGCGATGGGATTGTCTTCATGTGAGAACCTCCTCAACGGGTACTGTCACGCTATATCGTGCGTATTGCCTATTCCGTATTGCGTAGCCGATCCATTACGCAATAGGCATTACGCAATACATTCCCCAACGTTCCATGCCCATGAGCATCGGGTTATCTGCCGACTTTGCAAAATTCTCAAACGCCACACCGGTAATATACGCCTCAATTTCAGTTCCTGCTTGTTTTTCCGGT
Source organism: uncultured Calditrichaceae bacterium (assembly GCA_964416895.1). Taxonomy (GTDB): domain Bacteria; phylum Calditrichota; class Calditrichia; order RBG-13-44-9; family J075; genus CAYQGB01. The sequence continues at coordinate 1,632 of CAYQGB010000247.1, forward strand.
ATGTGGCGGTTATTCTGTTCCGCCATGAGAAAAGTTGTCGAATCTGAAGCACAGGAGGAGCTGCCATGGGTCGAAGGTTTGCAGACTTTGGAACGATTTTCGCTCTGCTGGTGTGGACAGGCATGGTGCTGTCCTCTGTTCCCGGATGGACTCAGGAAGGAGGTAAAGATTCTATGAAAATTTCCCAATGGCTGCAATTGGGGCCGGTGATTACGCCGTTACCGGTGTACCATGGGGATAAATTCGGGCTGAAGGAACTGCTGAATTTTGAGGCGATGGAGCTTCGAGAATGGTGGCCGGAGTCCGGCGCCCTGGTGGATTGGGATGCCCACACCCGGCTTACCTGGCAACCGCTCTCCGCCGATTCCGAAGGCGTGGAATTGATTCCCCGGGCAGATTCCCCCCATCCCCAAACGGCCTATTTGACAACGTATATCCGGGCACACCGGTACGTGAAAGCGGAATTGCAGGTGCGCAGCCATCACCTGCTGGCCGTGTATCTGGATGGGAAAAAGGTGACCGATAAAACCACCTCGGAGAGCAAAGCCGGGGCCCGGGCGGGGAAGGCCACCCACACACTCAAGTTAGAAACCGGTCACCACTTGTTAATTATCAAGACGCTGCGGGACCCGGAGAACGCTCACCCCTGGCGCATTCAGACGACCCTCAAAGTGGATTCCACTTTTGGTAAAAACGCCCTCTCCCCTACTCTGTCATCCCGGCAGGTAATGGATATTCACCGCCTGCTGGATAGCCCTCAGGTGAGCGGCGTTTCCATCTCCCCCGATGGAAAACTGGCCACGGTGACCATCCGACAGCAGATCCCCGGGGAAGATCGGGCGGAGAGCTACCTGGAACTGCGCCGGGTGTCCGATGGAAAGCTGGTGCAGACCTTTCGCGGGGGCACGGCGCTCAGCACGGTGCAATGGTCGCCGGTGGGGCAGCGCTTTGCCTACACCGACACCCAGAACAAAAAAGCCACCCTGTGGCTGGTAGATCTGGAGCAGGGCACCAGCGAACCGTTGCTGCGGGACGTGGAACGATTGGAGAACTTCACCTGGTCGCCGGAAGGCAACTTTATCATCTACAGCGTTGCCGAAGAGCCGAAGAAAGAAAAAGACGGGTTGAAGCGCCTGGAAAGCCCCCGGGATCGCTGGCCCTGGTTCCGGCGAAAGAGCTACCTGTATCGGCTGAACCTTCCCGGTGGCACTCGACAGCGGCTGACCGCCGGCTCCCTGACCACCCATCTGGACGCCATCAGCCCCGACGGCAAAAAACTGGTGTTTTCCCGTACGGTGGATGACTTTTCCCAACGCCCTTACACCCGTACCATTCTCTCCTTGCTGGATCTGGAAGATTTTTCGGTGGATACGTTGATCGAGGCGGGGTGGTATAACAGCGCTCAGTGGTCACCGGATGGCAGATATCTGCTGATCACCGGCAGCCCCTCTCTGTTCGGGGAAATCGGTCAAAACGTTCCCGAGGGCATGATCCCCAACGATTACGACGGTCAGGCCTATCTGTATGAAGTGGCGACCGGGAAGATTACCGCTCTGACCCGTGAGTTTGATCCCAGCATAGAAAGCGCGGTCTGGGAAGCCTCCGGAGAGGCGATCATCTTCCGGGTTACCGAGCGGGAATACGGTCGCCTGTACCGCTATATCCTGAAATCGGGAGAGTTTCGGCGCTTGAATACGGAGGTGGATGTGGTGGAGGGGTTCGCTCTGGCAAAGCAAAAAGCGGCGTTGGTATATTTCGGCTCCGGTACCACCACCCCGCCGAAAGCCTTTGCGGTAGATGTTCGCAAGAATCGCTCCCGGATACTTTCCGATCCGGCAAGGGAGGCTTTCTCCCGGGTACGGTTCGGCAAAGTGGAACGATGGTCATTTGTGAACGATCGGGGAGTGGAAATCGAAGGAAGGGTGTACTATCCCCCGGATTTTGATCCCCATCGGAAATATCCCTGCATTGTGTACTACTACGGGGGAACCGTGCCCACCACCCGGAGCTTCGGGGGGCGCTACCCCAAAAACCTGTTTGCCGCTCAGGGATATGTGGTGTATGTGCTGCAACCCAGCGGAGCCATCGGATACGGGCAGGCGTTTTCGGCCTTGCATGTGAACGATTGGGGAAAGATTGCCTCCGAGGAAATTATCGCCGGGGTTAAGAAGTTTCTGGAAGCGCACCCCTTTGTGGATTCCCGGCGGGTGGGATGCATCGGCGCTTCTTACGGTGGGTTTATGACCATGCTGCTGCTGACCAAAACGGATCTGTTTGCCGCGGCCATCTCCCACGCCGGCATCAGCCTGATTCCCAGCTATTGGGGCGAAGGATACTGGGGGTATCTGTACAGTTCGGTATCGGCGGCCAACAGCTTTCCCTGGAACCGCCGGGACATTTTTGTGGAGCAAAGCCCATTGTTCCACGCCGATCAGGTCAAGACGCCCCTGCTGTTGCTTCACGGGGATGCCGATACCAACGTGCCCCCGGGGGAAAGCGATCAATTCTATGTGGCGCTCAAGCTGTTGGGGAAAGAGGTGGAATACGTGCGGGTGGCCGGGCAGGATCACCATATCGTGGATTACCGTAAACGTATCGCCTGGCAAAAAACCATCCTGGCCTGGTTTGACCGCTGGCTTAAAGATCAACCCCAATGGTGGGAAGAATTGTTTCAGTAGGCTGCTGGAGCAATGGCTCGATACTTTGGTCAGGAAAGAGAATAGAGCTTAAGCTCTGGTAAACCACGGAATGCGGATTTCGCCATATAATGCGTATTGCGTATTTCGTATTGCGTATCTGGCCATCTCACAACCTACGTGATAAGGCTCAAGACATAGGTAACACTTTTGGATGCTATGTATTGCCAAAAGTAGTCTCAAGACATGGGTAACACTTTCCCATTGATCCGATACATTGTCAGCTATATCGATGTACTGAAGGCCACCAAATGGGTGATGTAACCCCTTTATTTCACTTGACGAAAGGTATCAGTATAGAACATGTTTGGAAGAAGCATTTCCCCATCTGTTACCGGTGTCTTGAGCCTAATTGAGCAATAACTGTTACCTATGTTCTGAGACTTTAGCTGTAACCTATGTCTTGAGACTTAACACTTACGCAATACGCATTACTCAATACGCAACACATTTGCGACGACCACAATCGTATAAATGTTGTATGAATATCCATGTTCCGGCGACTATCTTTGATCATATCCATATTCGCTGCTACCGGCATGATGCTTCTCTGGTCGGCCTGGGGGCAATTTCCCCGGCGGGTGGCGTTGACCGAGCGGTTCGACCCCCGGGTGGAATCCTATGCCTTCATTATCCCCAATCAGAAACCGGTGGAAGGCGCCAATGCCCTGAGGGCCGATGAGTGCGGGAAGTGCCATAAAGCCATTTATCGGGAATGGCGGGCTTCCACTCACGCCAGCTCCCTGCGGGACATTCAATTTCAGGCGGAGTTGAGCAAACCGGATTCGCCGAAGTGGATCTGCCTCAATTGCCATATTCCGGTGCAGAACCAGCGGGAATATATTGTCACCCATCTGGCAGAAGGCGACATCTTCAAACCGGTTACCCGCCCCAATCCCCTGTTCGACCCTCAAATGCAACAGGAAGGGATTACCTGCGCGACCTGCCACGTGCGCACCGACAAAACCACCGGGAAGAGCTTCATCATCGGGCCAAACGGAAGCACCGAAGCGCCCCATCCGGTGCGGCAAAATCGGCAGTTCCTCCACAACATCTGCTTGCGTTGCCACGATCCCCGGGGGGAAGCCCTGACGCCCAACCTGGTATGCTGGTTTTACACCCGAAAAGAGCTGCAAGAGGCTCGCCCTCTGCTGGAACAAAAATTGGGTAAATCACCGGATTGCGTGGATTGCCACATGCCCACCACCCGCCGCCTGATTGCGGAGGATTTTCCGCATCTGCCCCAACGGGAAGTCAATCAACATCACTGGGTGGGCAGCGGTATTCCCAAATGGTATGAGGGGTATGATTCTCTGCTGGTGCGGGGCTACCGGCCGGGGCTGCAAGTTATCGCGGGGGAACTTTCTCCCCGAAAACCCGGACATACGGCTACATTACCGCTTACTCTGACCAACGCCCACGCCGGGCATTACCTGCCCACCGGAGATCCGGAGCGCTTTTTGCTGGTTGTTGTGGCCATAGAAGATAAAGCCGGTCGGCGGCAATGGGAAACCCGCCGGCGTATCGGGCAAATCTGGGAGTGGAATCCGGCCAGAAAACTGGGCGATAACCGATTAAAATACGGGGAATCCCGGCACGAGGAGATTCCCATTCCACTTCCGGGAAACCTCTCCGGTTTGTTGCTGACGATACAGGTGTATCATGTTCGGGTACGCACAGAAACGGCCCGGTACATGATTGCCAGCGCCCCCAACGTGGACGAGAAGCTTTTTCCGGGAGGGCGCAAGTATGTTCGGGAAACGGCAACGTATTATCCCCTTGCCACGGTTGTCTTTCGGGAAGAGATTGATTTGAGCACCGGCAAACGGCGTCGGTATTCGCTTCGGGAACTGATCGAACTCTCCAAACGCGAACGGGAAAAACCCCTGACTGCCCGGGATTATTAGCCGCCATTGGAGCAAAAGCCATCGGGCAAATCAACAGTTGCTTTTTCCACTCCGGTTGCTCAAATTTCTACAAAAATCCGCAGGACCGGGGAAATGAAGAAACGGCTACCCATCGGCATCTCCGATTTTGAGACCTTGATTACCGGGGGAAATGTGTAT